>NZ_WLTU01000022.1:0-103066 GCF_009706275.1 Providencia sp. wls1943
GCCGCAGAAATGGGAGCGGTGATTATGCCCCCAATGCCTGCGTTTTATCATCAGCCTCAATCTATTCAAGATATTGTCGACCAAACCGTGAACCGTGTACTTGATCAATTTGATATTCAACTTGAACACGATTGGTTTACCCGTTGGCATGGGACAAAGTAATTTAATGGGATCGTAATGCTCAATTATTATTGAGTGTAACAGGGCTAAAATTATCACTAGGCACCGTATTAATATGAAAATTAGCCATAGAAATATGAGGGGCTATAGGGTATATATTTCCTTTTTTATCAATAAAAATATTCTGATCTGTCTGTTTTAATTGAGCTAGATTCTTCCGAATAACTTGGTGAAGATCCGACGCGTCAATATTTGAAGAGTAGATGGTCTTTTGTTTAGATTCATTTGACTTAGTGTAATTAAATTCTAATGTAACTAAATGATTTTTTTTGTTAAAACTTTGATGTACAATACTATCGCTTTTCTTTTTCAGTACTCTGCTTTTTAATGATGTTCTTTTTAATATAACCTTAAAGTTATCTAATGCGAGTAGTTTGTTGATTTTTAAATTACTATCAAAACCTTTATTTTCATTATAGTTAGCTGAATTTTGGTTTATCCTATTTAACTTAACGAATGCTATTTGATAATCAGATTTTTCATCTTTTATGAATTCATATTCTTGATTTTCATCCATGTAGTTTTTTAGAAAAAGCGAAAATTCATCAAAACTATCACATTCATAAAGGCCTTCATTAGGGTCAAAAAATTCATATTTTTCAGTTTCTTTATTTCTCTTAATATTGATTGCACAAGTATGATAAGGGCTTGAAAATAGATAATTTTGGGTATCATCCTTACAAGCCTTAATCATACTCATAAAATCATTGAATTTCTTTGTCTGTCTGATTTTATTTGCTATTTTTATATTAGAGTTTAAATTTTGCTGCTTATTTTTTTCCACCCAAGCAGTTTCTGTTTTCGCATTTGTGGGAATTCGTGATGAATCTAATAGACTATTAATAGCTCTATATCTAGAACGGATGCCGGGATTTGAATTAAGACAGAGAAAAATTTCATCTAGCTTGTCAGTTTTTTTTATTGAATATCTGTTTTTTATATATTTTCTTTTTTCGTCAAGAACTGCTGCACAAATTATTTTTTGCATTCTACTTTCCTTATTGCAATATTTTTCCACGTTTTCATCCAAAGCTAGATCTATTACCTTTATAAAGTTTTGTTCTGCCAGTGCAGATGATAAAAATGAAATGGGCAGTGATAAGTTATTATTTAGTGTTGATTCTGCTTGTAATTTTTGTATGTCAAATATTTCCTTAAGTAATTTATTCCCTTGTTTGATTTCGTGTTTTTTTTCTGTGTAATCTTTGTAATGTAAAACTGATGCCATCTCTATATTAGAAGGCTTTGCATTTGTTATAGGGTTGTTGGCTGTTATGTTATCTAAATGTTTATTATAAATATTGATATATTCATGCTCTAAACCTTTATCACTATAGTGTAAAAATTTCACAGATGCACCAAAACAAAAACCACCGAAACGCTCTTTTGAATTTGAGACTTTCAATATGTTTTCTTTGAAAGATGCGGCATCATCTGTTGTCAGGAAATTTAAAAATTTTGATTGGGAAAAAGGTGTTTTTTTCACGGTGGAACTTTCGATAGGCATAATGTTATCCATAATTGATTAAATTAATAACACCATACATATATTTATTATCTATATCTTTCAAATTTCAATTATTTGAATGTACATATAATAAGCGTGAATGCAAATGATTTAAACAGGAATGATTTAAACAGGGTAGTTGTAAAGAGAAACACGATAGAAACCATCTCATTATTTATCTCACGAGATGGCAGGGATATTATGGTGTTAGAAGCGTAAAAATGAGTTAGTTTCCACTGGAAACCAATAAATCTTCCAAAGCAATTCTCAGTTCAATAAATTCAAATTCAAAGCCAGACTCTTCTAAACGTTTTGGAATGGCTTGCTGCCCACCAAGCAATAATGTTGCGGATTCCCCAAGTACACCTCTTACGGCGAAAGCGGGTGTGCGGATAAAGGAAGGGCGATTGAGTACATCTCCCATCATGGCAGCAAATTGGTCATTATGGACAGGATAAGGCGACGTCATATTAAACGGGCCTGATAAATTCGGTGTTTCCATTAAAAACAAAATCGCTTTCACCATATCGTTAATATGGATCCACGGCATATATTGTTTTCCATGACCAATCGGCCCGCCAGCACCGATTTTAAAAATAGGCAGAATTTTGGCGAGCAAACCGCCGTTAGGGGATAAAACTAACCCTGTGCGTAATAAACACACTCGGGTTTTATCCGATTGCGCCTCTTGGGCAATAGCTTCCCAGCGAGCAGCTAGTTGATGGGTGAATTCATCATGAGGTTGATCTTCTTCCGTCACGACGGATTGACCTTGGTCGCCATAGTAACCAACGGCAGAGCCTGACAGGAATACGCTCGGTGGGTTTTGACTGGCTTTGATTAAGTTCGTCAATTGCTGAGTGATTTTCCAGCGACTGTCACAAAGGATCTGTTTTTGCGCTGTGGTCCAACGCTTTTCTGCGATAGGTTCACCAGCAAGGTTGATGACCACATCAAACCCATTAAGGTCGGTTTTATCCTGAAGGGTTGTCCAGCATTCAACCGCTTTACAAAATAAACTGTATACCTTTTGTGGTGAACGGCTTAATACGGTGACCTGATGTGAATGCATCACTAACGTTTGAACCAGTTGGGTGCCAATTAACCCTGTTCCGCCTGTTATTAGAATTCTCATTTTTTATCCCCTATATTTAAAGCGCTATCACACTCTAAATAATCCAATTTTTACCACCCTATAAAGATAACTATAGCATTTGCAAATGGGAATTGTTGGGTTTCAGTTAACGCTTCACAAAAAAGAATTTTGTACTGTATCTTAAAGAGATGCATTGATTTTTGTGATGGAAAGCAAGGTCAAATTTGGGTAGGATCTCTTGCAACATATATGCGAAAAGAATACCTTGTATCAAAGTATTTTGGTGGACAAGCTAAATAAGGTTTTCAGGATGGAACAACAGACCGAATTCGTCGAATGGGTAGATATCGTTGACGAAGATAATAATGTAATAGCGCAAGCAACTCGTAGCCAAATGCGTGCAGAAAACTTACGCCACCGTGCGACCTACATCGTGGTGCACGATGGAATGGGTAAAATTCTGGTGCAACGGAGAACGGACATTAAAGATTTCTACCCAGGGCTTTTGGATGCGACGGCGGGTGGTGTCGTGATGCAAGATGAACAGATCCTTGAATCAGCTAAGCGTGAAGCTGAAGAGGAATTGGGGATTGCAGGTGTTCCGTTTGCAGAACATGGTACTTTCTATTATGAAAATGAAATTTGCCGCGTGTGGGGTGGATTATTTAGTTGTGTGAGTCACGGTCCTTTTGCTTTGCAAGAAAGTGAAGTCGTAGAAGTAACTTGGTTGACTCCCAAGGAAATTACCGCTCGTTGTGATGAATTTACGCCAGATTCGCTTAAAGCACTGTCATTATGGTTAACGCGTAATAATGAAGCGGATAAAGCGATTAGCTGTTCAAACCCAGAGTAAATGCGAGTATTGAAATAAGGACTACCTTGGTAGTCCTTTTGTACTTTTATGATTTATAAAATTTAGGTTCTTTGAGTTTGTTGAACAGCGGATATTGATGAAGTTTATCGGCGTAGGAGGTATTAATCTCGATGATTTTCTCATCTAGAGCATTAACAAAGCACTCTTGCTGAGACATTGTTTTTTCAATGAGACTAAAAAACTTTTTCTTATTTTCTGTTATATAAAGGCCTCTATTAGGTTCAAAGAACTTGAATATGATTTTATCGTTGATATGTTTAATCGTGATCCCCATAGCATGATGTTTAGTCAGAAAATCACAAATGGTATCCTTCTGTTGCTGTAGTCGATTATTAATGCGCTGCTTGAATTGCTCAAAGGTTATATAATTTTGTGAATTTAAATTTACGTTATTATCAATAGTCGTATAGGTGTCATATTTTATATTATATTGGCTATTTCTTTGTGTTATTTGATGCTTAATGATTTTTTTCTGGTGGTTTTTAACTAATTCAAAAAATGGTTTAATGCTGTTGATTGATAAATCAGTCATTGCAAAGTTAGAACATTTTTTCTTAATTTCTCGAGCAGTTGATTTAATTAAATTAAGTTCAAATTGACTTTTCATTTTTAATATATTCTCCCTGGCACTTGCTGATGTGGAATAGGTATAAAAATATAACTGATGTAATAATTTTTTAAAATTAATGACATCATTTTCCCCTATATTATCCAGTAATAATGCACTGTTTTTAAAAAATACCGCATTGATTGAGTTAAGCATATTTCTTTGTTTTAACTCTCGGTTATCATTTGAAAAATCAAATTTTTTTATGGCATGGTCAATCTTCAGAACATAATCAATTATTTTCTGTCTATAAATAATTTGACAAAAAGCATCATTTAAAAAAGTGTGATAATGGCGAATATTCTCCTTGGAGTTATGTGTTTTTTTCAATGCTATCGCCAGATTTTTTATATATTTCTTTTCATCATTTGCATGGGCATAAAATAAGAAAGCATGTGCTAATCCATAACAGACACCTTTTTCGGCTTCTTGCATATTTTTAATGCCAATTATATTGCGAGAAAACTCATTTTTAGCGGTATCTTTAAAATAATCTGTTAATTTTTTCTGTTCAAACTTAATACTGACTCTTTGGGGAGTGATCATAATCAGCCTCAATATTTTGTGAAAATATAGAGGTTAATGATATGAAATGAGGGGGATATCATTTTCATATAACGATGAAAAAACAAAGGTCAACCCATTTCTGGATTGACCTTTTAACTCAAAGCTTAATAACTAAGATTATGCGTTTTCGTTTTGTACCGCTTGAATCGCAGTCAGTGCAACAGTGTAAACAATATCGTCTACCAGTGCGCCACGGGATAAGTCGTTAACAGGTTTACGCATACCTTGCAGCATTGGACCGATAGAGACTAAGTCAGCAGAGCGTTGTACTGCTTTATAGGTGGTATTACCGGTGTTCAAGTCTGGGAAGATAAATACAGTTGCTTTACCCGCAACTGGCGAGTTTGGCGCTTTAGATTTTGCCACATCAGCCATTACCGCAGCATCGTACTGTAATGGGCCGTCGATCATCAGGTCAGGGCGTTTTTCTTGCGCTAAACGTGTTGCTTCACGTACTTTCTCAACATCACTACCCGCACCGGAATTACCCGTAGAGTAAGAGATCATTGCAACGCGAGGTTCGATACCAAACGCTTTTGCTGAATCCGCAGATTGAATTGCGATTTCAGACAGTTGCTCTGCTGTTGGATCTGGGTTAATCGCACAGTCACCATAAACAAACACTTGCTCTGGCAGCAGCATAAAGAATACAGAAGAAACTAATGAGCTACCTGGCGCAGTTTTAATTAACTGTAATGGTGGGCGAATGGTGTTTGCAGTGGTATGAACTGCACCAGAGACTAGACCATCTACTTCGCCTTTTTCCAGCATCAATGTGCCCAGAACAACATTATCTTCCAGTTGTTCACGAGCAACGACTTCGGTCATGCCTTTGCTTTTACGTAGTTCGACTAAACGAGCAACATATTCTTCGCGAACTTTAATTGGGTCAACGATTTCGATGCCAGCGCCTAATTCGATACCTTGAGATGCCGCAACGCGGCGGATATCATCAGGATTACCTAACAGTACGCAGGTCGCGATACCACGTTCAGCACAAATGGATGCTGCTTTAACGGTACGTGGCTCATCACCTTCAGGTAGCACGATGCGTTTGCCTGCTTTACGAGCCAGTTCAGTTAACTGGTAACGGAATGCAGGAGGAGACAGGCGGTTTGGACGCTCAGAGTCTGCAACCAGAGATTCAATCCAGTTACTGCTAATGTGGCGAGCCACATAGTTTTGAATTTTTTCAATACGCTCATGGTCATCAGCCGGAACTTCAAGGCTGAAACTTTGCAGATTCAGCGAAGTTTGCCATGTGTTGCTGTTCACCATAAACACAGGTAAGCCCGTTTCGAATGCTTGTTCACAAAGTTTGCGAATAGGTGCATCGATATCATAGCCACCAGTTAGTAAGATAGCCCCGATTTCTACGCCATTCATTGCCGCCAAAGAGGCTGAAACCAGCACGTCAGGGCGGTCAGCTGAAGTCACTAACAATGAACCTGGGCGGAAGTGTTCCAGCATGTGTGGAATGCTACGTGCGCAGAAAGTGACGGACTTAACGCGACGAGTGTTGATTTCACCTTCGTTGACGACTTTTGCATTTAAGTGTTTTGCCATGTCGATTGCACGAGTGGCAATCAGGTCAAAGTTCCAAGGAATTGACGCTAATACTGGCAGATTTAAACACTCCAGCGCTTTGGCATCGATATTGGCCACAGTCGCTTTGGTGGAATCATCAAAGATTTCAGACAAGTCAGGGCGAGTACGACCTTGCTCATCAACGGGTGCGTTAACTTTGTTAACGATAACCCCAATGATGCTTTCATTACGTTGGCCACCAAATTCGTTACGAACCAGCTCTAAACGCTCTTGCATTTGCTGGATTGAGCTATTGCCCGGCGCAGTAACAAAGACAATTTCAGCGCCTAAAGTTTTGGCGATTTCGTAGTTCAGTGATTGTGCAAAAGAGTGCTTGCGAGTTGGGACTAAACCTTCGATTAGGATCACTTCCGCATCTTTAGTGTGGTCGTGGTAGCGCGCCACGATCTCTTCCATCAAAATATCTTTCTTTGATGAAGTCAGCAGAGATTCGACATATTCCATTGTTAGTGGTTCAACAATGGTTGTGATGCTGGAGTGTGAACGTAAAACTTCAGTAGTTTGGTCTTTATTACCGGAAACGCGTGGTTGTGCGATAGGTTTAAACACACTCAGCTGGACACCTTTTTGTTCCATTGAGCGGACGACACCCAGACTAACGCTGGTTAAACCAACGCTGGTGCCAGTAGGAATTAGCATAATTGTACGGGACACAGGAACCTCGTTTTTTGGTTACTCTAAAGCAGTACCGCCAGCATAAGGCTGGCGGCGAGAAAGTCTTTATGCTGTTAAGCGTGCAGCATCTTGGGCAATCACCAACTCTTCATTGGTTGGGATAACCAGTGCCGGACGGCTGTTGTCGGTGGTGATAACACCTTCTTTACCGAAACGTGCGGCTAAGTTGCGCTCGTGGTCATATTCGAAACCAAGGATTGCCAGTTTCTTCAGCGTAATTTCTCGCACTTGTGCAGAGTTTTCACCGATACCGCCAGTGAAGATAATTGCATCAAGACGACCTTCCATCAGCGCGCTGTACGCACCAACATATTTTGCTAAACGGTGGCAGAACACATCCATTGCACGGGTTGCATCCGCTTTAGTGCCGTAGTTATCTTCAACATAACGGCAGTCGCTAGTCACGCCAGTTAAGCCCAGTAAGCCAGATTCTTTAGTCAGCATTTTGTTGATTTGGTCAACGCTCATGCCTAATGAATCATGTAAGTGGAAAATAATCGCAGGGTCGATATCGCCGCTACGAGTCCCCATGACTAAGCCTTCTAATGGAGTTAAACCCATTGATGTATCAACACATTTACCGTTAACGATAGCAGATACTGAACCACCATTACCTAAATGGCAAGTGATAACGTTCAGTTCATCAACTGGCTTGTTCAGTTTTTTCGCCGCTTCACGAGAAACATAGAAATGGCTAGTACCGTGCGCACCATAACGACGGATGCTGTGCTCGGAATATAACTCGTATGGCAGTGCATACAGGTAAGCTTCTTCAGGCATTGTCTGATGGAATGCTGTATCGAATACCGCTACGTTTTTGGTGATCAGATGAGGGAATGATTTTCTCGCTTCTTCAATACCGATAAGGTGAGCAGGGTTATGTAATGGCGCGAATGGGATTGCCGCTTTAATACCTGCGATGACTTCGTCATCAATAAGAACAGAAGACGTGAATTTCTCGCCACCATGAACAATACGGTGACCGATAGAGGAAATCTGTGCGGACAATTCAGGCTTAGCAGCCAGGATTGTGTTTACGATGAAGTTCAGTGCTTCGCTGTGCGCAGCGCCTGCACCTAAAAGTGCTTCATGTTTTTCACCGTCCATTTTCCATTTAATACGAGCTTCAGGTAAATTAAAACATTCAGCTAAACCTGATAGAAATTCATCTCCATTAGTCGGATCGATGATTGCAAATTTCAGTGAGGAGCTACCGCAGTTTAAAACCAGTACCAGCTTACTTGACATGGAAATACCTATCTTAGTTGATGTTGTGAAGCCCGTTATGAGGACACACAGACTTGGTTGAAAAATGTTATTCGCTAGAGCCTAGCGCATTTATATCCGACCAATTCATGATTGATATCATGATATGTGCAAAAAAGCACATGGGTCGATGATTTTACAGGGGTTTCTCGCGCAAACGTTACGTGATGCTGTTAAATAACTGTGAAAAATAAGTCACAGTATTGTGTTGAAATAACGTGCAGAACCCCAATATATCACTGTTGTTGACTTATTAAAGAGAACTATTAAGTAACATAGTTCGGCAGTAATTCTAATTGCGGTCGATTCTACTAAAACTATTTTATATTTTATACGTTTTTTTTAAAAATAGGGCGTTTGGTTGATTAAAATCATAAATACCATATAAAGTGTAGTTATAGCGGTGAGTTACGTATTCAAGAGAATAGCGGGTTTCATTTAAGTTAGCTTAATTAAAGCTAAATTTGTGAAAATTAACTTAAAAACTGAGTGTGCGTTCACGTTGAATTTGACGTAAGCTAGCCATAGATTGATATTGTTTTTGTGATGACCAATTGAAATTGATAGTCACTGAAAATCAATGGCAGTAAAAAATGAATAAGTAGTAGGAAATTAATTGATGAGCACAATGCAAAGTACCCCTCCAGGTTTTTTTAAACGCTTCAGATTAGGTAATCACTATCTGAAGGTTTTTCCTATGGAAAAAAAGCTAACGCCACTGTTTCCTGAACTACGTATCAATAAAGCGATTCGGTTTGGGATCCGCTTTATGCCGCCCATTGCGATATTTACGCTGGCTTGGCAAATTGCGCTAGGCGGGCAGTTAGGTCCAGCTGTCGCGACGGCATTATTTGCCTGCAGCTTGCCAATGCAAGGGTTATGGTGGTTAGGTAAGCGTGCTGTCACACCATTACCGGCAGGGTTATTAAGCTGGTTCTATGAAATTCGCGATAAATTTACCGAAGCGGGAATTGCGATGGCACCCGTTGAGCAGCAGCCTGACTATATGGCGTTAGCCGAACTTTTGAAAAAAGCGTTCAATCAGTTAGATCATACCTTTATGGAAGATATCTAAACGGTTCATTGAACCTTATTTAGCATTCGATTTGATAACAAACCGTTATGTAACAGTAATTAACGCAAAACAACTGTTTAGATCAATAAAAGTGATATTTAATCTGTGCATTATCAACATTGAATGCGAAGATTGCAGAAAATTATCAACGGAGAGCTGTGATGGAAATGACCAATGCTGAACGCTTAATTTTATCCAATCAATATAAAATGATGACCATGTTAGACCCGGATAACGCAGAGCGTTACCGCCGTCTACAAACTATCATTGAGCGTGGATTTGGTTTACAAATGCGCGAGCTGGATAGGGATTTTGGTGAACTCAGCGAGCAAACGTGCCGTACGGTTATTGAAGTGATGGAAATGTACCATGCGCTGCAAGTTTCTTACGGCAACATGGAAGACAAACATGGTGTGGATGGTCGTCGTGTGCAGTTTTTGGGCTTTGATGCCGCAACGGAAGCGCGTTATCTGAGTTATGTGCGCTTTATGGTTAATACAGAAGGGCGATATACCCATTTCGATAGCGGAACTCATGGCTTTAACTCACAAACACCAATGTGGGATAAATATTTAAGAATGCTGAAAATTTGGCAAGCTTGTCCTCGCCAATATCACCTTTCAGCGGTTGAGGTTTCTCAAATTCTCAATGCTTAACCTATCTTTTTAGGTGGACGCATTGACGTCTTGTATTAGGTAGCTGATTTTCTAAAAAAGGGTTTGATGTGAAGTTAAAAGCAAAAGGTTTTTTATTCGATCTCGATGGAACATTGGCGGATTCACTGGCCGTCGTTGAGCGCTGTTGGTGTTTATTCGGCGATAGAATTGGTGAAGATCATCAAGCGATTATCGACTATATCCATGGAAAACCAGCAATGACCACATTGCGTCATTTCCTACCCAATGCAAGCGAAGAAGAGCTGCAAAGCCATTTTCGTTGGTTAGAGAAAATGGAAAGCGAAGATATGGATGGCGTTGTTGCACTGCCAGGTGCAATAGCGCTGTTATCTTTACTGAATAAATTAGGTGCCCCTTGGGCGATTGTAACATCGGGCACAGTGCCAATTGCTCACGGACGCCGAGCAGCGGCGGGTTTACCTGAGCCGAAGCACTGGGTCACGTTTGAAAAAGTCTCTAAAGGCAAACCTGATCCAGAACCGTTCCAATTAGGGGCGAAAAGCCTCGAGCTGCCTCCTGAAGAGTGCATTGCTTTTGAAGATGCACCAGCAGGGATCCATTCAGCATTAAGTGCGGGTTGCCAAGTGATTGCGGTTCATGATCCTGAAGGTATGCCAAGACGAGATGAAATCTCTGCAATTATTAGTACATTAGAACAAATTTCCGTGACAGGCCCTGACAATAACGGCTATTTTGAGCTTTTCGTATCGAAAAACGCCTAATTACGATCTAATCAAAGAAATCCTCTGAAAAACATGCTTAACTAACTAAAATCTTTAGCCTGTTTTTTTTCGTCGAAAGGGGATACTTTGAACGGAGAATTGCTGTGGGTGCTAACCCTACTATTGATAGCGGTTGTTCTATTTACTACCAATAAAGTCCGCATGGATGTGGTTGCCTTATTAGTGATTGTGGCGTTTGTATTAAGTGACACACTGACCTTACAACAGGCAACGGCGGGTTTTGCGGATCCTAACGTTTTGTTGATTGCCGCTCTATTTGTCATCGGTGATGGTCTGGTTCGTACCGGAATTGCCTACCAAATGGGGGAGTGGCTCGTCCGAGTCGCAGGCAGCAGCGAAAGTAAAATGCTGGTCTTTTTAATGATGACGGTGGCGGGGCTCGGTGCATTTATGAGCTCCACTGGCGTGGTCGCTATCTTTATTCCGGTGGTGCTCAGTGTAGCGGCACGGATGAAAACCTCACCAAGTCGATTAATGATGCCGCTGGGCTTTGCTGGCTTAATCAGCGGTATGATGACATTAGTCGCAACACCGCCCAACATGGTGGTGAACAGTGAATTAGTTCGCGAAGGATTACCCAGCTTTCAATTTTTCTCAATTACCCCGATAGGGCTGCTTATTTTAATCGCGGGTATTGGCTATATGTGGCTAACTCGTCGCTGGTTAGGGAGTAATGAGCCGGATAAACAACCTGTTAAATATCAACGCAGTTTCCGTGACCTGATCCGCGATTATAAATTAGCAGGACGCGCTCGCCGATTAGCTATTCGTAAAGGCTCTTCACTGATAGGACACTCGCTTGATGAGCTTCATTTACGTTCCCGTTATGGCGCAAACGTGGTGGGGATTGAGCGCTGGCGTAAGTTTCGCCGTGTGATGGTGAGTGCAACAGGGGGAACTGAGTTACGCGAGCGCGATGTTTTGCTGATTGATATTTCAGTGACTGACGATGAACTGCGCCAATTTTGCAGTGAGCAACTTCTTGAACCGATGATCTTGCGCGGGGATTATTTTTCCGAGCAATCAAGGGATGTAGGGATGGCGGAAGTTTCCATGAACCCAGACTCAGAATTATTGGGTAAAACGTTACGAGAGATTAAATTTCGTACCCGATATGGTTTAAACATCGTAGGGATCCGCCGTGATGGAAAGGCCCTTGATGGAAAGCTGGTGGATGAACCTCTGCGCTTAGGGGATATTTTGCTGGTCATTGGGGACTGGAAGCTGATCCGTATTCTATCGACCAAACCACGTAATTTTATCGTATTGAACTTAGCCGCTGAGGTTGAGGCCGTTGCACCAGCCTCCTCACAAGCCCCTCATGCGTTATTTTGCCTTGCACTCATGGTGGCGATGATGGTCACCAATGAAATTCCTAACTTTATTGCAGCATTAATTGCCTGTCTATTAATGGGGAAATTTCGCTGTATTGATATGGAAAGTGCGTATAAGTCAATTCATTGGCCGAGCATTATTTTGATTGTTGGGATGATGCCATTCGCTATCGCTTTACAGGAAACCGGGGGGATAGCCCTCGCGGTAGACGCACTGATGAAGATCGCTGGCGGATTGGGACCTCATGTCATGCTAGTCTGCTTGTTTATTCTATGCGCGACGATAGGCTTGTTTATTTCCAATACGGCCACTGCAGTATTAATGGCACCGATTGCCATTGCTGCCGCGCGCCAAATGGAAGTCTCTCCATTACCTTTTGCGATGGTGATTGGTATCGCGGCATCCGCTGCATTTATGACGCCAGTATCTTCCCCTGTGAATACATTAGTATTGGGTCCCGGTGGTTATAAATTTGCTGATTTTCTGAAGATTGGCGTCCCTTTTACGATTATCGTCATGTTTATCAGTGTGGCTGTGATCCCTATCTTGTTCCCATTCTAATTAAATCAATAGCGCCTACTTTATTAAGGCGCTATTAAACTCAATAAAACTTACTGCCCATGATGATAAAGATCAATTCGTAATATTTAATCCATTACCGCCTATCCGTTGAATCTTGTTATTTTTATTTCCGGAACAATCCTTAAAATTAACAGATAATTATAGTGAGGTAATAATGAATACTGAAATAACAAAAGAGAAAGTGGTAGTTTATGGAAATGATGGTTTTTGTACTTTCGAAAACTATTGGGGTGAAGAATTAGTTTCTGTTCGATTAGAACATTATGTTTCAGGTATAATTGATGACACGAGACATATGTTAACAACAGTTGAATTAGCAAATATTGCGGATCGAACAGAGCTAAAAAAAGTGTTTTTCATACGAACGGCTCTGGGACAGCTGGATCGGTATGACTATTGGTATATGACCATGCATACTAAAAGTGGGCGAGTTTTTAGAACGAAAGACAGATTTCGTTGTTCTTATGCCTTCTATGATTCTTTAGATGCGATTATTGGTGTGAATGGTACGGCGAAAACATTATATATCGCATTTTCATCATCATCAGGATGCAAGACAGAATTGATTGAGGTTTTATAATAAATAACTTTAATTCAGGATGAAATAAAATGGCGGAACTATTTATCATGATATACCCGATAAAATAAAGATAGATAATATTATGTGGTTCAGTTACGAGCTAGATACCGAGGATTCTTATAATTACTGGTATGTAGATATAACAACAGAAGATGGAAAACGCTATCATACAAAGAGCAAATTTTATTGCTCGATGACAAGAGCCGATGAAGGAAAAGTGATTCTTGGCATCAATGGCGAATCTGAAAATTTATACGTCCATTATCCTGTTTCAATTGAAAATAAAGCATGAATGACTCATTATGTTTTATGATAAAAATCACGAACATCTAAATAAACGATATTGTAGATAAGTAAGTGGAAGTGTACATCAAGCTGAACAGGATGTTAAAAGTAGGAATGACATTCGCCATTCCTTATATTTCCTTAGTGACTGATTTCATCTAACGAAAGCGTAAAACTCGGGACAAACGTTTTCATAAAATATTCCATTTCAGGGCTATTGCGCTCAGCGAGCATTTTTTCCAGGCGCCTTTTGGCGAGCTTAAATTCGCTATTGCCTGCAGATAGCTCTTCTAAACATTTTAAATAGGCACATAAAGTATCTGCTTGTTTTACAATAAAATGTTCTTCTTCAGACTGCAGCTCTTCTACTAGCAAACATTTAAAATCGTCTTGCAACTCTTCTGGCAGCATGCCCAACAATTTTTGTTGGGCAAACTTCTCGATTTTTTTATATTCGTGGGCGATTTGCTGATTATGATATTTAATGGGCGTTGGTAAGTCACCGGTGATGACTTCACTTGCATCATGGTACATGGCGAATAGTGCAATTTTTTCGGCGTTAACATTACCATCAAATTTACGGTTTTTAATGATTGCGAGTGCATGTGCCACCATCGCGACTTGTAGGCTGTGTTCTGAAACATTTTCAGTCCGCACATTACGCATTAGGGGCCAGCGATGAATGAGTTTCATTCTAGCAAGATGGGCAAAAAAGTAACTCATAATTCCTCCTTGATTGAAATAATCATATGTGAAAATCATACATCAGATACAAGTAAATTTATATTTAATATTAAGCGCTTCTATTTTGAATAAGTGAATATAACTTAATGAAAGCTGATGTTTTAAATGAATTAAGCATAGGAAGAAATACATTAAAATTCCCATTAATTATCCAACCATCAATCCAATAGCATCGAGGAGATTATATGGAAATCGCGTTATCAGCAAAAGGTACGGTTACATTAGAGAACTTTTGGGGAGAGCCCTTAAAATTGATGAAACTTACACACTTATCATTACGAACATCCACTGTTGAACTAAAGGATGTGCCTCAGGGGGCGATTATTAAAAATGCGATGGAGTTTATTTATCAACGGGGTATTGGAAAGCCGCGAGATTACTGGATTTTAGATATTGTGACTCAAGAAAATACACGTTATCGCTCAGAACCTATGTATGATTGTTCTATTGATGAAACGGAAAGTCCGACGGAGGGGCATGTAATTATTGGAGTCAATGGCGAGTCTAAACGAATTTACACAGTTCTAGACAGTGGAGATCGTTGTTCTGACAGTATGAATCAAGTTTGGCTATAATTAATATTCGATTCATAATCATGCAATGAAATGATCAAAAAAGAATGAAATAAAAAAGTCAAATTGAGAGTATCCATACTCAATTATCTAAATAAGACGTAAAAGAGTAAACAAGTTATCATCCAATAATAAATTGATTTGATATTTTTAGTCACTATAATCGAGAGGTATATAATTAAACTGATCGAGGATGAAATGAAATATTTCCCAATTATATTAGTGCTATTTTTCTTAGCAGCTGTTTACTTTATTTCTATTATTTAATTAATCTAATAAAGACTATTGAATTTAGAGTTTCATAAAGAAACTTGTTTTTATTAAGATAAAAAAATAGCCCTTATTTGGGCTATTTTATTTTGATAAAACGAAAATTTATTGACGATAGTTTTCTAAGAAACGACCAAATTTATTGATTGCCATTTCTAAGTCATCTGCATAAGGGAGGGTGACAATACGGAAATGGTCTGGGTGTGGCCAGTTAAATGCGGTTCCCTGAACTAATAACACTTTTTCTTGCAGTAACAGGTCAAGGATCATTTTTTGGTCATCGTGGATATTAAAACGTTTAATATCAATTTTCGGGAACATATACAGGGCGCCTTGTGGCTTAACACAAGAGACACCAGGAATTTGGTTAATCAGTTCCCATGCACGGTTACGCTGCTCGTATAAACGACCACCTGGTTGGATAAATTCGCTGATACTTTGGTAACCGCCTAATGCTGTTTGGATAGCGTGTTGCATTGGCACGTTAGCACATAAGCGCATAGATGCCAGCATTTCTAACCCTTCAATATAGCTTTTGGCTTGTTTTTTCGGGCCATTTAATACCATCCAGCCTTGGCGGAAACCTGCGACGCGATAAGTTTTTGATAACCCGTTAAACGTGACAGTCAGTAAGTCAGGTGCCAGTGCAGCGATAGAGTGGTGCTGCGCATCGTCATACAGAATTTTATCGTAAATTTCGTCGGCGAAGATAATCAAACTATGTTGACGAGCAATCTCGACGATTTCCATTAATAGCTCTTTGCTGTACACCGCCCCTGTTGGGTTATTTGGGTTGATGATGACAATCCCGCGGGTACGTGGGCTGATTTTCTTGCGGATATCGTCAATATCCGGCATCCAACCTTGTTGTTCATCACACATATAGTGAACAGCATTACCGCCTGATAGCGAAACAGCGGCTGTCCAGAGTGGATAGTCAGGGGCTGGAACCAGCATTTCATCGCCATTGTTTAATAACGCTTGCATGGCTTGAACGATTAATTCAGAAACACCGTTACCAATATAGACATCTTCAACGGTCATATCGTGGATATCACGGGCTTGGTAGTGTTGAACAATTGCCTTACGCGCAGAATATAAGCCCTTGGAATCACAGTAACCTTGCGAGCTTGGCAGATTGCGCAGGACATCAACGAGGATCTCATCAGGTGCTTCAAAGCCAAACGGTGCCGGGTTACCAATGTTCAGTTTTAGGACTTTATTGCCTTCTTCTTCTAAGCGTTTCGCTTCTTTTAAAACTGGCCCACGAATGTCATAGCAAACATTATCGAGCTTATTGGATTTCATTATCGTATTCATGGTTCTCTCATTACCCTAACGGGCTCGCAATCATAGGGGACTTCCGGCATTACTATCTACTGTACTCCTCCCTCGGAAGCTTTTGAAGATGCTAGATAATTTTTGGTGCAAAAGGTTGGTTTAGACATAAAACAGATATGTGCTATCTTAAAGTATTGAATAAGTTAGATGATGGCTCTAATTATGGCTATTAAGTTGGAATCTAATTCTGATAATTATCGTAGTTTTGGAGTGTGTTAGTGAATGAGTCGTAAAAAAATGGCGGAAAAGTCGCGTAATGACAAAGTGACAAAAATTGTATCACTCTGTAAGTTTGCATCTTAAATCATTAAATTAGAAATAAATTTAACTATTGGTCAGGGTGTTTTCGGGGGTTTTTGGCTTTTTTTGTTAGCAATATTGATTATTTTAATGAGAATATTCTTAGTGAAACCGTGGTTATAATGTTTAGTGTATTGATAATTAATAAAATTGTTAATTTACATCATATGTTACATAAAGAGCTTACATTAAAATAATTGCAACTACATTAAATATGTTACTATTTAGTCTTCTTCAATTATTTCGTGCTTATTGAGTTTTATGTTAATCAACCCCGCTTTAATTGATAGAAATTTAAAACGCTAATTGGATAATTGAGCTGTTTAAGTTAATTATCAAATAGATATAGCAATATAGAGTATTGAATACAATAAATGCAGATCTACGGATTAGAAATGCAAAAAGTTGGATTATTTTTAAGACTCGCTGATTCTCACGGAGGAGAGCAGAAACACCAGGTATCATAAAATTATATAAAGAGAATGTACGATGATAAATTCCAATCGTCCCATAATGAACTTAGATCTCGATTTACTACGCACATTTGTCGCAGTGGCTGATCTTAACACTTTTGCCGCTGCTGCTGCCGCAGTATGTCGAACCCAGTCCGCTGTTAGTCAGCAAATGCAACGTTTAGAGCAATTAGTTGGTCGTGAATTATTTGCACGCCACGGGCGTAATAAGCTATTAACCGCCCACGGTTTGCAATTACTCGGCTATGCGAGACAGATTTTACGTGCGAATGACGATGCCACCGCATCTTTAACCTATAACGATGCAGATGGTGAATTGCGTATCGGGGCATCCGACGATACAGTCGATATCTTATTACCTTTCTTACTAAACCGTATTGCCTCCGTATTTCCACGCATCGCGGTAGAAGTGAGAATTAAACGTGCTCAGTTTATTGAGTCAATGTTAGATAATCATGAAATTGATTTAGCATTGACGACAAGCCGTATTCCTCAGCACCCAAAAACAGCATTAAGAACTGTCCCGATTTTATGGCACAGCGCACCTGATTTTCAGCTACGTACAAATGAGCCAATCCCATTGGTGGTAATGGATGAAACGAATCCATACCGTAAGTTATGTACTCAGGCATTAGATGAGGCAGGCTTACCATGGCATGTGGCTTATGAAGCTGCATCATTACCAGCGGTTCGTGCTGCGGTGAATGCAGAAGTCGGAGTGACTGCTCGCCCAATGGAAATGCAAAACGCAGATCTGCGTGTTTTAGGTGAGTCAGATGGTTTACCGCGTCTGCCAGATATTCAGTACTGGTTATATAAAAATGCGGATGAGCAAAAAGATTTTGTGCTCACTGTCTTTAATGCCATTGAAAACAAAAAAATCTCTTATGCCGTTGCGGACCAAACTGAGAACAGCGCCCAATAAGAGCAATTTCTCCTTATCGATAAAATAGGGTTTTTATCAATGATAAGTGTCAAACATACATAGAGTGATATTATCCGGCTGAATCAGTTAATCCTGACTCAGCCGTTTTATTTTTATGAATATCCCGCCTGAAAACCGTCTTCACAATTTTACGCATTTCAATTGTTATCAAAATGTTCTTAACTGAAATTTACTGGCCGTACTCATTAAGTGGTTAATAGGGGAGGAAGGCGATTTTTGCAGTACGATATTTTACTTAATAACGAGGTGATAAAAAAGTGAACAATGTTTCTGTTCAATAGGTGACAAAATACACGGATTAACCACTTATTAAGTATGGATTTACGCGTAAGAGCATGAAATAATTGTGATGTATATGGCATAACATGAAATTCATTAGTTAGTTAACGATTTGTTACGCCGTTAACAATATTTATTTGCTGAATTGATAAAATAGCTGAGAGTAGTCATAGGCTTAGTGGGGATGATGAATAAAAATTCGTTACTGCCTCTTAAATTAAATTTGGATGTTATGTAAACAAATTGAGTATTTTTTCAATAAATCTGTGCGTTAGATCAAATAAAAAGCACATTTTTTCGTCTGTTAAGACAGGTTTTTCCTGAGATAATGGTGTAGTAAAAGCGAATAATCAGTTAGACTACTTTGCGTGTTTATTTGTGTATAGTAACACTGACACGTTTTAGCAGTTAATGAGTTATTTTTGTTTTGCAGATGTTTTTCACGTGTGAATTATTTGTAATAAATACGGTTATTTTGTCTCATTTGAGCAAAATAAAATGTAGTGAGAGAGGGGCAAACCAAACGGCAGTCGTCAGGCTGATTTTAGTTTGGGGGATCTTTTAGTTTTGAGGTCAATTTTGGTCTTTCTTCTCGATTAACTGGGCAATTGTGGTGCAATACTGCCGTGTTATAAAAAAGAGCAGTTAAGTACCATAAGTAATGAGTAAGCAACGAGTATGTCTACATCAATCCTAGAGTTAGCCCATAACTGGGGCTTTGCTATATTCCTTCTCGGCGCTATTGGTCTTTGCGCTTTCATGTTGACCGCAGGTCATTTCTTGGGTAGCCGCGCCAAAGCCAGAACAAAACACGTTCCCTACGAGTCAGGTATTGACTCTGTCGGTAGTGCTCGTCTTCGTATGTCAGCCAAGTTCTACTTGGTCGCGATGTTTTTCGTGATCTTCGATGTGGAGGCTATGTTCTTATTTGCATGGTCTGTCGCCATCCGCGAAGCGGGATGGGTCGGTTTCATCGAAGCCGCTATTTTTATCTTGGTATTGTTGGCGGGATTATTTTATCTGATCCGCGTTGGTGCACTCGATTGGACTCCAATCCGTTCACGTCGCGCAGTTAAAGGTCCTAGTGAAGTTATTAAAATCAGCAATCGTCATCCGCAGTAAAAAGCGAGGCATTATACAATGGATTATACGCTCACCCGCATAGATCCGAACGGTGAGAACGACCGTTACCCACTGCAAACTCAAGAAATCGTTACTGATCCCCTTGAGCAGCAAGTTGAAAACAGTGTGTATATGGGGAAATTATCCCATGCACTTCATGATGTGGTGAACTGGGGACGTAAAAACTCTCTGTGGCCATACAACTTCGGTCTTTCATGTTGCTATGTAGAAATGGTGACGTCGTTCACGGCTGTTCATGACGTAGCCCGCTTTGGTGCGGAAGTACTGCGTGCTTCTCCTCGTCAAGCCGACTTTATGGTTGTTGCGGGAACTTGTTTTACCAAAATGGCTCCCGTCATCCAGCGCCTTTATGACCAAATGCTTGAACCAAAATGGGTTATCTCCATGGGGTCATGTGCGAACTCAGGTGGGATGTATGACATCTACTCTGTTGTTCAAGGCGTCGACAAATTTATTCCCGTGGATGTGTACATTCCAGGCTGCCCACCACGCCCTGAAGCCTATATGCAGGCTCTCCTTCTGTTACAAGAATCCATCGGCAAAGAACGTCGCCCACTTTCATGGGTTGTCGGTGATCAGGGTGTTTATCGTGCGAATATGCAGTCAGAAAGAGAAAGAAAACACGGTGAACGTATCGCAGTAACCAACCTGCGTACCCCTGACGAAATTTAAGGCTTTTAGCCATACAGCGTAACAGAGCAATGTTGTTGCGAAATAATAAACCTGATCAAGCGTTATGGTGAAGAATGATGACAGATCAGATAGCGCAAGCGAGTCATAATCAGCCAGAATGGCAGACACAAGATCACATTAATGATCCTGTGCTTCTGGAACTGCGCAACCAATTTGGCCCGGATGCCTTTTCAGTTCAAGCAACCCGCACTGGCATGCCAGTGGTTTGGGTACGCCGTGAACAATTACTGGAAATTGTAGATTTCTTAAAGAAACTACCTAAACCTTATGTGATGTTGTTCGACTTACACGGAGTCGATGAACGCCAGCGTATTCATCGCCAAGGTCTGCCTGACGCAGACTTTAGTGTGTTCTACCACATCATTTCCATTGACCGAAACCGCGACATCATGTTGAAAGTGGCTCTTAATGAGAAAGACTTAAACGTGCCATCGGTGGTTTCTTTATTCCCCAATGCCAACTGGTATGAGCGTGAAGTGTGGGACATGTTCGGGATCACCTTCCAAGGTCACCCAAATTTACGTCGCCTGCTGATGTCTCCAAGCTGGGAAGGTCACCCGCTGCGCAAAGATTACCCTGCGCGCGCCACGGAATTCGATCCCTTTGTTTTGACTAAGCAAAAGCAAGATCTGGAAATGGAAGCATTGACTTTCAAACCAGAAGAGTGGGGCTTAGATCGCGGAAATGAAAACGAAGATTTCATGTTCCTGAACTTGGGGCCAAACCACCCATCTTCTCACGGTGCATTCCGTATCGTGCTGCAATTGGATGGTGAAGAGATTGTTAACTGCGTTCCCGATATCGGCTACCACCACCGTGGTGCAGAAAAAATGGGTGAGCGTCAGTCATGGCATAGCTACATTCCTTATACCGACCGTATCGAATACCTCGGCGGTTGTGTGAATGAAATGCCATATATTCTTGCGGTTGAAAAACTGGCAGGTATCGAAGTACCGGATCGCGTAAAAACTATCCGTGTCATGATGTCTGAACTGTTCCGTATCAACAGTCACCTACTGTATATCAGTACCTATATTCAAGACGTTGGTGCGATGACGCCAGTGTTCTTTGCGTTCACTGATAGACAGAAAGTGTACAACGTGATTGAAGCGATCACCGGTTTCCGTATGCACCCAGCATGGTTCCGCATCGGTGGGGTTGCTCACGATTTACCGCGTGGCTGGGATAAATTACTGCGTGAATTATTAGACTGGTTACCGAAACGCCTAGAATCCTATGTGACTTCAGCGCTTAAAAACTCCATTTTGAAAGGCCGTTCTATTGGTGTGGCATCTTACACCAAGGAAGAGGCATTAGCGTGGGGTGTGACGGGTGCAGGCTTACGTGCAACGGGTGTGGATTTTGATGTACGTAAAGCACGTCCTTATTCAGGTTATGAAAACTTTGAATTCGACATTCCAATCGCCCATAACGGTGACTGCTATGACCGCGTAATGATCAAAGTGGAAGAGATGCGTCAAAGTATCCGTATTCTTGAGCAGTGCCTGAAGAATATGCCTGAAGGTCCATTTAAAGCTGACCATCCACTGACAACGCCGCCGCCGAAAGAGCGCACATTGCAGCATATCGAAACCCTAATCAACCACTTCTTACAAGTGTCTTGGGGCCCGGTAATGCCAGCTAACGAATCATTCCAGATGGTTGAAGCAACCAAAGGGATCAACAGCTACTACCTAACCAGTGACGGCAGCACCATGAGCTATCGTACACGTATTCGTACCCCGAGTTATGCGCACTTGCAGCAAATTCCGGCGACAATCAGAGGTAGCTTGGTTTCTGACTTAATTGTCTATCTGGGTAGTATCGATTTTGTAATGTCGGATGTGGATCGCTAACCATGCATAATGAACAAGATAAACAAGGTCAATGTGGCACTGGCCAATGCGGCTGTAACAGCCAGTCTGACGTGGTGAATACCTTCGAACCGCAAGTTAATCACGGTTTTGTTTTAACCGAACATGAGCGTGCGGAAATTGAAGGGGAAAAACACCACTACGAAGATGCACGTGCGGCGTCAATTGAAGCGCTGAAAATTGTGCAAAAAAATCGTGGCTGGGTCGAAGATGGCGCTATTCACGCTATCGCTGAAGTTTTGGGTATTCCTGCGAGTGACGTAGAAGGCGTGGCAACATTCTATAGCCAAATTTTCCGTCAACCAGTGGGTCGCCACATTATTCGTTATTGCGACAGCGTTGTTTGCCATATTACGGGCTACCAAGGCTTAGAAGCTGAAATTATTAAACAGCTGAGTATTCGCCCAGGTCAAACCACCGCTGATGGTCGCTTTACGCTGCTGCCAACCTGTTGCTTAGGTAACTGTGACAAGGGTCCAACGATGATGATCGATGACGATACCCACAGTCATGTGCAGCCTGAAAATATTCAAAAGCTACTGGAGCAGTATCCATGACAAACTTCTCCGCAAACCCTGTGATCCGTACTGCGGAAACTCATCCATTAACATGGCGCCTACGCGATGACGCGCAGCCAGTCTGGTTAGATGAGTATCGTAGCAAAAACGGATACAAAGGTGTCGAACGTGCCCTCAAAGGCATGGCTCCTGATGAAGTGGTTAACCTTGTCAAAGACGCCGGACTGAAAGGTCGTGGTGGTGCAGGGTTCTCGACAGGTCTGAAATGGAGTTTAATGCCAAAAGACGAAAACATGAAACTGCGTTATTTCTTATGTAACGCGGATGAAATGGAGCCGGGCACTTATAAAGACCGTTTATTGATGGAACAACTACCTCACTTATTAGTGGAAGGGATGATCATCGGCGCTTATGCATTAAAAGCCTACCGTGGTTATATCTTCTTGCGTGGTGAATATGTTGAAGCGGCGAAACATTTACGTCGCGCCATCGAAGAAGCCAAAGCCGCGGGTCTCTTAGGTAAAAACATTCTCGGTTCGGGCTTTGATTTTGAGCTATTTGTGCATACCGGTGCAGGTCGTTATATCTGCGGTGAAGAAACTGCACTGATTAACTCCCTTGAAGGTCGTCGTGCAAACCCACGCTCTAAACCACCATTCCCTGCAAGTTCAGGTGCATGGGGTAAACCGACCTGCGTGAATAACGTCGAAACTATCTGTAACGTGCCTGCAATTCTAGAGCACGGTGACCAGTGGTATATCGATTTAAGCGCGGGCAAGAGTAAAGACGCGGGCACTAAGCTGATGGGTTTCTCTGGACGCGTGAAAAATCCGGGTCTGTGGGAACTGCCATTTGGTACAACGGCACGTGAAGTCTTAGAAGACTATGCGGGCGGTATGCGTGATGGATTAAAACTCAAAGCATGGCAACCGGGTGGCGCAGGAACTGACTTCCTGACCAACGATCACCTCGATTTACCGATGGATTTCGAAAACATTGCAAAAGCAGGCAGCCGTTTAGGTACAGCGCTAGCGATGGCAGTCGATAACGAAATCAACATGGTTTCTTTAGTGCGTAACTTAGAAACCTTCTTTGCGCGTGAATCCTGTGGTTGGTGTACACCGTGTCGTGATGGTCTGCCGTGGAGCGTAAAAATTCTACAGGCACTGGAAAAAGGCGAAGGTCAAGAAGGGGATATCGAAACTCTTGAACAACTTTGCCGTTTCTTAGGACCGGGCAAAACCTTCTGTGCACACGCACCAGGTGCGGTTGAGCCATTACAAAGCGCCATCAAATATTTCCGTGGAGAGTTCGAAGCGGGTATCTCGAAAAAAGATCTGCGCAACATCGTGCAGATTGCCGGGATCCAGCCAAACCTGCTCAAGCAGCGTTGGTAAGCATTTAGCGATTGAGCAACCGCTAAACGAATTTTTGACGAAGAACGTATTTATGTTTAACGCCTGCTAACGCGGGCCTTTGGGAAGCATGCTGACTATGGCTACGATATATGTAGACGGCAAAGAATATGACGTAAACGGGTCTGAAAACCTGTTACAAGCCTGCTTATCGTTGGGGCTAGATATTCCTTATTTTTGCTGGCATCCGGCGCTGGGAAGCGTTGGCGCTTGCCGCCAGTGTGCGGTGAAGCAGTATCAAAACGCGGATGACACTCGTGGTCGCCTCGTGATGTCTTGTATGACACCGGCAACGGAAGGTACTTACATCTCAATCGATGATGAAGAAGCCAAACAATTCCGTGAAAGTGTTGTTGAATGGCTGATGACCAACCACCCACACGACTGCCCAGTCTGTGAGGAAGGTGGTAACTGCCACTTACAAGATATGACGGTGATGACCGGTCATACCATGCGTAAGTATCGTTTTACAAAACGCACGCACGTAAACCAAGATCTCGGTCCATTCATTAGTCATGAAATGAACCGCTGTATCGCGTGTTACCGTTGCGTTCGTTACTACAAAGATTATGCCGATGGCACCGACTTAGGTGTGTATGGCGCGCATAACTATGTCTACTTTGGTCGTACTGAAGACGGCACGCTGGAAAGTGAATTTTCCGGTAACCTCGTCGAAGTGTGCCCAACAGGGGTATTCACCGACAAAACGCACTCAGAACGCTATAACCGTAAATGGGATATGCAATTTGCACCGGGTATCTGCCAACAGTGCAGCATCGGTTGTAATACCAGCCCAGGTGAGCGTTATGGTGAACTGCGCCGTATTGAAAACCGCTATAACGGTTCTGTAAACCATTACTTCCTGTGTGACCGTGGTCGCTTCGGTTATGGTTACGTAAACCGTAAAGACCGTCCTCGCCAAGCGCTGTTAACCAAAGATGGCGTACAGCAGGTGGTTTCGGCGATTGAAGCGATGCAAAGCGGTGCGCAGATCATCAATCAAGCGAAGAAAGTGATTGGTATCGGCTCCCCACGTGCTAGCGTCGAAAGCAACTACGCACTGCGTGCTTTAGTCGGTGCGGAAAACTTCTACTCCGGCATTTCTAAGGATGAACAGCGTCGCTTAGCGCTGATGCAAAACATCCTGCAAAACGGCGGTGTTTACACCCCTACATTGCGTGAAATCGAAGGCTACGATGCGGTGTTAGTTCTGGGTGAAGATTTGACTCAGACGGGCGCACGTATGGCATTATCTGTTCGCCAAGCGGTGAAAGGTAAAGCCCGTGAAATGGCAGCGGCACAGAAAGTGGCTGACTGGCAAATCGCGGCGATTCAAAACATTGGTCAACATGCCAAGTACCCGCTGTTTATCACTAACGTGGATGACACGCGTTTAGATGATGTCGCGGCATACAACTACCGTGCACCAGTGGCTGATCAAGCGCGTTTCGGTTTTGCGATTGCTAACCTGATCAACGGTGACGCACCAGCAGTGAATGATTTACCAGCTGATGTGAAAGCGAAAGTAGAAACTGTGGCTCAAGCTTTAGCGGGTGCGAAAAAACCGCTGATTATCAGTGGTAGCCATAGCGCTAGCGATGCGATGATTGAAGCCGCAGCTAACGTCGCATTTGCACTGAAAGCGAAAGGGGCGAACGTCGGTCTGTCTTATGTCGCGCCTCATGCCAACAGCTTTGGCCTCGCGATGATGAACGCATTGCCATTAGAGAATGCGTTCTCTCGCATTGAAGCGAACGAAGCGGATGTGGCTATCGTGATGGAAAATGACCTTTACCGTCACAGCACCGTGGATGCCGTCAATAGCGCATTAGCGAAATTGAAGCACCTGATCGTGGCAGACCACCAGCACACGGACATCATGGATAAAGCGACATTAGTGCTGCCAGCGGCAAGTTTTGCTGAAGCAGACGGTACGCTTATCAACCAAGAAGGTCGTGCTCAGCGTTTCTTCCAAGTTTTTGACCCAACTTACTACGATAACAGCATCGTGATGAACGAAAGCTGGCGCTGGATGCATTCTCTGCAAACTGAAGCGCAGCAACGTGATGCGGATTGGTCGCAATTAGACCACGTTATCGAAGAGTGTGTGGCAGCTCTGCCACAGTTTGCGGGTATTAGAGATACGGCACCGAAAGCCTCTTTCCGCATTCGTGGACAGAAACTGGCGCGTGAACCGCATCGTTACAGCGGCCGTACGGCAATGCTGGCGGACAAATCGGTTCATGAACCGCGTCAACCGCAAGATATAGACTCACCATTTGCGTTCTCAATGGAAGGGAATAACCAACCGAAAGCACCACGTCAGCAAATTCCATTTGCATGGGCACCGGGCTGGAACTCACCACAAGCATGGAACAAATTCCAAGCAGAAGTGGGCGGACACTTACTCTTTGGTGATCCGGGCGTGCGTTTATTCAATTCGACAGAAAGTAAATTAGCGTACTTCACTGAGGTTCCTGCGGCTTACCAAAGCGGCGAAGCACAGTGGGTTGTGGCGCCTTACTATCATCTGTTTGGTAGTGATGAAACCTCACAACGTTCTGATGTCATTCAGCAGCGTATGCCAGAGCCTTATATCATGTTGAACGCGCAAGATGCGGCAGCACTGGGGCTAAATACTGGCGTGAAAGCTGAATTTAGTCATGCAGGTCAAACCTTTAACCTGCCAGTGCGTATTAGTCAGCACCTTGCTGTGGGGCAAATCGGTTTACCTCTGGGTATGCCAGGAATTGCTCCGGTAATGGCGGGCGTGTCAGTGAATAATCTGCGGAGGGGCGCATGATGGATTGGATTTCTCCTGCGGTGATGGAAGTCCTGATTTCCATCCTTAAATCGGTTGTCATCTTGCTGGTTGTCGTGACCTGCGGGGCATACATGAGTCTCGGCGAACGCCGTATTCTCGGTCTATTCCAAAACCGTTACGGTCCTAACCGTGTGGGTCCATTTGGAATGGGACAACTGATTGCCGACATGTTCAAAATGCTGTTTAAAGAGGACTGGATCCCAGAGTTTGCGGACAAGAAAATCTTTACGCTTGCCCCAGTTATCGCATTTTGTTCTCTGTTCTTAGCGTTTGCCATTGTGCCAGTCAGTCCGACTTGGCACGTCGCTGATCTGAACATCGGGATCTTATTCTTCCTGATGATGGCAGGTCTGGCTGTGTACGCGGTACTGTTCGCCGGTTGGTCAAGTAACAACAAATACTCCTTATTGGGTGCGATGCGTGCATCAGCTCAAACGGTGAGTTATGAAGTGTTCTTAGGCTTGTCATTGATGGGTGTGGTCGCACAAGCGGGTTCATTCAACTTAATCGACATCGTGAATTCCCAAGAGGGTATGTGGAACGTGATCCCACAATTCTTTGGTTTTATCACGTTTGCGATTGCGGGTGTCGCGGTATGTCACCGTCATCCATTTGACCAGCCAGAAGCGGAGCAAGAGATTGCCGACGGTTACCATGTGGAATATTCCGGGATGAAATTCGGTCTGTTCTTCGTGGGTGAATATATCGGTATCGTGACGGTGTCCGCGCTGATTGTAACGCTGTTCTTTGGTGGTTGGCATGGTCCGTTCCTGCCTGCTTTCCTGTGGTTTGCGATTAAAACAGCCTTCTTCATGATGATGTTCATCTTGATCCGTGCTTCATTACCGCGTCCACGTTATGACCAAGTAATGTCCTTCGGCTGGAAAATTTGTCTGCCACTGACACTGCTTAACCTGCTGGGTACCGCAGCAGTGATTTTATACAACGCTCAGTAAGGGGTGATTGAACCATGACATTAAAAGAGTTATTGGTCGGTTTCGCCACCCAAGTACGCAGTATTTGGATGGTGGGTCTACATGCGTTCGATAAACGGGAAACGCAAATGTACCCAGAAGAGCCGGTTTATCTGCCACCCCGTTACCGTGGGCGCATCGTGCTAACGCGCGATCCTGATGGTGAAGAGCGTTGTGTTGCGTGTAACTTGTGTGCGGTTGCTTGCCCAGTGGGATGTATTTCACTGCAAAAAGCCGAGCACGAAGATGGACGCTGGTATCCCGAATTTTTCCGCGTGAACTTCTCCCGCTGCATTTTCTGTGGTCTGTGTGAAGAGGCTTGCCCAACCACGGCAATCCAATTGACGCCAGATTTCGAAATGGCAGATTGGCGTCGTCAGGATCTGGTTTATGAGAAAAACGACCTGTTGATTTCAGGGCCAGGTAAATACCCTGATTATAACTTTTACCGTAAATCAGGTATGGCGATCGCAGGTAAAGATAAAGGCGAAGCGGATAACGAAGCGAAACCTATCAACGTCAAAGACCTGTTGCCGTAAGGAGCGATATTCATGGAATTTACATTTTATATCGCCGGTCTAGTTGCTGTTCTAGCAACTTTGAGGGTGATTACTAATACCAATCCAGTGCATGCGCTACTGTATCTGGTGGTTTCTCTGTTGGCACTGTCAATGGTGTTCTTCTCGCTCGGTGCGTATTTTGCCGGAGCATTGGAGATTATCGTTTACGCTGGCGCCATTATGGTTCTGTTTGTTTTCGTGGTAATGATGTTGAACTTAGGTCGCTCAGTACAAGAACAAGAGCGCGCTTGGTTAACACCGAAAACGTGGATTGGTCCCGCAGTGTTATCTGCTGTTTTACTGGGTATTTTAGTGTATGGGATCACCAGCCTTTCTCACCAAGAAAAAACGGAAGGTGTGATTATCACAGCGAAAGAAGTGGGTATCAGCTTGTTTGGTCCTTACGTCTTAGCCGTTGAATTAGCATCGTTATTATTACTCGCGGGTCTGGTTGTTGCCTTCCACGTGGGTCGTGACCGTTCAGAAAACAGCGCTGATCTTGTCAGCAACAGCCGTAATGCGGGGGAGAAACAATGATACCTCTTCAACATGGTCTGATTTTAGCGGCAATTATCTTTGTAATGGGACTGAGTTGTCTTGTTATTCGCCGCAACCTGCTTTTCATGCTGATCGGACTGGAAATCATGGTGAACGCAACGGCATTAGCCTTTGTGGTCGCGGGCAGTTTTTGGGGGCAACCAGATGGTCAGATTATGTATATTCTGGCAATCACTCTGGCGGCAGCGGAGGCGAGTATTGGATTGGCGTTGTTACTGCAACTCCATCGTCATCGTCAAAACCTGAACATTGATAAAGTCAGTGAGATGCGCGAATGAACTTACTCTATTTAACGATTCTGTTCCCGCTGTTAGGGTCTGTGCTTCTCGCATTTTCCCGCGGTCGTTGGTCAGAAAATGTATCTGCGATTATCGGTGCAGGCTCAGTGGGTCTGGCCGCTCTAGTTGCATTTTATGCAGGCTCTGAGTTTTTAGCCCAACCTGTTTTAGCTAATGGTGGATATGAGCCATACCCACAAATGTTATGGACTTGGATGTCTGTGGGTAATTTCACCATTCCATTTAGCCTGTCCCTTGATGGTCTTTCTCTGACCATGTTAGGTGTGGTAACGGGTGTGGGCTTCCTTATTCATGTGTATGCCTCTTGGTATATGCGTGGCGAGGAAGGTTACTCACGTTTCTTCACTTACACTAACTTGTTTATCGCGAGCATGGTGGTATTAGTGCTGGCTGATAACATGATGCTGATGTATCTGGGTTGGGAAGGGGTAGGGCTGTGCAGTTATCTGTTGATTGGTTTCTATTACACTAACCCAGAGAACGGCAAAGCGGCAATGAAAGCCTTCTTCGTGACCCGTATCGGTGATGTGTTCTTGGCTATCGGCATGTTTATCCTGTACAACGAACTGGGCACCTTAAACTTCAGCGAAATGGCACAACGTGCGGTTCAGTTGTCTCCGGAAGGCTTATCGATGCTGAACTGGGCAACGCTGATGTTATTAGGCGGCGCAGTCGGTAAATCAGCTCAGTTACCATTACAAACATGGTTAGCCGATGCGATGGCGGGTCCAACACCTGTTTCTGCACTGATCCACGCCGCAACCATGGTTACTGCTGGTGTGTACTTAATTGCGCGTACTCATGGGCTATTCCTGTTAACACCAGACATTCTGCATTTAGTGGGTGTTGTGGGTGCGGTAACATTGCTGTTTGCAGGTTTCGCAGCACTGGTTCAAACGGATATCAAACGCGTTCTTGCTTACTCGACTATGAGCCAGATTGGCTATATGTTCTTGGCGCTGGGCGTACAAGCATGGGATGCGGCAATTTTCCACTTAATGACTCACGCCTTCTTCAAAGCATTACTGTTCCTGTCCGCAGGTTCGGTGATCATCGCGTGTCATCACGAGCAAAACATCTTCAAGATGGGTGGCCTGCGTAAGCAGATTCCATTCGTTTATATTGTGATGTTAATCGGTGGTAGTGCATTGGCCGCGTTGCCTCTGTTTACTTCTGGTTTCTACAGTAAAGATGCCATCTTGTGGGGCGCGAAAGTGGATGGACAAACTGTGCTGTTATGGGCGGGTATCCTCGGTGCATTAATGACCGCAATTTACACCTTCCGTATGATTTTCATCGTATTCCACGGTGAAGCAAAAATCAAAGCGCATAAAGTTAAAGGCATCACTCACACTATACCACTGGCTATTTTGGCAATTCTCGCAACCTTCGTGGGTGCAATGATCCATCAGCCATTAGAGGGCGTATTCCCTGCAAAACCAATGGAAGCTGAAGACGGTAAACTGTTCATCGAAGCTATCTCGGGTGGTTTTGCTATCGCAGGTCTGTTGATTGCGACGTTCCTCTATCTGTTTAGACGTTCTATCGTTGATGCGATTGCGAAAACAGCAATTGGTCGTTTCTTCTCAACGTGGTGGTACCACGCATGGGGCTTCGACTGGTTGTATGATGTAATTTTTGTAAAACCTTTCAAAGGGATTGCATGGTTACTCGAAAGCGATCCGATTAACTCACTGATGAATATCCCTGCACATCTTTCACGTTGGGCAAACAAAGGGCTAGCAGTGAGTGAAAACGGTCAGATCCGTTGGTATGTTGCCTCTCTGGGGCTGGGTGCAGTGCTGATTCTTGCTCTGCTGCTTTTGGTTTAATTAAGGGACACATTGCGCCATGCAATTATATTGGCTAATACTTATTCCCTTTATCGGTGCCCTGCTAAGCTGGCAGGCTGACCGATTTAGTCACCGTGCACCTCGTTGGGTTGCGCTGGGGACAATGGGGATCACGCTTATCCTTGCGGTACTATTTTGGGCGCAAGGGGATTATTCGCTGGTTAACCCGCAAGGTATTCCAGAGTGGCAAAGTACATACTCAACGGAATGGATCCCTGCGCTAGGTATCAATTTCTCGTTAGCGGTTGATGGATTATCGCTATTGATGGTGGTGTTAACCGCCATCATGGGCGCGTTTTCAATCCTCAGTTCGTGGAGCGAACAGCAAGAGAACCAAGGTGCTTATCACTTTAACCTGTTATGGATTATTGCAGGTGTGATGGGGATCTTTACGGCGGTTGACCTGTTCTTATTCTTCTTCTTCTGGGAGATGATGTTGATCCCGATGTACTTCCTGATTGCGAATTGGGGACACAAAGGGTCAGGTAACCGTCAACATGTTAAGGCAGCGACAAAATTCTTTATCTATACGCAAGTCAGTGGTTTGATCATGCTGGTGGCGATTGTCGGTTTGGTTATCCTTCACTGGATTGCGTTCAATGAACTGACATTCGACTATAACGCGTTGTTAGGTACTGAAAGTGCGTTGTCAGGTACTGCTAGTTTCTTACTGATGCTGGGCTTCTTTATTGCTTTCGCAGTAAAAATGCCATTAGTGCCATTCCACGGTTGGATGGCCGATACCCAAGAACAATCGCCAACGGCGGGTTCTGTCGATATCTCCGGTATCATGCTGAAAACAGCCGCATACGGTTTATTACGTTTTGTACTGCCACTGTTTCCTGAAGCTTCACTGCAATTCACGCCAGTGGCAATGACGCTGGGTGTGATCAGTATCTTCTACGGTGCATGGTTAGCATTCAAACAGACGGATATTAAACGTTTAGCGGCGTACAGTAGCTTGTCCCACATGGGCTTTGTGACTGTTGCTATCTACGCAGCATCAACACTGGCCTATCAAGGTGCAGTGGTGCAAATGATTACTAACGGTCTGTCGGGTGCGGCGCTGATTATTATCAGTGGTCAGTTGTACGAACGTACTCAGACCCGTGATATGCGTATGATGGGTGGATTATGGAAACGCATCAAATGGTTACCGGGTTTATCCCTGTTCTTTGCCGCAGCAACTTTAGGTATGCCAGGCACAGGTAACTTTATCGGCGAATTCATGATCTTCTTCGGTAGCTTTAGCCAATTCACATTAGTGACCTGTATTATGGTGTTTGGTGTGGTGTTTGCCTCTATCTATGCACTCTGGATGATGCAGCAGACTTACTACGGAACGCCGAAATCAGACACTGAACTGAAAGGGCTAACGGCTCGTGAGTTTGGTGTTTTACTGGTTCTGGCGGCTTTATTGGTTATCATTGGTTTCTACCCACAACCTATCTTAGATACGTCTGCGGGTTCGATGGAAACACTACATAACCTGTATTCTGCTTCACTTTCAACACAAGGGTAGTAATTCGCCATGACAATAACAACTTTAGAAGTGTTAGCAATGCTGCCGTTAATCCTTTCCGGATTGACCGCAGTGATTGTGATGCTGTCAATTGCGTGGCGGCGAGATCACTTAACCAGTGCCGCAATAACGGTTGTTGGCTTTCTCCTGACATTTGTTTCACTGATTTGGGTTAATGGCTATGCCATTCCTACATCAGTGGGTGAGGAAGCATTACTGCCAAGAGCAGTGACTTCACTGCTGTTAGTTGATGGTTTTGCTCTGTTCTACTCAGGACTGGTTCTGATCGCAGGTATGGGTACCGCTATTTTTGCTTATCATTGGTTAGAAGGCTTTAATGATAACAAAGAAGAGTTTTACCTCTTATTGAGCATTGCGGTAACGGGTGGCGTTCTGCTGGGGATGTCGAACCATATGGCTTCGATGTTTATCGGTATCGAATTGATCTCTATCCCATTGTTTGGTCTGGTTGCTTATACCTTTGAGCGTAGCCGTACTTTAGAAGCGGGTATCAAGTATATGGTGTTATCCGCAGCCGCGTCTTCATTCCTGCTGTTTGGTATCGCTTTATTATACGCAGAATCAGGTAGCTTAAGCTTCAGCGTAGTCGGTCAAAGCTTAGCGAATAGCAGCATTCACGCGCCTCTGATTTTAGTCGGTTTAGGCATGATGATTGTGGGCTTCGGTTTTAAATTATCGTTGTTCCCATTCCAATTATGGACGCCAGACGTTTATCAAGGTGCGCCTGCGCCTGTTGCCGCTTTCTTAGCAACCGGCAGTAAAATCGCTATCTTTGCGGTATTGGTTCGTATCTTCTTAGAAGCACCGATTACACATGTTGATGGTATCGCGCAAACAGATACGTTATTAGCTGTTGTTGGTGTGATTGCAATTGCGTCAATCTTGTTTGGTAACTTACTGGCATTGACTCAGAAGAGCGCTAAGCGTCTGCTTGGTTACTCATCTATCGCCCATATGGGTTACTTACTGGTTACGTTAGTGGCAATGCGTGTGGATGCTCAATTGGCGCAAGTCACCATTGCTATCTACCTAGTGAGCTATTTATTAGCGAGCTTGGGGGCGTTTGGTGTGGTTAGCGTGATTTCGAGCCCATACCGTGGTGATGACCAAGATGACTTTAGTGCATTTCGCGGCTTATTCTGGCACAAGCCAGTCTTGGCCATGGTGATGACAGTGATGATGTTATCTCTAGCGGGTATTCCAATTACACTTGGATTCATCGGTAAGTTCTATGCCATTCTTTCGGCCGTTTACGCACAATTGTGGTGGTTAACTGGGGCTGTTGTGGTAGGTAGTGCACTTGGATTATTCTACTACTTGCGCTTTATGGCGAGCTTGTATAGCCGTGATGCAGAACATACAGACCGTTATACTGGCCCACAAAAAATGACGTTGGGAACTGTGTTTGCGGCGCTGTGTGCGATAGCGGTTATCGTGTTTGGTCTGTGGCCACAACCGATTATTGATATTGCTACATCAACACTGCCACCTCTTAACTAAGTTTAGATAGATAACTCGTTTAGAGTCAACAAATCAGTTGCGATAAAAGCCCCGCTACTTAACAGTAACGGGGCTTTTTTTAATCTGGTAATTGTCGTTGATATTGATACTCAATATCGTTCAAATAGGTCATTAGCATTTGGCTAACGGTTTTAATTTGACTGAAATTCAAACACTCCTCAGAGACTTTCTCACTCATAAACCCACACCAAGATTCCCAATAAGATTTTAACGCACTAGCTTGAGTGATAATGGTCTGTTTGTGGACCTCTATTTGATTGATATCATTGGCATAGCTCATGAGCTGCGAGAGTCGAAATATATTATTATCCATCGTATTTATCTCTTCGCGCGCCTCAATAATTTGGTCACTGATATAGATTCTTACATCAACCAGTTGACTAAATTCGAGCCCATCATCCACCATGGTTAATAAGTTACGGATATAACTAATAGCCGCTTTCAAAATGTCTTTTTTATTTGGTTGAATCTCAATAGAGTCGATAAGTTCTTTCCCCTGAAAATATCGGTCAAAGAAATCTGTAATTTTATGTTTTAATATAATATCTTCCGCAGCGAGGATCACAGAGAGATTGTTATTTAATTCGTTGACCTTGGATTGCTTACTATTTTTAGAGTTCACAAGAAACTCTTTTTGTTTGGTATATTGTGAAAGTTTTAGTTTGTTAGGCTCATTTAAATGAAAAACTAATAATGATTCTAATGTATAGCGTGTTTTTGAAATAAGCTTTTCAAGTTCGAATTTGACATCCATTAAGTCATCTACAAAGCCTGTAATCGCAATTTTTCGGCGCATATCTGATAAATCATCACTGTTTTCATACGATAGCAATGTATAATCATCATTTCTAATAATATAATTCAATTTAATTTTTAGAATGGGAACGGAATTTCTAATCAGTTCATTGAGCCTTTCAATTTTAATTGCGATCTTTTGAATTCGACCATAGATAATATAATCATAATTAAGAATATTTTTATTGAAAGAACTAATGCTATTTGAAATACACCTTAATTGGTAGATGTCAATGGAGGGTAGCATAGGTAAATCGAGGTTATCATGCATATTAACGCCTTTTATTGTGAGTTTTTTTCATTGATTTGTAGCTCATCAAATAGCTTAATCAAATGAACTGAATAATCTTGAATAGAAGTCCAAGATGTGATGATACGTTTGAATTGCGTGATAAACCGGATCAGTTTTTCTGCATTGTTTATCCTTGCAAATATATCAATAGATTGTTTAACCTCTGTGAGGATTACGAGCCACATATAATCTAAGTGGTCAATAGCGAGACGTGCATCTTTAAATAAGCCTTCAATTTTTTGTAAATTAATTTGAATATCAAAGATAGTTTTCTGTAGTAGCTCTTCTTGATGCAATTTGTGATTTATTTCTTCGATTTCTTTAATTAATTTATTCTTCCTATCACGGATGCTTTCTGCTTTTACGCCAAAAATACTGCCTGTAATCACTAAACCAATAATGCCTCCCGCAAGTCCTGTAAAACAAAGCTTAACAAAGTGGCTATACTCCTGCTCTAATTGGTGTAGTTCATTTTTCTTAAAGGCGATAAGTTCTTTATAGAATGACTCGTTATTGCTGGGGGCCTCGTTAGATTCTAATTGTTGATATAGTCCTTTTATTGTGAAGAGTAATGAATCTACATGGGTATAGTCTGAAAGATATCCACCGGTAATATGAGCTCGAAAATCTGAGACTGTGTTTTTAATTTTAATGGTTTTAATCGATTGCTGTTTTATATCTCCTTTTATTAAATGCAAAATACTTAAAAGTTCGGTGGCAATTTGTTGATCGTCGTTTTGGTATGTAATCTGATTTAAATCACTCTCCGATAAATCGTCTAAACTGTCTGAGATTTTTTGAATAATCGGCATATGGTTAATATATTCAAGAATTTGGGTGCCAGTTTGTATGATGTTACGACTGGTTAAAGATAAATCGATAGATTGCTCTTTCACTTTGAGCTCAACATTATCCCAGGTGTTGGCGTGTTTACGAATACTCAGGATTGTCTCAGTTAACTCATTAGCTGGCAGTAATGAATCATTTTCATCATTAATACCGAACCATTTGAAAATATCAATTTCTTTAGTGGGAAGGGTTAAAGCAAACTGGATGTGCCGGTGAATATTAATTAAATCTTCAAGGGTGAATATACCTGCGGATCTTGCGGATAAGGAATCTTGATTGGTTAATAATGCCAATGTTGCATCGCCAATGTTTTCCTTTTCAATAATTCGGTCATAGTTAAGCTGAGTATTCATTCTGGATTTCCAATTAATTAAATGAAGATGGAATGATAAAGTTAGAGAGCTAATTATCTTATTACTTAGATGATTAATTTATCGATTTACGTTTCGTTTTTAATAGTTATAAGATTCTAATGATGATGGATTTCTAGTTACTGTGAAATTTTTATCGTTATAAGTTTTTAATAGTAATAAACAATAGGCTTATCACGTTCAAAGTTATAACGCATAACCTACTAGAAACGCAGAGCTTATGTTGATATTAAAAAATGAAAATCAGCGCTAAAAAATAACTCATTGGTTGTAGTTTTAAATATTTATCTATTACATAAATTACCATTTTCAAACTTAGATATAGAGCCGTCACTGAGTTTCTAAGTGAATATTATGGTTTTTAAATAATAAGAAATTAATCTTAATTAGAATTCAATGTCTAGAATTAATTAGAGAATAAAAATGGTTTATAAGGTGAATTATTAATATTTTATATTTAATTCGCAACTTGATAGTCAATTTATACAAATGATAAGGGTATAAGCTCTTATTTAACAACTTGATATGACATGATTTCGAAAACGTGCACATGTCGTAATCGTATCATTTTTGATTTTTATCTGACGGTTTTTTAAACATCTTGTGCTATTAATAATGAATGTATTAATAAATTACATTGCGATATATAATAATTATAAGTAAATCGATGTCGTTGTTGTGATGGTGCAGTGGGAATCTAAAGTGACAAAAACAAAAATTGATAAATTATTAGCTGAAATTCTGACCCATTTGTCTACATTAGTACTCAATTCTAACGAATATACCCGCTTAGCGTGGAAGATGGACACAAAAGAGGCGTTTCCGGGATTAGCGTGGTTATCGTCCCAAGATAGCTACCCTCAGTTCTATTGGTATCATCGTACTGGTTCAGAGGAATGCAGTGCTTTAGGCACAGTAAAATCATTTAATGCAATTACGGATGCTGAGCAATTTATCTCGGAGCATACTGAAATTCCCGATATGCGATTATGGGGGCTAAATGGTTGGAATGGTGTGGGGGAAGGTATCAATGAAACCCTTAAGCGAGAATCCGCATTCTATTTTCTACCTCGATTAGAAATCTTCCGCTTGCGCTCAACGGTGACGGTTGCGCTAAACATTGATGGTGCACAGGATCTCCAAGCTGCCATTGTATTTATACAGCAGCTAAATTCGGCATCGAACGACGTATTCCCACTATCGACTCAAATCATTGGACAGCAGCATATACCCGATCATGACGAATGGTGTGCATTACTCACTGGGGCAATTCACGATATGCGAGCAGGCAAAATGGAAAAGGTGGTGATGGCTCGGGAAACCAAATTGTCTCTATCTCAGCCTATCACTGTGGCAGAGTTTCTATCCGCTAGCCAAAAAGTGAATCACCATTGCTACCATTTTATGATGGCGTTTAGTGCGCATTCCGGATTTATGTCATCGACGCCAGAGCGTCTTTACTTGCGCCAAGGTACTCAACTTAACTCTGAAGCATTAGCTGGCACAGTTGCGAACCATGTCGATGATTCGATTGCGGCTGAAAATGCTAAATGGTTAATGGAAGACAGTAAAAACCAGCATGAAAATTTAGTGGTGGTTGATGATATTTGTCAGCAATTACAAGGTGCAGTAACAGGTATTGATGTTTCACCCGCGAAGGTGATCCGTCTGAGAAAAATCCAACATTTATATCGCTCTATTGCAGCAACGCTGCTAGCGCCTTCAGACAGTGACTGTTTACAGCGTTTACAACCGACAGCAGCGGTATGTGGTTTACCCCGTCGCGTTGCCCGTGAATTCCTTGCCGAACACGAGCCATTTTCTCGTGGGTGGTATGCTGGAACAGGTGGCTTTATCAGTTTAAATCGCAGTGAATTTGCGGTTTCGCTGCGTTGTGCTCAAATTGATGGCGCCCAAATTTCCCTCTATTCAGGCGCAGGGATTGTGAGCGGTTCAGATCCCGAGCAAGAGTGGGAAGAAATTGAAAACAAAGCGGCTGGGCTAAAATCCTTACTGAAAACGCAATGAAAAACCAAGCACAATGAAAAATAGGCTAAAAACCCTATAGCTAAAATGGTTATTTCTTTTTTATTTTCAATTAGTTCATGAAAAATTGTTTTGAGATCAAGAAATTTTTCTCAATCCTATTACACTCAGCATCATGAATAATTTACCGAGCACATTATGTCGAATTCAGCATTTAATCTCCGTTGGGCTGAGGTAATTATTGAGGCGCTAGCCCGCCACGGAATGAAAAATATCTGTATTGCTCCCGGCTCTCGCTCCACGCCGTTAACGTTAGCTGCTGCAAATAATGCAAAACTGCATTGCCATACGCACTTTGATGAGCGCGGATTAGGTCATCTTGCTCTTGGGCTTGCGAAAGCGAGTGGCGAACCTGTTGGTGTGATTGTCACCTCTGGTACAGCGGTTGCTAACCTTTATCCCTCATTGATAGAAGCGGGATTAACCGGGGAAAGAGTGATTTTCCTTACGGCAGATAGACCACCAGAATTAATTGACTGTGGTGCTAATCAGGCTATTCGCCAAACCCACATTTTTGCTAGCCATCCGTTTGAAAATCTCATGTTACCAAGACCCACTCGCGATATTTCAGCGAAATGGTTGGTTTCTGCGCTAGATAACGGGATGAATCAGCTGCGCCATGGGGCATTTCATGTGAACTGTCCTTTTGCTGAACCATTATATGGTGAAACGGAAGGGGAAACTGAGTGGCAAGCGAGTTTAGGTGATTGGTGGCAATCGTCTCACCCGTGGCTAAGTGAACCTCCGACTCACACAGTCGCATTGGTGGTGGATTGGTATTTTTGGCGCCAGAAAAAAGGGGTCGTTATCGCTGGACGTATGAGTAGCAGCGATGGCGAGCTTGTTGCAAAATGGGCTGCAGAACTTGGTTGGCCAGTTATCGGTGATGTGCTCTCTCAGACTGGACAACCTTATCCATGTGCTGATTTATGGTTACAGCACCCAAACGCCAAAGCTTGGTTAGATGAAGCAGAGTTAGTGGTTCAATTTGGCTCCAGCTTAACGGGAAAACGCGCATTACAGTGGCAAAGCCAGTGTCATCCTCAAGAGTACTGGATAATTGATACCATCCCTGGGCGTTTAGATCCTGCCAACCATCAGGGGCGTAAGCTCACTTGCAGCGTAAAAGGGTGGATAGAGCAACATCCTGCTCAACCGCGCGGTGCATGGTGCGAAGGCTTAACGGACTTAACAAATCGTACCTTGCGACATGTTCAAACTCAGCTGCAAAACCAGTTTTCTGAAGCTGCGGTAGCGCATCAACTCCCTGAGCTTCTCCCGCCTCGCGGGCAACTTTTCGTGGGGAATAGCTTAATTGTGCGTTTAATTGATGCACTGGCTCAATTGCCAGCGGGTTACCCGGTATTTAGTAACCGTGGTGCCAGTGGCATTGATGGTTTGATCTCGACGATGGCTGGCGTACAGCGAGCAACCGCGAAGCCAACACTCGGTATCGTCGGCGATATCTCCGCCCTGTATGACTTAAACAGTTTGGCATTATTGCGTGAACCTTCAGCTCCTAGCGTATTGATTATAGTAAACAATAATGGCGGACAAATTTTTTCGATGCTGCCAACCTCCCCAGAAGCTCGCCAAAACTATTATTGCATGCCACAAAATGTAAGCTTTGAAGGTGCGGCGATGATGTTTGGTCTGCAATACTGCGCGCCAACAGATTGGTCGAGCTTAAAAGAGACAGTGCAAGAATTCTGGCTCAAGCAACACGGTACACTGCTGATTGAGTTAGTGGTTGATGGGGATGAAGGTGCTCGAACCCTAAAACAATTGCTGCAAGACGTGGAAAGTTTACCGTGCTAGCTGCGCACTATTATCCGAGTCAGGAACAACCTGCCAACGGCGACAAAACACCGTGGTTAGTTTTCCTTCATGGTTTATTAGGTAGTCACGATGATTGGTCATCGATTGTTGAGGCTTGCCCCAATTATCCGCGTTTAGTGGTCGATTTGCCGGGGCATGGTGATTCACATAGCATCGATTGCCAAGGCTTTATGGATTTTGACAAGCAACTGACTCAGTTGTTAGCGCATTACTCGGCTTCACAATATGTGTTGATTGGCTATTCGCTCGGTGCACGCTTAGCGATGCACTTTGCCTGCTTTAGCGCTCATAAAGGGCTACAAGGCTTGGTGATAGAAGGGGGCAATGTCGGTTTACCGAATGAACAGGAACGTATTGCGCGTGCGGATAACGACCATCGCTGGGCCGAGCGTTTTCGTCATCAGCCTATCGAACAGGTTTTGAATGACTGGTACCAACAAGCGGTTTTTGCCGACCTTACTCTTGCCCAACGTGAAAAGCTGGTGGGATTACGGGGTCAAAATAACCCGCTAGCAGTCGCTGATATGTTGGAAAACACGTCGTTATCCAAACAGCCGTTTTTAGTCGAGTCACTAAAGCAATTATCGGTCCCTTACTGCTATTTTTGCGGTGAGAAAGACCAAAAATTTCGAGGCGTTTCGCAACAATATGCATTGCCGTTTACGCTAATTGAGAATGCAGGGCATAATGCGCATCGGGAAAATCCCCAACATTACGCAGCTGCACTTCACTATTTTTTATCACACTGTGGTTAAAGGAACTTGATAATGATTTATCCAAGCGAAGAAAAACTGTACGCACCGATTGAGTGGCAAGATTGCTCAGAAGGTTTTGATGATATTCGATATCACAAATCCCCAGAAGGAATTGCTAAAATTACCATTAACCGCCCTGAAGTGCGCAATGCATTCCGTCCTCAAACCGTGAAAGAGATGATCCAAGCATTGTCAGACGCGCGTTATGACGACCATATCGGGACTATCATCCTAACGGGTGAAGGCGAAAAAGCCTTCTGTGCAGGTGGTGACCAGAAAATCCGTGGTGACTACGGCGGGTATCGCGATGAAAGCGGTACGCACCATCTGAACGTATTAGATTTCCAACGTCAAATTCGTACCTGTCCAAAACCTGTCGTGGCAATGGTTGCTGGTTTCTCTATCGGTGGCGGTCACGTTTTACATATGATGTGTGATTTAACTATCGCAGCCGATAACGCGATTTTCGGTCAAACCGGCCCTAAAGTTGGCTCGTTTGATGGCGGTTGGGGCGCATCTTATATGGCACGTATCGTCGGTCAAAAGAAAGCCCGTGAAATTTGGTTCCTGTGCCGTCAATACAATGCCCAAGAAGCGTTAGATATGGGGCTGGTAAACACTGTTGTACCTTATGCTGACTTAGAAAAAGAAACTGTGCGCTGGTGCCGTGAAATGCTGGAAAATAGCCCAATGGCATTACGTTGCTTGAAAGCAGCACTGAACGCTGATTGTGATGGTCAAGCGGGTCTGCAAGAGCTAGCGGGTAACGCAACGATGCTGTTCTATATGACGGATGAAGGTCAAGAAGGGCGTAACGCATTCAACGAAAAACGTGCGCCAGATTTCTCTAAATATAAGCGTAACCCATAATGAGAAAAGCCAAACTTTACTCGTTCAGCCTGCCGATGGAGGCAGGCGTTATCCTTCGCTATCAACGACTAAAAACCCGTGATGGGCTTTTGGTGTGTTTACAAGATGGGGATAGCGAAGGCTGGGGGGAAATTTCACCTCTGCCAGAATTTAGCCGTGAAACCTTGGAAGAAGCAACCGCAGACACCATCGCATGGCTAAATGAATGGGTGAATGAAGGCACAATGACGCCAAGCCATTTACCTTCAGTTGCCTTTGGCTGTAGCTGTGCATTAGCAGAGCTGACCGGTGAGCTTCCACAACAAGCGGATTATCGTAAAGCGCCATTATGTAGCGGTGACCCCGATGACCTGATCCTAAGCCTCGATGCCATGGATGGGGAAAAAGTCGCCAAAGTGAAAGTGGGGCTCTACGAAGCTGTACGTGATGGCATGGTGGCAAACTTATTATTGGAAGCGGTGCCTGAGCTAAAGCTGCGTTTAGATGCTAACCGTAGCTGGACTCGAGCAAAAGCAGATGGTTTTGCTAAATATGTGAATCCAGATTACCGTGCACGAATTGCGTTTCTTGAAGAGCCATGTAAAACCCGTGAGGAATCTTTGCAATTTTCCGCGGAGACTGGCATCGCTATCGCATGGGATGAAAGTGTGCGTGAAGAAGGCTTCAAAGTCGAAGCACAGCCGGGTGTGGCGGCGATTATTATTAAGCCGACCTTAACGGGCAGCTTGAGTTATTGCCGTAGTTTGGTGGAACAAGCTCATCAGTTAGGGATGCAAGCCGTGATCAGTTCCTCCATCGAAAGTAGCTTTGGTTTAACCCAATTGGCGCGGGTCGCAAATTGGTTAACACCGAACACCATTCCAGGCTTAGATACGGTTTCACTGATCCAATCTCAGTTAGTGAGGCCTTGGCCACAATGCCAAATTCCTGTTCAACAGTTAGATGAACTGACGGTTGTATGGCAGAGTTAACATTGTCGTCTAGCCGCTTTACCGACTGGCCTTGGCAGCATTGGGCCAGTCTTCAACCGAATAACATTGCACTTTTTACGGATACTGACGCGGTGACGTGGGCGGCGTTAAATCAGCAAATTGCCGATTTAGTCACTTACTTCACGATGCAAGGTGTGAAAGAAGGGCAATGTATCGCTTTGCGCGGTAAAAATTCCGTCGAATTACTACTCAGTCAATTGGCATTGCTAGCTTGTGGGGCGAAAGTCTTGCCTCTTAATCCTCGCCTTCCTGAGCGGTTATTAAATGAATTATTACCGCATCTTGATATTGGTGCAGTGATTGATTTTACCGATGAGCAGAACGCGTTAGCGGATTATCGCCATTTGGACCACCAGCTTTATCATCATTTTATTGAATATGATAATTTCCCTTCTGTAAGCTTTCAGAAAATCGCAGGGCAACCTGCAACGCTAATTTTAACCTCAGGTTCAACGGGGTTACCTAAAGCCGCAGTACACAGTGTTTCGGCTCACTTGAACAGTGCGGCGGGCGTACTGAATGCCATGAATTATCAGCAAGAGGATTGCTGGTTACTCTCGTTGCCATTATTTCACGTTTCAGGGCAAGGGATTGTATGGCGTTGGTTACTGAGCGGTGCAAAACTCGCTATTCGTTCTACACCATTGCCAGAAGCATTACAGGGTGTCACCCATGCATCATTAGTACCGACTCAGCTGTGGCGGTTATTGAATGACGAGATGCCATTGAATATTTCGTTGAAAGAAGTGTTGTTGGGTGGTGCCATGATCCCAACCAGTTTAACGGCGCTAGCCGAGCAGCGCGGTATTATCTGCTGGAGCGGTTATGGGATGACAGAAATGGCGTCAACCGTGTGTGCTAAACGTACAGATGGTAAGAAAGGTGTGGGGCTTCCGTTAACGGGTAAACAAGTACGGCTGGTGGATGATGAAATCCAAATTCAGTCGGATAGCCAATCCTTAGGGTATTGGTTTGATGGTCAATTACATCCTTTAAATTTAGTGGATGGCTGGTTTAAAACCAATGACAAAGGCGCCTTTATTGAGGGTGAATATCAGGTTTTAGGCCGTTTGGATAATCTGTTTATCAGTGGTGGGGAGTGTGTGCAGCCGGAAGATATTGAAGCGGTGATCAATGCGCATCCTGATGTGCACCAAAGCTTTATTATTCCTGTTGATGATGTGCAATTTGGGCAGCGTCCAGTGGCAGTGATCGAAGCTAATGAATCAATCGACTTGAACATGCTGGCGGATTGGCTAAAAGATAAATTAGCCCCGTATCAATTACCAATCGCATTTTATCATTTAGATCTTGAATTGAAAGCTGGGGGGATTAAAGTGTCTCGCCAGCGGGTGAAGCAGTGGGTGTTAACACAGAGATAGTGATGAATTAATCGTGGAATGAATTAATTAAGGAATAGATAAAAGCGCTAGAAAGCTCTAGCGCTTGGTTATAACAGGAGACTTTTGCTTATTTCAGCGCATTCAGCGCTTTTTCAACACCAGCACCGTATTCTGGGTGTACTTTCTTAAACAACTCGATTTGACGTTTTTGTGTCTCTTCTGACGCTTCAATCAGTTCGCCTGCTAAACGTTGGAACATACGTTGATGTTCGGCATCGTCCAGTAATTCATACAGTGCACGAGGCTGGCTGAAGTAATCTTCATCTTCACGGTGATTCCAGTGATCAGCCGCACCTTCGATGGATAATGGCGGTTCGCTGTAGTCCGGTTGTTCTTGGAACATACCTGCGCTGTTTGGCTCATAGGTTACGGTATTGCTGCTATTGCCATCAACGCGCATTGCACCATCACGATGATAATTGTGGAATGGGCAGCGTGGCGCATTCACCGGAATTTGATAGTGGTTAATACCTAAACGGTAACGCTGAGTATCCCCGTAAGAGAATAAGCGACCTTGCAGCATTTTGTCTGGAGAGAATCCAATGCCCGGAACGATATTCGCTGGGCTAAATGCAGCTTGTTCCACATCCGAGAAATAGTTATCTGGGTTGCGGTTCAGTTCAAAATATCCCACATCAATCAATGGATAGTCTTTGTGTGGCCACACTTTGGTTAGATCAAATGGGTTATAAGGGACGGTTGACGCCTCTTTTTCTGGCATGATCTGAATCTGTAAGTTCCAGCGAGGATATTCTTTACGTTGGATAGCATCGAACAGGTCACGTTGAGAGCTTTCACGATCTTTACCAATCAGCGCTTCTGCTTCGTCATCCATAAGGTTTTCGATACCTTGCTGGCTACGGAAGTGGAATTTCACCCAAAAACGTTCGTTATTCGCATTGATAAAGCTATAGGTATGGCTACCAAAGCCATGCATAAAGCGATAGCTTTTTGGTAATCCACGGTCGCTCACATCAATGGTTAATTGATGCAGTGCCTCAGGTAAATGAGAGAAAAAATCCCATTTATAGGCTGCACTGCGCATATTGGTGTAAGGGCAGCGTTTAACGACGTGGTTTAAGTCTGGAAATTTCAGCGGGTCACGTAGATAGAATACAGGGGTGTTGTTGCCCACCATATCCCAGTTACCTTCTTCGGTATAAAATTTCATGGCAAAACCACGGATATCGCGCTCGGCATCAGCGGCACCACGTTCACCTGCTACGGTGGAGAAGCGGACAAATAAATCAGTTTTCTTGCCAATTTCACTGAATAATTTAGCACGGGTATAGCGGGTAATGTCATGGGTGACAGTGAAAGTACCGAATGCTCCTGAACCTTTAGCGTGCATACGGCGCTCTGGGATCACTTCACGATCGAAGTGGGCGAGCTTTTCCAAAAACCAAACATCTTGCAACAGCATCGGGCCACGTTTGCCCGCAGTCATCACGTTATTGTTATCCACTACAGGTGCGCCTGAAGCGGTAGTTAGACCTCTTTTTTTCATCACAATACTCCCAAGCTATTAGATTTATAGACTACACAAAAGTAACTAACTGGATGAATATTTGTAGAATATCACTTCATCTCTATAATAAACTTGATGAACAGTATAATAAGTAAAGAATTAATTATCTAATCGCTCTGACCAATCATTGTAATCATAGTAAGAAGTTTAGTCAGGAAATGAAGAATTGAATTGAAGTAAACCACTGATGAATTTCACTTATTGTGCGTTAAACGGTGTTCTAACGTAAATTTAAGCAAAAAAAACTGAGTACGTGCACTAAATCACGTAACATCGTCAAGATACTTTAATTTTTAATAATAAAGGAAATGATAATGCGCAAAGTTCTTTTAGCTGTTGCAGCGACCTCTGCATTTTATATGGGTGCTGCTCAAGCAATTTCTGCTGATTTCAGTGCGGGTGAACATTTTACAGAATTAAGTGCTGGTTTAGGAACTCAAGGTTCTGGTTTAGCATTTAATGGCTCATGGGCGCGCAGTGACCACAATGGTCAGTTAGGTAGCCTAGGCGCAACGTTCGGCCTGCCATTAGGACCATTTAATGCCTATGTTGGCGGTAAAGCGCTGTATTTATCTCCAGAAGATGGCTCTGATGGTGCAGCGGCAGCATTAGGCGGCGGCTTAAGCTGGCAAGCACTGCCATCATTAAGTTTCTACGGTGAAGCGTATGGCGCACCAGAATCACTGACTTCAGGCAGCAAATCCTACATGGAAGCGAAAGCAGGTGCGCGTTACACCGTATTTAAACCACTTTCAGTGGATGCAGGTTACCGCCTGATTGAAATGAAAGGTGCACATGATGATCGTAATGAGAAGTTAGCAGATGGGTGGTATGTAGGTGCCGGCCTGTCCTTTTAATTTTTCTTCATACTTCACGTTGTAGCGTTGTTGGCTGCTCTTGCTAACCCTAGTCACATACTTGTGTATGCTCCTAGGGATTAGCGCGTTTGCCGCCTAGCTACAACATGAACTATTTTGAAAAATAGATTTAGACATTTTTAAAAGCTTAAAAAGCAAAACACCCCATATTGGGGTGTTTTTTTATGAGTGGAATTTTGTGGGGATTAACCAACATTCGGTAGGAAGCCGGCCACGATGGCAAATTGGATAGCGATGACCGCAATACCGCAGAGCAGAACTAAACCTAAAATTGGTGTGCCACCTTTGACGCGATAAACTCCTTTGGCCTCTAATTTACGAACTCGCATCGTTAACAGTGCTGGGATGATTAATGCGAGGACTGATAATGCGACAGCGGCGTAAGTTAATGCCTGTACAAAGCTACTAAAGAATAGGGCGGCAAGTAACGGTGGTACGAAGGTCAGCAGCGTGGTTTGCGCACGACCAATAAAATCATTGCTGCGCTTAAATAAGTCTGCAAGGTAATCAAACAAACCTAAAGCCACACCTAAGAACGAAGTCGCTAACGCTAAATCCATAAATAGGGCAACCGCCATATTCACGCGTGGAGTGGCAACGACATCACGGATAGCGGTTAATAGTCCATTTAAGCCTGAAGACTGGGCAAGGATCCCCATAAATGTATTTGATGGGATAGCGCCGAGAGTCGCAATCTGCCATAAAATGTAGGCAACCAGAGGAATTGCACTCCCTGTAATGAAAATGATACGCAGTTTGCGTACATCACCATTCATGTAATTGACTAAACTTGGTACGCTTCCATGGAACCCAAAAGAGGTAAAAATCACGGGAACCGCGGCGAGTATAAGGCCTTTTTCGAGTGGCATGGTGCTTAGGTTAACCGCCTCTGCATGAGGCATCATAACGGCAAGCATGATCACTAAGAAAATCGTCTTAGCGGTAAAAAGGATACGGTTAATAAAATCAACAGAGTGTGTTCCCACACAGACCACAGCACCACCAACAATAGTGAACATAATAATGGCTGTTTGAGTCGAAACGGTGATCCCCCACCAAGAGGATAGGCTATCAGAGATAAGCACCCCAGCTCCGCCAATATAGGCAGTTGTCAGAGCATACATCAGTAATAACATACTCAAACCCGTGACAATTTGACCAACGGGGCCGAGGTACTTTTTCGCAACACTACCGAGACCCATATTGGCAGGATTATGCTGATAAACTTCGACCAGTAGTAATGAGGTATAACTCATTAGCATCCATAAACCTATTAACAAACATACTATTCCAGTGAAGCCAACACCCGCTGCCGCTAGCGGCATTGCTAGCATTCCTGCACCAATTGTTGTTCCTGCCACGATCAAAATACTGCCAAGGGTACGATTCTTCACAAATTCCTCTGATTGAATTCGGGTTATTAATAATTTAAGCAGATTATGCGATTGCGATTACTCTGTCAAATCTGAATTACAGTGAGTGTAAATATATATTAACAGTCTAAATAAGATAAAAGATTATTTAATGTTTGCCCTAAAGGAAGTGTTGATAACGATGTGTGAAATGATGTTAAAGAATGATGGAAAGGGTAACCGTGGTGGGGTTTAAATGTTAAAAAATGGGGTTTATTAGATTGATTTTACTCATTATATTACTTAACTGAGCATTATGGCAGCAACTAAAGGGAAATTTTGTGATGAGGGCAAAATATTAGGAATGAAAATAAAACAATATTGTTTTTTAAATTAATATAAATCAAATTAATACGTTAAGACCATCTGGATAATAAGGGAAACCTATAAATAAAGGATGGACCTATGGACTTTATGATTCAACTTGCCATTATTCTTGTCTGCTTGTTCTACGGAGCAAGAAAAGGGGGGATGGCGCTCGGGCTGCTAGGTGGTGTTGGCCTAGTTATACTTGTCTTTGGCTTTGGTTTACCTCCAGGAAAACCGCCTGTAGACGTTATGCTTGTTATCATTGCTGTTGTTGCAGCATCAGCAACCTTACAAGCATCAGGCGGTTTGGACGTTATGCTACAAATCGCAGAACGTTTACTGCGTAAAAATCCAAAATACATTTCTATTGTTGCACCTTTCGTTACCTGTATTTTAACCATTTTGTGTGGTACTGGGCATGTGGTGTATACCATTTTGCCAATCATTTACGATGCAGCGATCAAGAATAATATTCGTCCTGAAAGACCCATGGCGGCGAGTAGTATCGGGGCGCAAATGGGGATTATTGCCAGCCCTGTTTCCGTGGCAGTTGTCTCTTTAGTCGCCATGTTAAATGGCGTATCCATCAACGGTAAGTCACTGGAATTTTTAGATTTATTGGCAATCACCATCCCATCAACCTTAATCGGTATCTTAGCGATAGGTATCTTTAGCTGGTTCCGCGGTAAAGATCTGGATAAAGACCCGGTATTCCAAGAATTTATCTCTGTGCCTGAAAACAATGACTATGTTTATGGTGATAGCGTTACGCTGTTAGATAAAAAATTGCCAAAAATTAACTGGGTAGCAATGTGGATTTTCTTAGCATCTATCGTTGTGGTGGCATTACTGGGCGCATTTTCTGAGCTCAGACCATTAATTAACGGTAAGCCGTTATCGATGGTATTAGTGATCCAGATGTTCATGTTATTAGCGGGTGCGCTGATCATTATCATTTGTAAAACCAATCCAGGACAGATTTCTAAAAACGAAGTATTCCGTTCAGGGATGATTGCTATCGTGGCGGTATATGGTATCGCGTGGATGGCTGAAACCATGTTCGGCGCCCATATGGATGAAATCAAAGGCACTTTAGGTTCATTAGTCAAAGATTTCCCTTGGGCGTATGCAGTGATTTTGCTGTTGGTATCGAAGTTTGTTAACTCGCAAGCTGCGGCATTAGCAGCGGTGGTGCCAATTGCTCTGGGTATCGGTGTTGATCCTGCGTACATTATCGCATCTGCACCAGCGTGTTATGGTTATTATATCCTGCCAACGTATCCAAGCGACCTTGCGGCAATTCAATTTGACCGTTCTGGTACCACGCGCATTGGTAAGTTTGTTATCAACCATAGCTTTATTCTGCCGGGCTTAATCGGGGTGGGTGTATCCTGTGTGTTTGGTTGGATTTTTGCTGCAATGTACGGCTATTTATAAAGATACCCGTCATACTTTAAATTGCAGGGGGCTAGCTGCCTACCTGCAACCTGCATTATTTTAGGTATTATTTTATAAGTAAAAAGTTTATAAGCAAAAAGCGATTGCTCGAGTCATCAAAGCAATCGCTTTTTATTGTTAGATAGACCCCGTATTACTTGGGCCGCTACTCGATTTCAATATCGGAAAGCGGATGGCAGCAACAGGGTAATATTTCACCCTCTTGAACAAAGGCCAAAGGCTTCTGTTTATATCCAACCTTTCCCTTTAATAATGTTACGCGGCATGAGCCACAGTAGCCTTCTCGGCATTGGTATTCGACAGGCACTCGGCTATCTTCAAGGGCGTCCAATAAACTGGTGTGAACATCCGTGTGGTAGGGGACTTGCACACCCTGCGTAAGACGCAGGGTGATTTTATGACTTGCCATAATTACAGTTCGAAATCACTCAAATCATCGGTGTTAACTTCAGCGTCAATCTGACCGACTAAATAAGAGCTGACTTCCACTTCTTGTGGCGCCACTTGAACGTTGTCAGACACTAACCATGCGTTGATCCATGGAATAGGGTTAGAACGCGCTTCAAATGGTAATTTCAGACCAACTGCTTGCATACGAATGTTGGTGATATATTCGACATACTGGCACAGAATATCTTTGTTCAGACCAATCATAGAGCCTTCGCTGAACAGATATTCAGCCCACTCTTTTTCTTGTTCTGCCGCATCGACAAACAGGCGATAGCATTCATCTTCACATTCAGCGGCAATCTCTGCCATCTCAGGGTCGTCTTGACCAGAGCGTAACAGATTCAGCATATGCTGAGTCCCTGTTAAGTGTAGCGCTTCATCGCGAGCAATTAGCTTGATGATTTTTGCATTACCTTCCATCAATTCGCGCTCTGCAAAGGCGAAAGAACACGCGAAGCTGACATAGAAACGAATTGCTTCAAGGGCGTTAACGCTCATTAAGCATAAATAAAGTTGCTTTTTCAGTGCACGCAGTGAAACGGTGACTTGTTTACCACCCAGCGTATGCGTCCCTTCACCAAACATATGATAATAGTTGGTCATTTCGATCAGCGTGTCGTAGTACTCAGAAATATCTTTTGCACGCTTCAGAATTTCTTCATTCTCAACGATATCGTCAAAGATAATCGCCGGGTCATTCACGATATTACGAATAATATGCGTGTATGAACGTGAGTGAATAGTTTCCGAGAATGACCAAGTTTCAACCCAAGTCTCTAATTCTGGGATTGAAATCAGTGGTAAAAATGCCACGTTAGGGCTGCGACCCTGAATAGAGTCGAGCAGCGTTTGGTATTTCAGGTTACTGATAAAAATGTGTTTCTCATGATCAGGCAGCGCATTGTAATCAATACGGTCGCGCGCCACGTCAACTTCTTCTGGGCGCCAGAAGAATGAGAGTTGCTTTTCAATCAGTTTTTCAAAAATAGGGTATTTTTGCTGATCAAAACGGGCAACGTTCACAGGCTGGCCGAAAAACATCGGCTCCAGCAGCTGGTTATTCTTTTTTTGAGAAAAAATCGTGTATGAATGTGACATAACCATCCCTATTAAATTTTACAAGCTCCGCCTTCACAATCAGAATCTGCGGTTTCAACAACCTCTTCCAGATCCCCCTGAACATCTTCAGCACCATCACGGGTGTTGTGGTAGTAAAGTGTTTTCACACCAAACTTATAGGCTAACAATAAATCTTTTAACAGTTGATTCATTGGCACTTTGCCATTCGGGAAACGGGTTGGGTCATAGTTTGTGTTCGAAGAAATCGACTGGTCGATAAACTTCTGCATGATCCCAACTAACTGCAAATAGCCGCTATTGGAAGGCATTTGCCATAATAGCTCGTAAGCACCTTTCAGATTTTCGTAATCTGGTACCACTTGGCGCAGGATACCGTCTTTTGATGCTTTAATGCTGATATAACCGCGCGGTGGTTCGATACCATTAGTCGCGTTCGAAATCTGAGACGAGGTCTCTGATGGCATTAATGCAGACAGTGTTGAGTTGCGCAGGCCGTATTGTTTAATATCGTTACGCAGCGCTTCCCAATCATAATGCAGTGGTTCGTCAGTTAATTTATCGAGCTCACGTTTGTAAGTGTCGATAGGTAACACGCCTTGTGCATAGGTGGTTTCATTGAACCACGGGCAAGCGCCTTGCTCTTTTGCCAATTCATTTGAGGCTTTCAATAAGTAATATTGGATCGCTTCGAACGTTTTGTGCGTCAGGTTGTTGGCGCTACCATCGGAGTAACGAACGCCATGCTTCGCTAAGTAGTAAGCGTAGTTAATCACACCAATACCCAGAGTACGACGACCCATGGAGCCTTTCTTCGCAGCAGGGATTGGGTAATCTTGGTAGTCTAACAGTGCGTCTAATGCACGAACCGCTAAGATAGCTAACTCTTCTAACTCGTCGAGGCTTTCAATTGCGCCTAAGTTAAATGCAGACAGCGTACACAGGGCAATTTCACCATTTTCGTCATTAACGTTATTTAATGGTTTAGTTGGCAGTGCAATTTCCAGACACAGGTTAGATTGACGAACAGGGGCAACCTGCGGATCAAACGGGCTGTGGGTGTTGCAGTGGTCAACGTTTTGAATATAGATACGGCCTGTGGATGCACGTTCTTGCATCATTAATGAGAATAATTCTACCGCTTTCACACTGGATTTACGGATTTTCTCATCTTGCTCATATTGCACATATAAACGTTCAAATTCGTCTTGATCGGCGAAGAACGCGTCATATAAACCCGGAACATCCGATGGGCTGAACAGGGTGATATCTTGGTTTTTGATCAGGCGCTCATACATTAATTTGTTGAGCTGCACACCGTAGTCCATATGGCGAACACGGTTACCTTCAACACCACGGTTGTTTTTCAGGACTAATAAACTTTCTACTTCTAAGTGCCAGATAGGGTAGAACAGGGTTGCTGCACCACCGCGTACGCCACCTTGAGAGCAAGATTTTACCGCAGTTTGGAAATGCTTATAGAATGGGATACAGCCAGTGTGGAAGGCTTCACCACCACGGATTGGGCTACCCAGTGCACGGATGCGACCCGCGTTGATACCGATACCGGCACGCTGAGACACATATTTCACGATAGCACTTGAGGTTGCGTTGATAGAATCAAGGCTGTCACCACACTCAATCAGAACACAAGAGCTGAATTGACGTGTCGGTGTACGTACCCCCGCCATAATTGGCGTAGGTAAAGAAATTTTAAATGTTGATACCGCATCATAGAAACGACGGATGTAATCTAAACGGGTTGCTTGTGGGTAATGAGAAAACAAGCATGCCGCAACCAGAATATATAAAAACTGGGCGCTTTCGTAGATTTCACCGGTGACACGGTTTTGAACTAAATATTTCCCTTCTAGCTGTTTAACAGCGGCGTAGGAAAAGTTCATATCACGCCAGTGGTCAATAAAACCATCCATTTGCTCGAAATCTGCTTCAGAGTAGTCTTCCAGCAAATGCTTATCATATTTACCCATCTCAACCAGATGTTTTACGTGGGCATATAATTTTGGTGGCTCAAACTGGCCATAGGCTTTTTTGCGCAGGTTAAAAATCGCTAAGCGTGCAGCAAGGTATTGGTAATCTGGTGTTTCACCGGTGATTAAGTCAGCAGCGGCTTTAATCATCGTTTCGTGAATATCAGAAGTTCTGATCCCATCATAAAACTGAATCTGAGAACGTAACTCCACCTGTGAAACTGATACGTTACTAAGACCTTCCGCCGCCCATGTAATAACTTTATGGATTTTGTCGAGGTCAATGCGTTCTTTATGTCCATCACGTTTTGTGACTAACAGACTCTGGTTCATGAGCAAGTACACCTTGGTTGAGTTACAAATAGAGGGTCCCAAACGTAAAAAAGCTCATGATGGATGGTCATGAGACTTGTATATTAAATTTGTGATGACCACTATATGTAGTAGTTTGTTAAGAATCTAATAACAAGATAATGTTAATGTGTGATTTTATCAAGTGTACAAATTTGATGGTTCTTGTGGATAACAACTGGATAATAAAAATTGATCATGTCGGTAAGCTGCATGAGAAGTGGAGTTGCTAAAAATTGACTTACCGACATTTGACTAAAAATTATTTTGTAAAGTTGAGACCGTTTGCTGTTTTCTTAAACGTACCGCTTGCTATTTATTCGCTGATCGTATGCAGCATATAGTTCACATCAACGTTAGGCCCTAACCAAAATTTATCGGTGATTGGATTATAATGCAGCCCCATCATATGTTGTTCTTTTAATTGCGTTTTATCGACCCAGCTAATTAATTCGGATGGACGGATAAACTTATTGGCATCGTGGGTGCCTTTCGGAACCATTTTCATCACATATTCCGCTGCCACGACAGCCATTAGCCATGCTTTTCTGTTGCGGTTAATGGTGGAAAAAATAACATGTCCGCCAGGCTTAACTAACTTCGCGCAGGCTCTTACCACAGATTCTGGATCTGGGACGTGTTCAAGCATTTCCATGCAGGTCACGATATCGTAGCTCTGAGGGTGTTTATCCGCATGTTGCTCGACGGTTTCTTGGACGTATTCTACAGGAATACCGGATTCCAGAGAGTGTAGACGAGCGACCATTAACGGGTCTGCGCCCATATCTAAACCCGTGACATCCGCACCTTCGCGCGCCATGCTTTCAGATAAAATACCGCCACCGCAGCCAACATCGAGGATTTTTTTACCAAAAATGCCGTCTACACGTTGCATGATGTAGCCTAAACGCAGCGGATTAATACGGTGCAATGGGGCAAACTCGCCTTCAAGATCCCACCAACGTGACGCTATCGATTCAAACTTTTCAATTTCTTGTTTGTCGACGTTTAGGTACGCTTGGTCTTGGGTATCATTCATCTGAGGAACTCCTATATCTATTTCTATCCTCGCATTACTTATTTTTACCTATTGGACTATATTTATTTTGCAAAATGCAAAAATAGGTTGGAATTCGTAATGGGACGATAGTCGCCCGTGAGTTAATTTATTGGGATTATGGACCAAATATGAAAATCCTTGAGAGACTATTGCTTGAAAATCTACAAGATTCGGACACATAAGCGCATTTTTCCGCTATTATACATAGCTTGAAAGACAAATACTCACTTCTCTTATCTCTTAATTAAATAAGGGAGTTGTGGTATAGTTTACTCTTTGAATCTGAAGTTATGAGGGACAGTGGTTCCATGAGCGAGATTGCCAGAGAAATCACCCCAGTCAATATCGAAGAAGAACTGAAAAGTTCCTATTTGGATTATGCAATGTCCGTTATCGTCGGTCGTGCACTTCCAGATGTTCGAGATGGGCTGAAGCCAGTACACCGCCGAGTGTTATTTGCGATGAATGTACTGGGAAATGATTGGAATAAACCCTATAAAAAGTCTGCCCGTATCGTCGGGGACGTCATCGGTAAATACCATCCACATGGAGACAGCGCCGTTTATGAGACCATCGTCCGTCTCGCGCAGCCTTTCTCTATGCGCTACATGCTGGTAGATGGTCAGGGGAACTTTGGTTCAGTTGACGGAGACTCCGCCGCTGCAATGCGTTATACGGAAATCCGTATGGCGAAAATTGCCCATGAAATGCTGGCTGATTTAGAAAAAGAAACCGTAGACTTTGTTCCTAACTATGATGGTACAGAGCAAATCCCAGAAGTCATGCCAACGAAGATACCTAACCTTTTGGTCAATGGTTCTTCGGGGATTGCCGTCGGGATGGCAACGAATATTCCTCCGCACAACTTAGGGGAGGTGATTAATGGTTGCTTAGCTTATATAGAAGACGAAGATATTAGTATCGAAGGCTTGATGGAACACATCCCAGGCCCAGATTTCCCGACCGCCGCTATCATCAATGGTCGTCGTGGTATTATCGATGCGTATCGTACCGGTCGCGGTAAAGTGTACATTCGTGCGCGTGCCGAGGTCGAAGTTGATGAAAAAAATGGCCGTGAAACCATTATCGTCAACGAAATTCCGTATCAAGTGAACAAAGCGCGCTTGATTGAAAAAATTGCGGAATTAGTTAAAGAAAAACGCGTTGAAGGTATCAGTGCACTGCGTGATGAGTCTGACAAAGACGGTATGCGCATTGTTATTGAAATTAAACGCGATGCTGTTGGCGAAGTGGTGCTCAATAACCTGTATTCACTGACTCAACTGCAAGTTTCTTTCGGTATCAACATGGTGGCTCTGCATCAGGGTCAACCAAAAATCTTGAACCTGAAAGATATTATTGCCGCGTTTGTTCGCCATCGTCGTGAAGTTGTTACACGTCGTACTATTTTCGAACTGCGTAAAGCCCGTGACCGTGCGCACATCCTTGAAGCGTTGGCGGTGGCACTGGCGAATATCGACCCAATTATCGAATTGATCCGTAAAGCACCAACACCAGCAGAAGCAAAAGCTGGGCTGATTGCCCGTTCTTGGGATCTGGGTAACGTTGCTGCAATGCTGGAACGTGCGGGTGATGATGCTGCGCGTCCTGAGTGGTTAGAGCCACAATATGGTGTTCATGAAGGTCAATATTTCCTGACTGAACAGCAAGCACAAGCGATTTTGGATCTGCGTTTACAGAAATTAACCGGTCTTGAGCATGAAAAACTGCTGGAAGAGTATCGTGAACTTCTGAAACAAATCGAAGAATTACTGTTTATTCTGCGTAGCCCTGAGCGTTTAATGGAAGTTATTCGTGAAGAGTTAGAAGCGATTCGTGATGCTTATAACGACCCGCGTCGTACTGAGATCACTGAAAATACCGCAGATATCAATATTGAAGATTTGATCAACCAAGAAGATGTGGTGGTAACGCTATCTCACCAAGGTTATGTGAAGTATCAGCCATTGTCTGACTACGAAGCACAGCGCCGTGGTGGTAAAGGTAAATCTGCAGCGCGTATTAAAGAGGAAGACTTTATTGAGCGTCTGTTGGTGGCGAATACCCACGATACTATCTTGTGTTTCTCAAGTCGGGGTCGCTTATATTGGATGAAAGTCTATCAATTGCCTGAAGCTAGCCGTGGTGCTCGTGGACGTCCAATTGTGAACTTACTGCCACTTGAGCAAGATGAACGTATCACCGCGATTTTACCAGTGCGTGAATACGAAGAGGGCTATTATGTCTTTATGGCTACCGCGAGTGGTACCGTGAAGAAAACCCCTCTACAAGATTTCAGCCGCCCAAGAAGTGCTGGTATTATTGCCGTAAACTTGAACGAAGGCGATGAGCTGATTGGTGTTGATTTAACCAACGGTAGCAATGAAGTCATGCTGTTCTCTGCGCAAGGTAAAGTTGTACGCTTTGCAGAAGATGCGGTTCGTGCGATGGGACGTACAGCGACAGGTGTTCGCGGTATTAAATTAATGGACGACGATAAGGTTGTTTCTTTAATTATTCCTCGTGGTGAAGGCCATATTCTGACCGTGACTGAAAACGGCTTTGGCAAACGTACTGAAGAAGCAGAATACCCAACAAAATCTCGTGCAACTCAAGGGGTTATCTCTATTAAGGTGAGCGAGCGTAATGGTCAAGTTGTTGGTGCTATCCAAGTTGAGGATACCGACCAAATTATGATGATTACGGATGCAGGGACTCTGGTTCGTACCCGCGTTTCTGAAGTTAGCGTCGTTGGACGTAATACTCAAGGTGTGACGTTGATTCGTACTGCTGAAGATGAAAAAGTTGTTGGTTTACAGCGTGTTGCTGAAACTGAAGATGATGAAAATACCGATGAAGAGGGTATTGATGTCGACAGCGAAGCACAAACGGATGCAGATACCGAAGAGTAAGTTTCATCCATAAATGAAACGGGCGGATTATCCGCCCGTTTTTGTATCTTTACACGAGCAATAGACATGGAAGTTATTGGTTGTCGCTTTTCATTGAGTTAATCGAGTATACTCAGTAATAGTGATAATGTACTTGTAGGTAACGGATTGAGATATTTACCCTCGTTTAAAACATCCCTCAGATTATCTAGAGATCTTTTTCGTGTCCTAGGCGTTATGCTATGGGGAATGGGGCTTTTCATCACTCTGTTTTTCCTTTATACCCAGTTTAATGAGCATAAATCTGATCTGCGCCAGCAATTCCATTCTGGTTATGAAAACCTGCAAGTTTACATTCAGCAGTCGAATGCTACTCTTCGCCTGATCCATTCCATGACAGAACAGCAACGGCTCAAAGACGAAGAACATCAACAAAAAGTGGGTATTCAACAAGAAGATATCACTTTACCCACATCCACGTCGTACTCGCTATACCCACTCATGCCATCGGCAGATTGTGATGTATTTAAGCAGCGAACTCAGAACTACCTTTCTGCTTTTGAACAACTTAATGTTTTCTGGAAAGATAGCATTGCGGTACCCCAAGGCTTAAATCACGTATTTGTCTTTGGAACAGGCAGTTATTGCATGATGGATTATTCAATTCGCGCTGCTGTTTCTGATATTGATACGTTAAAAAAAGTGGTCTATGACAATACGCGGATCTATAAGCAGCTAAGGCAGCAGGGGCAAGAGCGTAATTTATATACTATTATTCACAGCTCTCAACCATCAAATGGTCAACTCTATTTGATGATCCCTATTTATAGGAAAAGCGTAATTGTTGGTTTTATTGGGATTGAGCGTGCGATCAACTTAAATCAGTTTAATTTACGCAATAATCCGGCCGTTGAAATCACATTAATTAACTCATCAAATCAACCGGTTCTCTATACTTCGTCAGATGCGAATATTAAAAATTCACCATTACTGACATCTGGAGAGATAAATTATTTCGGTTTTAACTCTGATTATACTCAGCTGTTTTTTAAGAAGCGCTTAGCGTCTTCGCAGCTAACGGTTATTTATTCAATCCAAACATCATATTTAATCGATAACTTAAAAACATCAATAATTTACGCAATATTAATTAATGTCCTATCTGGTACGTTAATCTTCTTTTTAATTTGGTTATTAGAAAGACGAATGCTAGAACCAGCAGCCAATACGGCTATTCGCCTTGAAGAGCATGAACAGTTTAACCATAAAATTGTGGCGTCAGCCCCTGTTGGGATCATTATTCTAAGGCTAAGTGATGGCGGCAATATTCTGAGTAATGAGCTCGCACATAACTATTTTCGCTTGCTGAGTGAAGATGATAAACAGCGCATCTTGATGATTATTCGCCAAAAATCTAGCAATTACATTGATGTTGTTGCTACAAATGGCACCCATCTACAGATTAGTTTTGTGAATTCACGTTACCAAAATGAAGATGTAGCTATCTGCGTATTGATCGATATTAGTATCCGCGTGCAGATGGAAAAATCATTACAGGATGTCGCAGATGCTGCGGATCAGGCGAACCAAGCGAAATCGATGTTCTTAGCCACGGTAAGCCATGAATTGAGAACGCCATTGTATGGGATTATCGGTAATATTGAATTATTACAACGATATGATTTATCAGATAAAGCGCTTCGATTAGTCTCTACGATGGATAACTCGTCATCGCTGCTGTTGCAGATTATCAGTGATATTTTGGATTTCTCTAAAATTGAATCCAAGCAATTGAAAATCGAAAATAAGCTATTCAATTGCCGTAATGTATTTGCTTATGTCCTTGCTAATTACGTGCCTTTGGCGACTAAAAAACAAGTGTCGCTTTACTCTTATATTGAGCCTAACATTCCAGACCTGATGCTTAGCGACCCAGTGCGTCTACAACAGGTTATTTCCAACATTGTGAATAACAGCATAAAGTTCACGGACTCGGGCTTTGTGATGTTGCATATTTGGAAAGATGAAAATTATTTAAAAATTGAGGTCAAAGATTCGGGGATTGGAATGACCCCAGCAGTGGTTATGCAATTATTTGATCCCTTCTTCCAAGTTTACGATCAAAATAATGGGCACAAAGGAACAGGGTTAGGGCTCGCTATTTGCGAGAAACTCATCAACTTGATGGATGGTGACATTGGAGTGGATTCTCAAGCGGGGCTGGGAAGTACGTTTACGATCCGCATTCCACTATACGGCCAGCAATATTTAGAACCCGCTATTCCGGAGTACCGAAAAAATTACCGTATAGCCGTAACGGGACAAAATGCATTCTTAATTGATTTTCTTGTAAGATTGCTCGAACACCATGATTTTAATGTGGTGACGGGCTCATCCATTGATATCAATGAGACGTATGACTTGTTGATCACGGATAGCCAAGAAAGTGTTGTCTTACAGAATAGAAACTTACTCAAACTCAGTAGTTTATATTCAGGTGAATTATTTGAAACTCAACCAAATACTTGGCTTTATAACACTTATCAGCTCGATAAGTTGCCAATGTTGATTGATAAAATCATTGTTAAGCTGGCTCAAGGCAGTAAAGAGAGTTTAGAAAACCACGATCTCGAAGGTGCCGATGCAGATTTGAATACGTTTAAAGTCTTGATTGTTGATGACCATCCTATTAACCGGATGCTATTGACAGAACAGCTGGCAAGCATTGGCTTTATGACCAATACAGCAGTCGATGGATTAGATGCGCTGAAATTCCTTGAGCATAATCATGCAGATATCGTCCTCTCTGATGTGAATATGCCCAATATGGACGGTTATCAATTAGCGCGCACGTTGCGAGAACAAGGCTTTAAGCAGCCGATTGTGGCGTTAACGGCAAATGCCATGGCGGAAGAGAAGCAGCGTTGTCTTGATGCTGGCATGAATGATTGTCTCTCGAAGCCTACATCGATTAGCGTGCTACGGGAATCGCTGGTGAAGTATGTTAAACCCAGTGAATGACTCACTGGTTAGATAGCTAATCTATTGAATAGAAAAAATAAAAGCCCTATAACGGGCTTGAGGTTGATGACAAAGCAGGATAAAAGCGTCGTTTTTCCTGCTTTGTGTTATCAGTCGAAAATCAATAAATTGATTTTCCTTGTTAATTTTACAACCCAAAAGAGCCATTTCCAAACCTGATGGGTTTGTCAATGGTCTGAAGCCCTATAACGGGCTTCTATTTTAGCGCAAAAAAAACGGTTATTCAGAAGGCGTGTTGTCGATACTGACAGATGAAAGGTAATTCAGCAGTGCAATATCATTTTCAACACCCAGTTTTAACATCGCCGATTTTTTCTGGCTACTAATGGTTTTGATGCTGCGATTCAGTTTTTTAGCAATTTCAGTGACTAAGAAGCCTTCAGCAAATAAGCGTAGAACTTCACTTTCTTTTGGTGATAAACGTTTATCGCCATAGCCACTCGCATTCACTTTTTCAAGCAATTTACTGACGCTTTCAGGGGTAAATTTCTTCCCTTTTTGTAAGGCTGCTAGTGCTTTTGGTAAGTCAGCAGGCGCACCTTGTTTTAGTACGATACCTTCAATATCAAGCTCAAGAATAGCGCTTAAGATCGCCGGATTATTGTTCATGGTAAGGACAATAATCGATAAGTCAGGGTAGTGACGCTTAATGTATTTAATTAATGTAATACCATCGCCGTATTTATCGCCAGGCATAGACAAATCAGTAACCAGAACGTCTGCATTCAGGCGCGCTAAGTTATTAATTAAAGAAGTAGAATCTTCAAATTCACCGACGATGTTTACCCATTCAATCTGTTCAAGCGACTTTCTGATACCGAAAAGAACAATAGGATGATCATCGGCAACAATGACATTTAGGTTATTCATATTATTGGTTACCTTCTGGCATTAGTCTTTTCACTGAGACATCCAGTTCTCTAATGCAATTTTTTATTTCAAATCCGTTTTCATCTGCTATGTAATGTTCCAAATCTTCACAAAGTTTATGAAGATAATGGAATTCAAGCATAGCAAAAACTCCTTTTAAACGATGTGCAGTGTCTTTTAATTCGGTTAAATTCGCAACACTTTCACTATTATACAGTTTATTAATATCTATCGGTACTGTTGAGATAAACAAATCTTTATAATCGCTCTTCGACAGAATTAAATGATAGCCTGAAAGAATATTATCGACAGAATTATTCGAGTGAGAGTTATTTTCTCGTAGAATGAGTGATGAAGGTAGGTCGGATTCATCATTATCTTCTGTCTTATCTGCTTGTTCTATCAATAGTGAGATAGCATCGATAAGTTCATCCGCGAAATTGTAGTTAACTTCAATGTAATTTGGGTCAATACAAGTCATTGAAGATAAATTTCCCTTAATTTTAATTATGTTATTAAAGGAAACGTCATCATTGTCGGCGATTAAGAGATCCCAATTACTATGTGGCGAGCTTTCATCAATATCAAGAAACTCAGCACCATAATGCGATAAGGTCTGTTTAACAATCTGACGTGCATCAATATTCTGAATATTCAATCGAATATAAATATCTTCAAGCAGAGCAGGGTATTCATGGCTTTGCATCTGAGGTTGCGCTGGAAGCCTAATTTGATAGTGGCTTCCGATAGCATCACTTGACTTGATACTAAATGTTCCCTGCATTTTTTTCGTTAATAATTTGCAGAGATAAAAGGTCATTCCAGAACGCTTAAATTGATTTGAACTTTGTGTTTTCCCTGTGAATGGGCTTTGCAAGTTGTTCAATTCAATCTGAGTTAATCCAATTCCGCTGTCTTTTATATCAATAGAAATTTCATTTTTTTCTGCGATGTAGTCAATTGAAACAACAATTTTACCAAAGGCTGTAGTCTCTATTGAATATTCCCAAATTGATTGGAATAAAGTTTGGAAATAATCCGGGTTATTTTCAATTAATGAGTCCGGATTTATGTTGTTATAAAAATAGAACGAAAGTCCTTTACGATTTAAATGGGCTAAATTTTGTTTAAGAAATTGATTAATTATATGACCAATTGCAAATTTTTCTGTTTTAAACTCAATCTGTTGAGTTTCCAATTGGCTAATAAGCGCGATATTTCTAAACCAATTATTGATATAAAACAGTTGGTTTTGAATTTCAGATAATAATGGATTTTTAGGTTCGTCGAGTGAAATGCTCAATTGATTAAATTTGGCATCAATTTGGTTAATGGCAGGCAAAATTTCCTGACAAATATTCTCGAAAACCACTTTTCTAAGTTGGATATTTCTTTGGTGCTCACGCGTAGCCATTTCTTGGCGTTTTTGCGTCAGAACTTCTTTATCTTTATCTATGATGATAAACAAAATGGTGTTTTCTTTAATTAAGCTTTTCACCAAAATGATTTCATAGATATTGTTTTCTATTGAAACTTGAATGATATCATTATGATCGGTTGCCATCTCTTTGATATGTATCAGATCCATAGACGGTAATAAGTGGTTCGCGATACTGTTGCTCAATAGCTTTTTATTGCTATTAAAATCAAAGACTAGGATGCCATAAGAAATATGGCTAAGAATGTCATTATTAAGTGCATCTTTAAACTGAAGCTCATCCAGCATTGAAGCATTGGGTGAAATAATACGCTTGCGGATAAACATTGTGGTGATCAAGGCCAAAACACTGACCGCAATCATGCAGGTAATTAGCCAAAAATTGTAACTTAGTACCCCGAAAATAATACTTTTCAGTGAAAGGGTATAGTTAATCTGGTAATTCGTACCTTCAATGGGTTGAGATAGCATCAAGCTGGTACCAATGAGTTTGCTGGCCGCTTGGCTATTTTCTTGATTGTTTGGGCGCTGTGAGATCGAAATATCATCGGCCTGTAGCGTAAAAGGGAGGATTGAATTGATAGAAATATCAAAGGAGATCACACTACTTAAGCGCCCTGGCGAATTAAAGACTAAACGATAGGTATAGAAGTAGACATTATCCTGCGCATTTTTCTGCATATTGGAGATGACTTCACGGCGATCTAATAATGTCGATTGAGTGATCATATCCGAGCGTTTGTCTTCCGCGGTTAGCGTTAGATAGCTTTCTTTGTATCGTATCTCTGGTTTTAGGATGGAATGGGTGGTTACCAGCACTAAGGAGTTGTCTTGGCCATTCAGGTAGTACATGGAGTTAAATTCATTCCTCGCTCCCCATACAATCTCCATATAGTTCGCGAGCTTTGTCGCTAAGATTTTACTGCTTGGTTTATTGAGACCAAAGACGATGGAATCAATGGTCTGGTTATTACTACTCAGCCAATAAACATCGTGGCGCATTTCTGTCACAGAAATGTCGTTAACAGAGTCTGGTGTGGTTTTATCATTCGCAAGCTTATAGATGTGACCTGCTTGATAACGATAATCTTCAATTTGATAAGCGAGCCGATTAGCGAGGGTGTTGATAGCAGTTTGGTGCGCCAACATCCATGCGTGATAGTAATTATAGAGGGACAACGAAAGCATTGTGACGAGCAACACAATAAAGACAATAAAAATGCGAGAAAGAACATTCGGTTTTAATAATGATTGTTTGTACATACAGTCCCACGCCGTCACACTGGCAAATTAGATTAATCAGATTAAAAATCATACGCCTAGGTACGCTATAGACACTGATTTTGCACAGATATTAGCATTTTTTTAGGGCAATAGAGAACAATTGAGTGAAGATTAGTCAAACGAACAAAAAAATGCAATTATTTTACTATCAGGGGTAGACAAGCCCCCGTGATTCCTCCATAATCGCGCCCCATGGAGAGATGGCCGAGCGGCTGAAGGCAGCGGTCTTGAAAACCGCCGATGGGAAACCATCCTAGAGTTCGAATCTCTATCTCTCCGCCAAATTAGCCGGCTTAGCTCAGTTGGTAGAGCAACTGACTTGTAATCAGTAGGTCACCAGTTCGACTCCGGTAGCCGGCACCAAATAAGAACCCGCTACATCGAAAGATGTAGCGGGTTTTTTCTTTGTCAGTCATTTATCCATTTCCTTATTTCTTTCTTGTACTTTCACTACCCTATATGCTGAGTAAGTTTTCAGTAATTAACATATACCATGCAAAGGTATGCTCGGTGATTATTTATCAAACGCTTAATACCTTCTTTGTCATGGCGTAGATTAATGAGGTTCCAACATGAATACCCATCAAGATGACATCAATAAAGCCGCAGGGAAAATTATTGCTGGGGCAGAGCGAATCTAGCGCTTTGTTGAAAAATACCATGATTATCTTTCAGATGATGATAAGGCCAAATTAGCGCAGATAATTAGAAATGTGGATGTTAAGCTGACTCAATAAGAGCTTTGAGGCTCGCTTAGTTGAAAGGGATTGATTTGAATTTTAACAAGCTAAACAAAGAGGATTACCATGCTAAAAGTCATTGCTGAAGATTTTATCAAGCCGGAAGCGGTAGAAACTGTGTTGCCGCTCTATAAGGCACTTGTTGAAGCCACAAAGAAAGAACCGCTATGTCTTGCTTATGACCTTTATATTGATGAGAAGGATCCTGGGCATTTTGTTTTTATTGAAGAGTGGCCGAATCGTGCTGCATTAGATTCACATTGTGCGTCTGAACACTTTCAACGATTAGTACCAATGATTAATCACTATCAAAGAGCGGAGCCTAAATTTATCTTGATGGATGCGGCGTTTTAACACGGAATAGTACATTTAATACTTTATGTAAAACCCATCCAAATAACTTCTCAGAAGTTTCCCCCTAAATAGTCGGTTTATTACTTTACTAGAAAAGGGGGGATTTGATTTAAGCTCAACGTTATCGAATTATAGCCAATTCTGAAACAGAAAATATGACAGCGTAAACACAAAGATAATCATTAGGTGCTGTAAAACTTTTAAGAATAAAAGAAAGCGTCTGACCTGATTCATTGCTGCTGATCCAAATAAAGAATGACCTAAATTAAAGTGTATATTTAGCGTAGTAATGAAATAAAATCTTGCGAAAAAATATCACATAAGTAACTAATTAAATTTCAAATTACGTAAAAATAACTATTAAAAAGGCGATAAACTGAGTTAATTTATCGCCTTTGATTGGTATTTTATTTTTTTTCGTCATGATTGAGCCGTTCAAAGCTCATTGGATCTTTATCAAAATTAATGACGGTATTTTGATTTTCACATTCTTGATTAGAAATCATTAGACATGATTGAGAAATGCTCTTCTCTGATATTCCTGTCCACTGAGAGAATAATGTCATAAAACTCATTGCACTTCGACGAGTAGAAATAACCTCTCGTTGAGTCGAATCAGACGATGTAATAAAAAACGGGACTTCAAAATTTTGCCGTGTTTTATCACCATGGATCAGATCAGTTTGATTATCGATAAAAGACAGCCCATGGTCAGAGAAATAAAGCATAGACCATGATGTATTTTGTTTTATAAGTAGCTGTTGTATTTGAGATAACAAGACATCCGTATTCTTGATAGATTGAATATAGCAAGAGAGTTTGTCACTTATATGAAATTGCTCATAAGTATTATCAATCCGATCGCAAAATGGTGAATGACTACCAATTAAATGCACCACAATAAGTTTATGTTGACCCGGCTGCTCTAAGGATTCAATAAACTTAGGGATTACAGGGGCATCTTGAGACATAACATTATTATCGAGTAATGCACTACCACCTACAAAATAAGCATGTGTTGCACGCTTGGCGATTGATGCTACAGGACCATCATGTTTACCGTAAGTGCCTTGTCTCGAAATCCAAAAAGTTTTGAAACCCGCTTTGTTTGCGAGAGAAATAATATTATTTTGCATTTGAGGATATAAAGATAAGGTATTCGACAACGAAAGGTTGGTTGAACCTGATGCAGAAATATAATTATCGAATATATAGCCCTTTACTGTATCGGTGAAAGGGGAGTTTTCTATTGGAAAGCCATAACTGTGTATGAAGTCACGGCGAACACTTTCTCCAATAACAATAACATAAACATGATATTTAGGATTGGAGGTGACTGTTTCAAAGGTATCATCACCTTCAATAGATTTTTTTTCTTGCTGTAAATAGTTTAGGTAAAAAAGACTTTCAGTAAAGAAACGATACTCAGGTAATCCAGATGTTAAAAGCAACCGCCAGCTTCCTTCAGAAAGAGCTTTAATAGGGGATATCGCGGTGATTATCAAAAAAATAGCAGAGAAAACATATTTGCTTTTTTTATTCACTTCAAACTTCAATTTGAATATGAAATAACTGAAGCACAGGAGAAGAATTGAGAATAAATAATACTTGTAATTGATATTTTTAAGAAAGCCTTTAGCTTCCTCGCTATCCGTATAATAAAAAGATGAAAAGATATTATAATCGGGATAGCCGTAAAGTAACCCTACAGGTAGATAGCTGATACCCACCAACGCATAAATGGCAATAATGGTCTTATACACTTTAGGATAGTCATTAACGACAATTAATATTCCTGTGATAGCCAGGATGTAGAAAATCTTGAAGTGGTAACCCATTGCATAATGAATAGCGGTAAAGAACAAAAATAACGCAATAAATTTTAATAAGAAATTATTTTTCACTAGGTTGTGCATATTTTCATCAATTTCTGTTTTTGAGTAAGAGGTTATCGCTTAGCTGGTCGTCATTGAGTATATATCAATCGTAGATCTAATAGTGTACAAACATCAGCAGTAGAATGAAATAATAGCGCAATAAAAAATATTTAATAAATCGTTTTTTGATAAGGATAGATATTATTTCTATTAATCAACTGATTTTAGGTAATGTTAGCATAACCGATTGAATGCTAAAATGATTATCATAAGACTGGGTGAGGGGAGATCAACGATGAACACGTTGATTCAAAGCCATCTTTAATATTTTAAAGATGGCTTTAGTTAGAAATAAGAAGAGTCTGGATTTTTAGTCTTTAATTAAAAACTTTCCTCATACTCTCGGGCTTTTTTCTCATCATAATTGTGTTCCCATTTGGCGATAATCAAGGCAGCTAACGCGTTACCAACCACATTAAGTGCAGTCCTTGCCATATCGAGAATACGGTCAACACCAGCAATGAATGCCAAACCTTCCAATGGAATCCCCACAGAACCTAACGTTGCCAGCAAGACGACAAATGAAACTCCCGGAACCCCAGCAATCCCTTTTGACGTGATCATTAAGGTAAAGACTAAAATAAGCTCTTGCCCTAATGACAGCTCGATACCATATAACTGAGCAATAAAAATGGCGGCAATACTTTGATATAAAGTGGAGCCATCTAAGTTAAATGAATAACCAATTGGGATAACGAAACTGGTGACAGATTTTGGCGCACCATACTTTTCCATTTTATCCATAATACGTGGAAGTACAGTTTCAGAGCTGGCTGTGGAATAAGCAAGCAGCAACTCGTCTTTCAATATTCTCATCAGAGTAAAAATATTAATTTTGCAATAACGAGCTACAATTCCAAGTACCACAACGGCGAAGAAAATAATCGCACAGTGAACCAAAATAACTAACTTCAGCAGAGGAACCAGTGAGGTAAATCCAAAGTTTGCAACGGTGACGGAAATTAATGCAAACACCCCGATTGGTGCATACATCATAATCATGTTAGTCACGCGGAACATGGTTTCAGAAAAAGTTTGCAGAACATCTAATAGCGGCTGTTTTTTGGCTATGGGTAAAGAGGATAAACCTAAACCAAATAAAACCGCGAAGAAGATCACAGGAAGCATATCGCCACTCGCCATAGCAGCAAAAATATTGCTCGGTACCAAAGATAATAAAGTATTCACGATCCCTGAAGGATGGCTAGCAACCTCCTGTGTCGTTTTTTGGTACTGAGAAATATCCACTTGAGTGAGCTGAGACATATCAATGCCCACACCGGGTTGGAAGATATTGGCAAACGAAATACCCACAATGATGGCAATAGTAGTAATGATTTCAAAATAAAGAATAGTTTTGAAACCTAGCGTGCCTAATTGTTTTGTATTCCCGACACCAGCGATCCCCACAATCAAGGTCGAAATGACGATAGGTACAACAATCATTTTGATTAATTGAATAAAAATCTTACCTGCGGGAGAGAGAACATTCAGTATTAACCAATCTTTGTATTCCACGCTTTCGTGCAATAAAGCGCCAACGATAACACCTAAAATAAGCGCAACTAGAATCTGCCACCCTAAACCAAATTTAAACGGTTTTTTTGGAACGATGTTGTTTAGTGTCATAAATAATTCTCGTTTATATTAATAATATTTAACATTGTATTTTTATTATGCTCAGTTTTATAACCAATATTCGGAAAAACCACAATGATTTATTCGAGAAAGTAGAGTTATTTACAATGGTTACTTATAACAAATTGTAAATTAAGTTTCTGAAATAGAATGTTTTGTTAATATTTATTTCTGTTTGTATCTGTATGTGTTGATAAACTGATAACAAAAAGTGATTAATCTAATCTATAAAGATTGTTAAATGCAATTTTTGTGAGTTGAGATTTTTATGAAGTGTTTAATTCTGCAATATCTATGCAAATAATCTTGCATAGATATTGAATTAAAAAAATAAAGGGGTAACAAAAGACAGTGAATAAAGTGAGCAACCCGCAACATTGAGGATTTTATAGTAGTGATTGACTGCGTTTGTAGGCGGCAAGTAATGTTCGTTCAGATAAATCCAGATAGTGCAGAAGTTCAGTGGCAGCTTCTTGGTTTTTACCCGCATCAAGTAATTCTAAAATAGCGTGGTTTTTATCAATATAGGGAGCGTAGAGCAGTTTGGCATCATTTAAATGACCAAAAGCTAAACGTAGCTCTGCGGCAATATTATGATAAAGCTTAATTAACCTTTCACTGTCCGACAATTCCACAATCGCGGTATGAAACTTCATATTGGCGGTACCGACACCCACCCAATTCTCCGTTTTTTCATGTTCTCGAGCTTCAGCGACAGCGAGTTTCATTTTTTGAACGGCAGGATGCAGTGCATAAGCATGGGTCAATGAATCACATTCAATTAATCGACGTACTTGGTAAATATCAATAATTGCCGCCATATCTGGGACGGAAACATACACCCCTTTATTGGGAGCGTAGGTGAGTAGACCTTCTTGGGTTAATACGCGAAAGACTTCCCTTAAAGTATTACGAGAAATATCCAGCTCTTCACTCAATGCAGCTTCTGATAAACGTTGCCCCGGCGTTAACTCACCAATCGTAATTTTATGGCGGATAGTTTCTGCGATAGTGACTGACAAGGTTTGTGCGACGGACTGTTTTTTCATAAAAAGGCGAGCCTAGTTGAAGAAAAGTAGGGTGAACAGTTCATTAAAACAGGTATTTGAGCGCTATCTTCACATATTCGCTGTAGGGCAGCAAGACTCCTTTTATGCACTCATTCAGGGCATTTTCCTTTTTGAGCACTAAATTGGTGCTTTGACGTATTACGCCTCTCATTCTTAATGTTACAGATAAACATTAATTGTTAAAAAAGTGATCAAGATTTGATTTTTAACTTACCAGAAACGATTTTGATTGCTTAATTATTCATCGCTCCGTATTAATTGTTCAACAATCCGTATTCAATAAATTAACAATCCATACTATTGATAGAACAATGGCACGAAAATTGCCTCTACAAATGAGTTCAGTATTAAAAAACTTGCACAACATCAAAATACAGATAACAACAAAAACTACAGAGGAGTATGCATATGGCAGCTCATGAAAATATCTCGACAGCAGAATATGTGAAGAAACGCCGTTCCTCGCTGATTGGCGCTATTTTCTTAATGGCAACATCAGCGATTGGTCCCGGATTTATCACTCAAACCGCGACATTTACCGTGACTTTAGGTGCCGCATTTGCTTTTGGTATTTTAGCCTCTATCGTGATTGATTTCGTGGTACAGCAAAATATTTGGCGAGTGGTGACACTCACGAAAATGCACTCATCCGATATCGCCAATGCAACAATTCCCGGAAGTGGCTATTTGCTGGCTGTATTAGTCATCTTTGGGGGATTGATATTTAATATCGGTAACATTGCCGGGGCAGGTTTAGGTCTGAACGCACTTGTTGGTCTCGACCCTAAATGGGGTGGTTTACTCAGTGCGCTCTTAGCGATTTATATATTCTCGTCCCGCAAAGCCAGTAGTTTTATTGATAGATTAATCATTGCATTAGGTTTGGTCATGATTGGTCTAACCCTCTTTGTGATGATTGCATCTAATCCACCAATTGGTGAAGCACTACGTCAAAGCGTACTCCCAGACACCGTTGATTTTGCGATGATCACCACGATCGTTGGCGGAACGGTCGGTGGCTATATCTGCTACGCAGGGGCGCATCGTTTACTGGATAAAGGCGAAGTTGGCGTAGAAAACATCAAAGCAGTGTCTAGTGCGGCGACCAAAGGAATCATCGTCGTCGGCGTAATGCGCTATGTCCTGTTTTTAGCCATCTTAGGTGTGGTTGCCAGTGGCGTGACGATTGATATTTCAGGTAAAGCGGCGAACCCTGCCTCTCAAGCTTTCCAAGCCGCGGCGGGTAACTTTGGCTTGCGTATTTTCGGTTTAATTTTATGGGCGGCGGCACTGACTAGCGTTATCGGTGCAGCGTATACCTCCATGAGCTTCTTAAAAGCGTTCAAATCGTCCATTACGGAAAGACAACGTAATATTGCCACTATCCTGTTCATTGCCATTTCATTGGCTGTTTACCTGTTAATGGGAACCGCGCCAGCTGCTTTATTGGTTTTCGCTGGTGGTTTTAACGGCTTGATTTTACCGATTGGTCTGACTTTGTTTGTCTATATTGGCTGGAAACGTGCAGATTTAATGGAAGGCTATCATTACCCACGTTGGTTACTGTGGTCGGGTGTCGTGACCTGTGCCTTAACGTGGTATATGGGCGCCATGTCTGTGAGTGCAATTTTCAACTACTTAAAATAAGCCGTTATCAAGGATTGAGGAACAATAATGAATAAGCAAATCGACCTAAATAGCGATCTTGGTGAAAGTTTTGGTCAATGGAAAATGGGCAATGATGAGGCAATGCTGAGCATTGTCAGTAGCGCCAACATTGCCTGTGGATTTCATGCGGGCTCTCCCGATGGGATCCTCCAAACGCTCATTGCCGCACAAAAGCAGGGGGTGACGGTAGGAGCGCATGTGGGATATCCGGATTTAGTCGGATTTGGTCGTCGAAATATGGATATTGCGTCTAACGAATTAACCGCAGACGTGATTTATCAAATTGGTGCATTAAAGGGGCTTGCAACGGCGGCAGGCACCCAAGTGGAATATGTCAAACCTCACGGTGCGCTGTATAACACCATCGCCCATGACAAGCGCCAAGCAATGGCTGTCATTGATGGGATCTTGAGGATTGATAACCAGTTAACGCTGGTGGCATTAGCGGGGGCCCCATTGATTGGCTGGGCAAAAGAGAGCGGATTGAATGTGGTTGCAGAAGCCTTTGCGGATAGAGCGTACAACAGCGATGGTACGCTGGTCTCTCGTAAGCTAGCGGGTTCCGTTCTGCATGATCCAGAGTTAGTGGCTAAGCGCATGTTGCAGTTAGTGAATGAAGGCGGTGTACTCGCCATTGATGGAAAATTCACCCCCATTGAAGCAGGTTCCATTTGTGTACATGGGGATAGCCCCGGTGCATTAGAGATGGCGAGAAAAGTGCGTGAACTCTTTGAGCTGCAAGGAATTGGTATCCATCCATTTGCAGGAAAGGGAGGCCAAGCATGAATGCATTAATGAAAGCCTCAAAAGAGGCAATTCAAGCTGCGAAAGTGGCAAGAGAAGCGATTCGCTATGGCTATGATAAACCCACAGCAGGTATGGCGCCGGGAATGACTCAAGCCAATATGATTGCGTTGCCGAGAGATTGGGCGTTTGATTTCCTACTTTATGCTCAACGTAATCCCAAAAGTTGCCCTGTTTTGGATGTGTGCGAATCAGGGAGTTGGCAAACAGTGTTAGCCGAAGGTGCCGATCTGCGTACCGATATTCCTCGTTATCGTGTTTGGGAACAGGGCAAGCTGGTGGATGAAATAACGGATGCGACGGCCATTTATCAGCAACATCCTGACTTAGTGACTTTCTTGATTGGTTGCAGTTTTACCTTTGAAACACCGATGATAGAGGCGGGTATTGATGTCCGCCACATTTCTGATGGTTCCAATGTGCCGATGTATAAAACTAACCAACTATGTCGCCCTGCGGGGCGTTTAGAGGGCGAGCTCGTGGTATCCATGCGCCCAATCCCTGCCGATCGTGTTGCCGATGCCGTTATGATTTCGGGGCGTTTCCCCGCGGTACACGGCTCTCCCGTACATATTGGCGCACCTGAATTACTGGGGATCCAAGACATTATGCGCCCTGATTTTGGGGATGCCGTCCGCATTGAAGACGGTGAAATTCCCGTATTTTGGGCTTGTGGTGTGACGCCTCAAGCAGCGGTGATGAAATCGGGTGTTCCTTTTGCGTTGAGTCATGCTCCGGGATATATGTTTATCACGGATGTTCCTGACAATGCTTACCACGTATAGGGGAGGCTTATGCGTTTCTTACCTGTCAATTTAAGCGCGTTTATGGTTGAACTGCCGAGCCTCGAACAGACGATGGCACTGACGGACTCATTAACGCATTACCCGATTAAAGGCATTGAAGAGATAACCCCAGCGGCACGAACGGTATTAGTGCGTTATAACCCAGCCATTGAGCATGTTAATGCGATCGTGCAGCAAATTTCTCTTCGTAATATTGAAGGCGGTGAATCCAAAACGGGAAAATTAATCACGATTCCGGTGCACTATACTGGGGAAGATTTATCGGAAGTCGCGGAGTATTTAGGCATCTCTATTGAAGAGGTGATCCGCCGTCATACTGAAAGTGAATATTTGGTGGCCTTTAGCGGCTTCGCCCCCGGATTTGGTTATATGGTCTCGAAGCAAGCCCAATTACAGGTACCGCGCCGCCAATCCCCTCGCGTGCGAATTCCTGCTGGTTCAGTGGCATTGGCGGGGGAATTTAGCAGTGTGTATCCACAAGCCAGCCCAGGCGGTTGGCAGCTGATAGGTCAGACAGATTTAGCCGTATGGGATATTAATCGCCCAGAGCCAGCACTCTTACAAGCGGGTTATCGGGTGCAATTTGTTGACCAAAGCAAGAGTCCCGTGAGCTATAGCTTACCGAGCCAAACGGACATTAAACCTATCGATGAGAGCCAAACTTACGATCTCACTGTGCTGGCGACCGGGCTACAAACTTTATTTCAGGATAAAGGGCGTATAGGGCAATCCGCGTTAGGGATCTCCGAATCAGGGGCGATGGACAAATCGGCGCTATACAGTGCCAATCGTTTGGTGGGTAACTGCACGCAATCCACCGTATTGGAAGTGACGCAAGGCGGCTTAAAAGTCCGTGCTAATCGAGACCTGTTGGTTGGTATTACCGGTGCTGAATGTCCTGTCACCATCACGACGGAAGATGGGCAGATATACACCTCAGCAACTTACCACCCCATTCACCTCGCGAAAGGGGATGTCATTCAATTAGGACGCCCAACTAAAGGTGTACGTAGCTATTTTGCCGTACGTGGGGGCTTTTCTGTGACACCGGTTCTTGAAAGCTGCTCATTCGATACGTTAGCTCAGGTTGGTCCCGCACCATTAATGGTTGGGCAATCTTTATCGATTTATCAAAAAATGAACCATCGCGCGATTTCACTCACAGAATCACCAGCTTTTGACTACCCGACCGCAGATGATGTGGTGGTACTGGATGTGGTGATGGGGCCTAGAACAGATTGGTTTACTGAACAAGCAGCGGAATTACTGCGCCAGCAAGTTTGGCAGGTGACTGCCGCCTCAAACCGTATTGGGTTACGCCTTGCGGGTGAAGTGCCGCTAAGCCGAGAGCTGTTGCATGAATTACCAAGTGAAGGTACCTGTATTGGTGCCATCCAAGTCCCCGCTAATGGGCAGCCGGTCTTATTTTTAAATGACCACCCATTGACGGGAGGATATCCGGTGATAGGGGCGGTGTGTGACTATCATTTGGATCTTGCAGGGCAAATCCCTGTGAATGGCAAAATCCGCTTTAATCCATTACGTGAATTTTATCAACTTGAAGGGAGTCATGAAGCTTATGAATACCAATAATAAAAATGCACAGCATAATGTACTGATTGCCAACCGCGGTGAGATCGCCGTACGTATTATTCGTGCTTGCCGCGATTATGGTTTTGCGTCTGTGGCAGTGTATGCCGATAGCGATATTGACGCATTGCATGTCAACATGGCGGACGAAGCTTATGGGCTAGGTGGCAATACCCCAGCGCAGAGCTACTTAAACATTGAGAAACTGATTGAGATAGCGAAAAAATCCGGTGCAACGATGGTGCATCCGGGCTACGGTTTCCTTTCTGAACGTGCTGAATTTGCGCGAGCAGTGCAACAAGCTGGCTTGATTTGGATTGGACCAAGCCCTGAAAGTATTGATATTTTGGGGGATAAAGTTCAAGCTCGCCATATTGCTTTACAAGTCGGTGCGCCGCTCGTTGTGGGAACCAAAGATCCCGTTGAAACCGCTCAAGAAGTGGTGCAATTTGCCCATCAACATGGGCTACCCATCGCAATTAAAGCCGCATTTGGCGGCGGTGGTCGCGGTTTAAAAGTGGCGTGGCAGATGCACGAAGTCGAAGAGCTATACCACTCTGCGGTGCGTGAGGCGACAGCGGCATTTGGTCGCGGGGAATGTTTTATTGAGCAATTTTTGCATAACCCGCGCCATATTGAAGCGCAAGTTATCGCCGATACCCACGGTAACGTTGTTGTCGTGGGAACGCGGGATTGTTCGTTGCAACGCCGAAACCAAAAGCTGGTGGAAGAGTCACCCGCCCCGTTTTTAGCCCCTGAACTGGAACAGCAAATCATTCGCGCTTCCACGGATATTTGCCGTAAAGCGGGCTATGTGGGCGCTGGAACGGTCGAGTTCTTATTAAGCCAAGAAGGTACCTTATCCTTCTTAGAAGTGAACACCCGTTTGCAGGTTGAGCACCCAGTTACAGAAGAAACGGCAGGCATTGACTTGGTGGTTGAGCAGCTACGCATTGCTGAAGGTTTGCCTCTGAGTATTCAAGAAACCCCTAAGCCTCGTGGTCATGCTTTTGAATTTCGTATCAATGCAGAAGATGCCGGAAATGGTTTCTTACCGACTCCGGGAACCATTTTACGTTTTGATGCGCCATCAGGCCCTGGCGTCCGTGTTGATAGTGGCGTTGAAACAGGCAAAACCATTCCCGGTACTTTTGACTCGTTAATGGCCAAACTGATTGTGGTGGGGCAAACTCGTGAACAAGCGATTGTACGTGCGCGTCGCGCATTAGCGGAATTTAACATTGAAGGGATCGCGTCCGTATTGCCTTTTCATCGTGCGGTAATGGAGCAAGCGGATTTTTGTGAGAACTTTAAGGTGCATACCCGTTGGATTGAAACGGAATTTAGTGTTGAAATTTCCCCTGCGAAACGCCAATTACCACAAGCCGAACCCCCGTTAACACGGTCATTTATTGAAATTGACGGGAAACGTTGCGAACTGGGTTTGCCCGCGCAACTGTTTGCTGGAATGGCAGTGAATCCAACGACGGTTACCCCAGCGACTCAAAGCGTTGAAAATAACCCTAACAGCGTGAATGCCCCTATTTCTGGCGTGCTATTCAACTGGTTAGTTCCTCAAGGAAATAAGGTGACAGAAGGGGACATCATTGGTGTGATGGAGGCAATGAAAATGGAAGTTCAAGTTATTGCCCACCGTTCAGGGGAACTGAAATATACGGCTAAACAAGGGGATTTTATCAATGCAGATAATAAAATTGCGGAGATTATTTAATCGTTAATTGCTAATGGCGATTAATTGTTAATAGGGGGTGGCGAACGACCACCGCCTTACCTATTTGATCCTAACTCAACGTGATTTACGTTCCGGTAAGTTGCGTACGGGGAGTGGTGGATTAGGTGCGGGTACGATATTTTTTTCCTCTTTGGCGATTTCATCGCTATCACGATAAACCTCACCACATAAGAAAAACAAATTAGGGCGTTTCGCCTCTAAATAGGATTTTCGGCTCATGCACTGTTCTTGGGTAAAAATGGTTTCGGTCACGGGTAATGCATCGCATGAATCAGTGCCACAAGGACTGACCCACAAAGCCCAACCGATAAGTACCATATGTCCTGCCATTTATCTTGCCTTCCCACTCACCGCTAATGAAGTACACCCAAGATGTCAAATTAACACGCTCAATATATAGGGGCGTGTTCTTTGTCTATAAAATGCTTTGTCTATAAAATATAAGTCAAATTCTAACATTGGATTAAATAAATGTATGTATTCATACGATAGATAAATTTAAATTCACATTAAACAGCAAATAAGAATGTGTGATCGAGCATTTATCATTATCAAAAAAAGAATACTTGTCTTGATGCAATAAAAACGTGATGCAATAAAAACGTGATGTAGTAAAAACAGTAGGAAGTTACAGAGTGCTATCGCGATTATTTTAGGGCTAGCTCGCAAATAACAAAATTTTTATCTGCAAATTTGTGTTTTCAGATCTCCATCCTGTCAATTTGAACTATTTTTATCTACGATGAACCCGATATCGTAATAATAATCGCAATAATAATATAAATAGGTAACTTATGAATGCCATGGAAGAAGTGCTTTCATTTTGGTTTGAAGAATCAACCCCAAAACAGTGGTTTGAAAAAAGCGAGAAATTCGACTTAACCATCGCAAAACGTTTTACTGCGCTCAGTGAACAGGCGGCAAAAGGGGAGCTGGCTTATTGGCGAGTCTCTATTCGCGGCCGTTTAGCGGAAATTATTATTCTTGACCAGTTTTCCCGTAATTTATGGCGAGATACCCCAAAAGCATTCGCGCAAGATGCGATGGCGCTAGCGCTGGCACAAGAAGCCATTAAACAGCCGGATTATCATCTGCTTACGCTATCTCAGCGAAAATTTATGTTGATGCCATTTATGCATTCAGAATCAAGCTTTATCCACCTGCAAGCGGTGGAGCTATTCCGTATGTTGGGGGATGATAGTACGCTGGATTATGAAATGCGTCATAAGGCTATTATCGATAAGTTTGGGCGCTATCCGCATCGTAACGAGATCCTCGGTCGACCGTCAACTCGAGAAGAAATTGCCTTTTTACAGCAACCTAACTCGTCATTCTAATTCGTCTATATAAAAATGAGTTTGCTTACATACTCGCAAACTCATTTTCTTTTAAGGTTGATTAACGAAAAAGCTCGGCCGTGGCAGGCTGTAAACCTAGCTGTTTTTGCACGCCAGCCAAATAGGCCTGAGTGATTTTGGCAAGGGTAGGGTAAAACCCATGTTCAGTTGATGTTTGCTGGACTAACGTTAAGTAACGTTCCGCCCAAGGCAATAAATGCTGTTCGAGTAATTCCACAATGGCGTCGTCTTGACCTTGCTCTGCCAGTGCTGAAATGGCCATTAACATCAGACCAAATTGGTCTTCCGGTTCCCGTAATCCCGTATCAGTAACCAACCCATGAGACATTAAAAACTGGCGATAGGCGCTGGTGGAATCCCCCATAACGGTGTTGTCATGAGACAGATACACAGATCCCCATGGTGGTGCTGGCATCGCACCTTGACCTTCAAAAAGAATCGAAAAATCATAGGTAAGCGAGTCTGCTGGGTAATCACTTAATGCTTCGCAATCGGCAATCAGCTGAGTGGATTCCTGCCAATCATACAGGGATGGGATTTCACGCAGTACAGGTTGCAAGGTTTGAAACGTGGGAGTTTCAGGAGAGTAGTAAAACATTCCCCCTAAAATACGAAAAAGTGTGGTATCGAGAGTTTGCATGATATTACCTATAAAGCTGCAATTAATTTAAAGCTTCAATTAACTTAAAAGAAAGAGCCTGAATTCAGGCTCTTATATTATTATTTATCTTATACTGCTAACCATAATCTGCGGTTATAGCACCTTACATGGTGATTTGCCACAGGTTATAAAAGGCAATACGACCAGACAGTTCTGCGAGTAATACGGCGGCTGCGCAGGTCAGTAATGGAATTTTCGGTGAACGCTGCTTGATAGCGAAGCCAACGAACGCTGCTAAGGCAATCGCTAATACAATCACTTGGAAGCCCCAAAAGCCAGTCTGCTCTGCACTTAATGCGGGTGCAGTTTCGCTTAAAAATGCTTGGTAGCTGGCACGGCTGGCAAAAATCGCAAAGGTACCGACTAAAAATGCTGTTAATCCTAAACCTCGAGCACCGATTGCCATTGCAAGTGCACCACCGCCCACAAACAGGGTTGTCCACATTTGCAGTGTCGTGAATTGGGTATCCCAGTTAGCAATTGTCGCAATGTTATACACTTGCGGGATCGACCAAACGAACGCTAACCCTGAAATCACCGCTGCAATGTTAGACAGCTCGCGCAGAGCCGCTTGTTTAACAAAGTGAGTGAAAAACAGCGTCGCGGCAGCACAGCCCACAAACACGCCACTTAAGAACGCTTCATTACTCATTGGTGAGCGACCGACACCCAACAACATGTTGAAGAAACGCAGAGGTTGGCCGACGTGCAGTGCGCCAATACCCAAGCCAATCATCACAATGATAAATCCGATAATATTAGCTGTTTTCAGCTGCTTATCGTCGATTGACCCCATTTTTTTCGCAATATAAGCTAACAGAAATAAACCCGCCGCGGATTGCCCTAAGACAGTAAAGAAAACCAGTGGTAACTCATGCATATTAGACCTCCGCAGGGTTTTTCAATTCGCCACTTTTATCACCCGATGGTTTAGCATCTTTGTGTGGCTTGATGACGATATTCGGGTTAGTCAGGCTTGGATCTGGCATCGGTGCAATGCCGCACTCCGTACCGTGTAACTCACGTAAAACGGTAATGTCATCGAAATCTAAAGCGCGCTGCGGGCAAGACTCTACACAAACCGGCTTCATTCCTTTTGCGACACGCTCATAACAGCCATCGCATTTGCTCATCAGTTTTTTCTTTTCGTCAAACTGTGGTGCACCATATGGGCAGCGCAGTTCACAGTAACGACAGCCTACACAGATAGACTGGTCAACAACCACTAAGCCATCTTCACTGCGTTTGTGCATTGCACCCGTTGGGCAACCTTCTACACAAGTAGGGTTCGAGCAGTGGTTGCACGAAATAGACAGGTAGTAGCTATAGACGTTTTGTTGCCAAATACCGTCTTGTTTCTGCCAGCTACCGCCACCGAATTCATACACACGACGGAACTTAGGACCTAAATCTAAATCTTTTTCGTCCTTACAACTGACCTGACAGGTTTTACAGCCAGTGCATTTTGTGGAGTCAAAATAAAAGCCATACTGTTTCATCAATTAACTCCTTAAGCGCGTTTGACTTCAACAAGGTTAGTATGTTGTGGTGTGCCTTTCGCCAGAGGAGAAGGGACATGGGAGGTTAGGGTGTTGATACAACCACCAACATCTAAACCTTCGGTATTCAATGTGCGCCATGCACCTTGAGGCACCGCAATCACACCCGGTAAGACGCGCTCAGTCACTTTGACCTTAATCTGAATACGCCCGCGATCATTGAAGATTTCAGCTAAGTCGCCATTCTTCAAACCACGTTCTTGTGCATCAATTGGATTTAACCAGAATTGATGAGGAATAGCCTCACGCAACATAGCCACGTTGTAATAGGTTGAGTGAACATGACCTTTATCGTGGAAGCCCGTCATTAATAAAGAGTGTTTTTTCTGTGAGGCTTGCGCTTCAACACCTTCTTTATTCACACAATATTCAGGAATAGCCGGAATACGCTGACCTTCTGGAAGTTCCCAGTTTTTCACGCGTTCAGCCAGTTTTTCGGAGTAAATTTCAATTTTGCCCGATGGCGTTTTCAGTGGATTATTCACTGGGTCATCACGGAAACTTTTCAGTGCCACGTTTTCAGCGCTATTGAGGAACTTACGGTCGATAATCCCCGCACCATCAGTCTCACTAAATTCAGGCAAATGAGGCATTTTTTCACGAGTTTTGTTGTAGCAAAACTCAATCCATTCTGCGTAGGTGCGGCCTTCAGTGAACTGATCTTTCACGCCCATTTTTTCTGCAATTTCGACTAATACATCGTAGTTTGGACGGTTTTCCCACAGTGGTTCAATGGCGTTTTGTAGACGCACCAGATAGTGATAAGCCCCACTTGCATAGGAGTTATTGATCAGGTCGTTTGTTTCGACGGTGGTCACATCTGGCAGCAGTAAGTCCGCATATTTTGCCGATGGAGTGTCGTGGTTATCCCAAACAAGGATAAACTCACATTTTGATTCATCAGACAGAATTTCATGGGTCTTATTCAAGTCACCATGCTGGTTTCCGATGACATTACTGGAATAACACCACATAAATTTGATGTCGTTATTCAGCTTATCAACGCCTTTGATCCCACCATTTTCAGCGGTTAACTCTTTACCGCGCACAATCGCTTCTGACCACATATACGTAGGGATCAACGCTTTCACTGGGTTCGGTAAGCCAAATCCAGCCACTGGATAGGCAAAACTGTTACCCCATAAACCAGTGTTAGTCCCTGAACGACCAATATTGCCAGACATAATAGGCAGCATCATGATAGAGCGACAGGCTTGCTCACCATTTTCGGTACGTTGTAAGCCCCAGCCTTGTGAGATCCAAGCACGTTGAGCGTTACCAATTTCGCGGGCTAACTGAATGATACGTGAAACTGAAATACCTGTTAATTTGCTCGCCCACTCAGGGGTTTTCGCAATACCATCAGGACCATTGCCCAAGATGTAATCTTTGTAAGAGGCATTACGTGGCGCTGAAGCTGGCAGGGTTGATTCATCCCAGCCCACACAGTAATTTTTCAGGAATTCTTCGTCGGTTAAGCCTTCTTGGATCATCACATAACCCAGGGCTGCCACTAACGCGGCGTCAGTACCCGGATAAATAGGGATCCACTCAGCGCCTAACGTTGTGACGCTATCGGTGCGGCGAGGGTCAATAATGATCACTTTTGCTTTGCTCTTATCGAGGGCATTTAGCGTTTCATAGAACTGACCACCACCGGACATACGGGTTTCAGCCAAGTTATGACCGAACATCACCACGAGATCGGAGTTTTGGATTTCAGTTAAATAAGACTCTTCCACACTGCCGTAAACATATGGCGTGATTTCCATTAGCTGTGCGTAGGAATAAGTCCCGTAGTCACCTAAAAATCCACCGGTTAAACTTAAAAGACGTTTACAGGCCGCTCGACCATGCAAGTTGGCACCTGTTGAACCGGAACCATATTGGTAATAAATGGCATCGCTGCCGTATTTATCGATGGTGTATTTCAGTTTTTCAGCAATGATAGTGGTGGCTTCATCCCAGCTAATTTTTTTGAACTTACCTTCACCACGTTTCCCCACACGCACCATTGGGTATTTTAAACGATCTGGATTATAGGTTTTCCAGCGAACTGAACGACCACGCAGACAAGGGCGAATTTGGTGCTCTCCCAGTGTTGAATCGTCATACATGGTTTCATTGGAAATACGGCTGATAACGCCATCTTTCACATGAACTTTTAGAGGGCAGCGGCTACCACAGTTGACTAAACAAGCGCTGTAGCTGATTTTCTCACTGACTTCGTCGGGCATGATGGTTGGTGTTTTTGCTTGAGCAGCAAAAGGCAGAGTGATTGAGCCTGCAACGGCGGCTGCACCCGCTACGGTTGCGGAGGTCTGAAGAAATTCCCTCCTGCTCAGTTCTGCGAAATGAGTATTTGTTTTATTTTTATGCATTGACATTGCCTATATGTAAATAACGTATTAGGTATGTTCAATATGTTAGAAAAAATACCCGCTCACTAACATGATATGCATCAATAATATCCTTGATAACATCAAGGGAAATATTTTTATTTGTTTAATTTATAAGGAGTTTTTTTGTCGTGAGTACCCGTTTTGTTCTATTTTTATTATCAATCGTTATATTCAAGATTATATAATGGTAGGGTGTGATCTGTGGGTATAAGAGGGGTTTCCCCCTCTAGGTAGGCTGGCCATGTTCGCTAATCATTAAGTAGTATTTATAAGTTACCTATGATGAGTTATTTATTCGCTGAATGACCTAAGAATCGAACATCATTACCGGTAGGTGACTGATGCACAGATAAGTTGAATTGTGGCAGGATAGAAAAAATATGGTCAAAAATATCCGATTGGATACGTTCATACTCTAACCACACTGTCGTGTTGGTAAACGCGTAAATCTCAATTGGAATACCGTTTGAGTCTGACTCCAGTTGGCGAACCATGATGGTCATATTTTTATGGATCTGCGGGTGAGCACGCAGATATGCTTCAATATAGGCACGAAATGTCCCGATATTTGTGAGGCGTCGCTGGTTGAGTGGCGTCGATTTATCTTCGGGTAACGCAGAGTTGAAGACCTGAATTTCAGAGATTTTTTTCTCAATATAAGGCTCTAATAAGTTGGCTTTTTCAAAGTTGTTAATTTCTTCAGGTTTCAAAAAATGAATACTATTGGCATCGATACGTAGGCTGCGCTTGATACGGCGTCCGCCTGATTCGGTCATGCCTTTCCAGTTTTTAAAGGAATCTGAAATCAGGGCATAAGTTGGAATGGTGGTGACGGTATTATCCCAATTTCGAACCTTAACCGTAGTCAATCCAATATCAATCACCGCACCATCTGCACCGTATTTCGGCATTTCCAGCCAATCACCAATGTTGACCATGTTATTCGCAGAGAGCTGAATACCAGCGACTAATCCCATAATCGGATCTTTAAACACCAACATCATGACAGCGGTCATCGCACCTAACCCACTGAGGATAATCAACGGAGATTTACCAATCAGTAGCGCGATGATCATAATCGAAATTAAAACAGTGGCGATAAGCTTAATGCTTTGGAAAATTCCACGTAGCGGGAGATGTGCCGTTTTTGCCGCACGTTGTAATACGCCCAGCGTGATATCTAAAATGGAATAAATAGCCAGCAAGCCAAACAGCAAGCACCATGCTTGGGAAGCGACATTCAATACCATTTGTGTCGTTGAGCCCGAAGATAGCCATAAGGTGGACTGAATGTTGACCACAATACCTTGAATAATAAAGGCAATTCGATTGAACAGATTATATTGGGTGAGTTGATGTTGCCAACCGGAACCCGATTTTAATCCTCTTTTTTCAATCGTAGGAAGCAAAATTTTGTGCAGAAAAAGATGCAAAATCAGGGCGACAATCAGTATCAGCCCAAGAACCATTAAGAGAGAGGCGAGAGTGGCATAGTCTTGATTAAACTGGCGAGCCCAGTCGAGCAGTTGCTGCTGCATAAATTCTCCTTTATTGCGTTATCCATAAATGACGACCCAGTATAAGCAAATAGGACTTAAGTTTGGCTGAAATTACTAACATTTACATAACATTACTGTGAATGAGCCATTTCCTATTGCTGTCCTCTTACTGGGGACATAATGTTTTACGACCCAGCATGGTAAGGAATTCACAATAAAATGCACATCGAAAATAAAGCCAAAAAACCATTTATTTTGCAGTTTATCTTACTGCCTGCACTCATGTGCATGCCGCTATTTGCTCTGGCTTCTAACCATCAAGGTAATGAAGGAAATGGTAAGCATAAGGGTGACTATTATTATTATGATCATGATGACCACCATCATAAGCATAATAAAAAGCATAAACATAAGGGCAAAAAATATGACTGTGATGTGAAGAAACACTCAAGTCATTATGATAACTCTTTGATTAGTATTAATATCAATTTCGGCGATGTTCGCCCCGTTGCCATCAATTATGGGCTAGTGGGTTATCAAGGACTTCCTCCTGGAATTGAAAAACAGATCCGTCGAGGTAAGCCGTTGCCGCCGGGAATTGCTAAAAAAGCGTTACCCGCCTCATTTAGAGCTTGTTTGCCAACTTACTCAGGGTATGAGTGGCGAATGAGCGGAAAAGATTTGCTGTTAGTCGCGATTAAAACGGCGATAGTGGCAGAAATTATTGAGAACGTATTTGAATAAAAAAACGGCCTTAAAAAAGGCCGTTAGCAAAAATTTGCAAATACTTGAATGAGGTAAATGAAAGGTTTGATTGACTAAGGTTTAACTAAAGTTTAAAGCAAATTACATAAAACGCTTGGACAGTAATTCAACAACTTCTTGCAGGTTAACGAAAAATTCTTTGATGCTTTTCATGTTCGCTCCGAATGTTAATGTGTGATCTTGATCACGTAGGAGCATTCTAGTTTTTTATTGATCAAAGTCAATAATCAGCCAAAAGATATTTTAAATATTAAACTAATTTTTAATCTGAAAGTTGTAAATTATTGTTTACATCATACTCATCATGACGGTTATTTGCCTTGCATAAACGTCTTGCTGGATGAAATCGTGGCTAAACTCGTCAGCGCCTGCATACTTTGTTCGTGTAGTTCAATGGTTGCAGCGGCGCACATATCTTCGAGGACATGGCAAAAATAGCCTAAATCATGGGCTTGTCTCACACTACTTTGGATTGCCATTACTGAACTGACGCCACCAAAATAGAGCTGAGTAATATCATTATCGTTGAGCCATTGGTGGAGCTTATTGCCTGCAAATGCCGAGACGCCTTTCTTAATAATAACCCTGTCTTGCATATGAACTTCCAAATCTTCCACCCAATGGCAGCCATAGCCGCTTAATTTTAATGCGCCTTTCTGTTTAGCTTGTGAAAAAAGTGGAGAGCCTGCGGGGATATCTTGATAATTATCGCTAAAGCCAACTTTGACCCAAATAACAGGAATACGCTGACTTCTTGCGTAATTAGCGGCTTGATTCGCCTTTTCAATAATATTGCGGGAATTGACTTGGGAATAACTGCTATTGGATAAACCATTTTTACCCACAATATCGTTAATAAGATCAATGATGATTAGCGCTTGTGACATTATTGCCCCTTTTTATGGCCAAGTAGTTTAGTTGCCATTAAGTCGTTTAATTGCCATTAAGTCATTTAATGACAATTAAGTAATTTAACGTAATAGGGGATTGTAATGCTTATTGCGCACTCGGGATGTTAACTGAATAACATTATTTTAATTAATGGTATTATTCTCGACTACCGACTCAATTAAGGCAAATCAATAATAAATCCAATACCTTTATTTTCTAATCCATCAGTGACTTTTAATGTCGCACCTATTTTTGATGCCAAGTTATGGGCAATAGATAATCCTAAACCGCTTCCTGTTTCTAATGTTCCAGGCACACGGTAAAAGCGAGAAAATAAATGCGCACGACTCTCTTCTGGAATACCGCGTCCATTATCTTGAATTGTAATGGTGGCTCCAAAAGGGGTGAGATCAGCCAGTGTCACTTTTATTTTGGCTTTTTCTGGCGAATATTTAATCGCATTTTCGATTAAATTAGTGAACACATTACTCAGCGCCAGCTTATCAGTTTCAATATAAAAAGAATCTGGACTGGATAATTCCACATCAATATGTTTATTGAGAGCATAAGGAATGTGCGATGAAATGAGATTACTGATTAACATCGGTAAATCAATGTTCTCCTTACGAATGGCAAAATCTTCCGCTTCCAAACGTGCGAGATCAATTAATTGATGAGATAAAGAGGCGGCCCGCGTTAATGTCTCTTTCATATCATTAATAATTTCAGCTTTTTCTTTTGGATTATCGATATGCATTAACACATGTAATTGTGCTGTCACTGCTGCAATTGGTGTCCGCAATTCATGAGCCGCATCTGCCATAAAACGTTTTTCGCGTAAATTAGCGGCATCTACTCGCGCCATTAATTGGTTAATTGCGGAAATAATCGGGCGAGTTTCTTTATACATATCTTTGGTATCAATCGGCGTTAAATTTCCCGGTTGACGCGATGAAATAATTTTAGCGACTTGTTTAATTGGACGAATACTAAAATAGGCAGTGATCAAAATAGCGATTAACATTATGCCTAAAATAAAGGCAAGAGGAATGGCGGTGCCTTCGGCTGGGTTACCAATTAACTTTCGTCGCTCAAGATACGATTCTGCAATCACAACTTCGAGGGTATGGTCATCATCCCATGCAGAGGTGAAATGCCAATCTTTATGTTGGGCAGTTAGCATCTCGACCGATTTTAGTGATGGGTCCGAAATCTTTTCACTATTGCGATATAACACATGTCCCCGATTATCTCGCACAACCATATACGGTTTATAGCTAGTTTCGATGCCGTTTTCCATGGCATCGGTATACATTTTTTGCAGAATAACCGCGAGCTTATCAAAATGTTCTGGGGTATCTGAAACAGTGCCTAATGTACGCGCAATCCCTTGTGTGACAATTTGCTGTTGTTGGTTAAATTCATCATCATCGACCAAATCAGGTAGATAAAAAAATTGTAACCAACCGACTAGCAGCAGCCATAAAAAGATGACTGCGCCAATCTGAATACCAAATGTGTAGACAAGAAAGGATTTAATCTTCACCAGATTGCGCTTCTTTTTTTAGTAAATAACCGATGCCACGGATAGTAATAATTCTATCTTTACCAATTTTGCGGCGTAAATTATGAATGTGGACTTCAAGGGAGTTACTTTCCACATCATCCAAGCCAAATAAACGTTGCTCTAAATCCGTTTTTCGCACGACATTGTCGGCATTTTTAATTAACTCGTATAGCAACAGATATTCTTTGCCGGAGAGTAATAATAATTGACCATCCAAGGTGACTTGATGGTTTAATGGATTTAATTGCAGATTATCCAATTGCCAAATTTCAGATGAAAACCCAGCCATACGGCGGCTAATAGCCTTTACGCGAGAAATTAACTCTGGCATCTCAAAGGGTTTTGTTAAGAAATCATCGGCACCAGAATCTAAACTCGCCACTAAATTATCCATTTTATTGCGGGCGGTAAGAATAATAATCGGTATTGATTCTCCAGATTGGCGCCATGAAATTAATTCCTCTTGACCATCACCATCAGGTAATCCCAAGTCTAAAAGCATGACATCAAAATTGCGTGTCTGTAATTGCAGCTTAGCATCAGATAATAATCTGACCCAGCAAGGATTAAATCCGGCTAATTCTAGTCCACGACATAACGCTTTGCCGAGCTGAAGATCGTCTTCTACCAATAAAATATTCATATTTATTACCTCTGTTGCGGAGTATAAGCAGACTCCGCTCACCCAGCAACTAGGATATTTACCCCCTTAAGCATCCCTTAAGGTTGGTTTAACCAAATATTAAGGTACTAAAATGCAAAACCACTAATATACCCTCAACAACCATAACAAGAGCATTCATCATGAAACAAGCGTATATTGAAGTGCCTCTATTTATCGGGATTATTTTTATTGCCATGGTATTTATGGGGGAGAGTTTCAATAAGCCACAATTGGCGTTGAATCCGACGAAATTAAATGAAGTTCAGCGATGCACTGATGCGAAAACTTGCTTAGTAGAGGCTCGGATACTTGAAGTGAGTAAAACGAAACGTAATCCGGTGAATGAGTTTAAATCGTATCTTCGTCAGAAACTTTATTAATACTTTTTCGTCAATGGCGGAATAGTGAATTGTGGTGCTATCGGTTTTTATATGTAGAAGCGTATAAGTGATAGACAGAAACACATTGAAAGTAATTCAGATTAACTTCAAAGAATAATGAATTAAGAAATGGAAGATGGATATTACCCTTCCATTTCTCTGCGAATTATCTAGTCATCGGTATTTGCTTCAGGTAGCCAGCCGTCATCCATCCAAATTTCTTCTAAGATCTCTTCAATGCGTAATTTGTCATCCGCAATCTTTGTTCCTGAAATATTAATCGCCTGCTGAGAGCTAAAGCCTACTCGAGTGACCATATCAGGGTACTGTGACTGTAGTTTGCGTAAAATCTCAGACTCTAAAGCTTGTAAAACCAAGCCACTTGGTTTTTGTGGTGAATTCTTATCAAATAACACTTCGATGCGTAACATAATAGCCTCTACTAAAGACTGTATTAATATACAGTATTTTTAGATCTATATGGGGATATTGTCAATATCCCGCATTGAATATTTTTTTATTGTGATAGCAGGCTAACTCTTTTTATTTTGACAAGTTATTCCGATAAAGGGTGTTTACCCTTTAAAAGAAGCTGGCAGAAATATTAATACACAACCCTAAAATGGCCATATTGAAGACAAATGAAATAACGGACTGGAGCAATACTGCGCGTCGCATAGGGGTTGAGGCAACTTCCACATCGGCTGTTTGTGAGGCGACGGCAATGGTGAATGAAAAATACATAAAATCCGAATAGCTGGGTTGGGTGATTTTATCGGGGAAAATTAGCCACGGTTTTTCATTTTCACTATGACCGTAATAGAGATGGGCATAGTGCATGGTAAAGCCGGTGGGTAAGAGCAGCCAAGAGGATATCAATGTCGAGGCAGTTAAAATATAAGAGTAAATTTTATCGGCTTTCGGGATATCACTGTGTCCGCCCAAGGCAAAAAATAAGGCTAATAAACTGACGCAGCAGCCTGACATCAAGAAAAATATTACCATGCTCGCGCTTTCATCTTCGATTTTTGTCAGCTTACGAATGTCTTTCACATTGTGGCTAATAATTCTCTGGAACAGAAACAGCAAATAGCACCACGCAAATGCATTCCAACTGATAATTAAGTTAATAATCAGATTTTGTGTTTTAAATAAAGAGAAGAAAGTGATGAAAGCAACAATAAGCGAGACCAAAAAGCGTGGTCGAGAATAAAATGTATGACGTAGCTGGTGGGTGATACGAGCAGCACAGCGAAGCATGGGGTATTCCTTGAAAAATAATTATCATGTTAATTTAAACGAGTATATCACTGAAAAAAATGGAGCACGAATAAGGTGCTCCACACAGGTATTGCTTAGGAATAAATAGGTTTATTTTTCGCTTTGTTTTATCAAGGCATAGCGATTGAGTAGTTGTTTAAAATGGTTATCAATCCGTTGGTATTCAGACTCTGGGACGGAACCTTGGGTTTGAAGTTGCTCAAGACGACGCAATTCTTCTTCTAACGGAACGCTTTGATTAAAATGCTGGCGGGCATTGAAAATAATGGTTTTTAATTCAGACCCCGTGATATAGCTGCGAGGTTTACCATCGAGACTGTCTAAGCGCGTACTGAGATTATTTAACTCTGCCATTCCTTCAGACCATTGCTGCAATTTATCGTTAGATAACGCGTTAATTTGCATATTTTGCTGCCATTTATCGTTAAATGCGCTGACTTCTTGCCGTTCACCATATTGCTTCGTGAGGTAACCTACCATGCTAAGCCCATACTGCTGAGACCAAATTGGGGAGACGGACTCTAATTCCACGAGGTAGTTATCGATTACCTTGAGTTTTTCAGGAGAAAAACTATTCGGTTGCGCGGCATTAGGTTGTAATTGTTGCTCAAGAATTGAGGCAATATTCGGCGTAAAGTCAGGTAACTGGGGTAGCGCTTGCGCTAAAACGTGGTTATTGATTTGCGGGTGTAACGCATACAAGGTTCCTGCACACAGCGCGCCTGTGAGCACAATACCGAAAGCCAGGCCCACACAAATGCCTTTGCGGTAAGAAGGCTTGGTCGGTGTTGGTGTGCTGATGGTGGCATTGGCTTTGATGGAAATTGGTGTTGCTGCGGTACGGGCATGAAATGATGATGGTGAGGTTTTTGGCAATTGGAGCGGTGTTGGTGGAATAAAACCACTGCCCTGAACATCGGTATTTTCGAGCTGTTTGGCTTGGGTGGTGAGCAAGTTTTGCAGTCGTTCCAGCTGAGTGAGGTGTTTGAGCTCTAATGTTTGCAGCAACTGTCCAATTTGGTTGAGGGTGGCTTCAGTTTGATACAGTGCTGGCAGGTCTGCATAAACAGGTGCATGGGCGCGTAACCCTGTTATCAATTGTTGGCTCAGCGTAGCGAGGATTTCAACTCGGGCATGGGTCTGTTGTGGCCATAATCCTTGCCAGTAGCGGCTCAGTAAATGTTGGAGTAAAGATAAGCCTTCGTTTAATCCCGCGATGCCATTTTGATGCTGGCGGATCAGCGTAAACCACGCGCAAGTTTGTAAATCAGCGCCGTTTTGGTTGAATAAGGACAAACATAGCCCATGAGCTCGCGCCCAGTCTACATCTGGGCGGGCAGGGTGAAAGCGTTTATTTAATTCTTCTTTGAGCGCAGCAAAATCAGCCAGCGTGCGCGGGTCGCCACCAAGGCGCAATGTGTTTAAATCTGGATTCATAGTCTTCTCACGCTGTCGTCGGTTTAAATCGTATCGAATTGTTTTTTTAGATGGTGCACGAGAATGCGTCCATCCGGCATAAACTCAGTGCCATAGCGGATCAAACCTTGCTCATGTAATTCAACCTCAAGGGCGTAATGGAGTGCCCCAAAGCGGTTTTGTGGTAATAAAACTAAAGAGAGTGATTTGATGCGGGGCTCATACTTGAGTAACGTTGTCGATAAAATGGTCATCATATTGTGAGCGGTACCGGGGAGACCTTGGATCATTTTACTCATATCAGGTAACCCGTAGTCGGGAAGATGCTCGATACTGCCCGCTCTGGCGTTGAGAATGCGGCGAATATTGTCCATCACAGAGACCATCACTTGGTCATGTTCTGGGATAGCATCAATATCCAATCCACCCGCAAAATACCCCGTCAACATTTCATATAATGAAGGTTGGGACATGCTATTTTTCTCCGAGTGGTTTTAAGGTCATGGAGTTATCCGCGAGGGTGAGTAAGCGTGGGTCATCCGGTAGTAACCGCTTTTTGGGGATCACCACGCGCCAGTCGTCGGTAATAAGGTCAGGGTGATGGAACATCACGGCGACGGCAACAAATTCAGCGCCGTCTTCAAGGGGCATATCGAGGGAAATCGACTCACCTGGACGAATACGTAAATCTTTTTGGATCACGAGAGAGGATTTGAGTACTTGGCTATCTTTGGCAAATAACGACGCGTAATCACTCTCATCAAAGCTTTCCGTATCTTTTAATTGATATACGCGAATGATGGTGGACAGCGATGCGCCTGTATCATCGGTATTGAGTGCTTCACGCGCCACGAAATCGAGATGGACGACTTTCACTTGCTTATAAAATATCGCGTTTGCTGCACTGCGAGTGCCATCACTGACCATTTGAGTGAGCCCGCATCCAGCGAGGTTTAATGCAGTCAGAAGCACCAATGTTTTGCCGCAAAGTGGCAATAAAGGGATGTGTTTCATAGGGGAGTCCCAGAATTAGAATCGATAATTAGCGTAATGTGAGGGCGGCGTAGAGTGTAATGTTGCCGATAATCGCTGATAGCGCCCTAAATTTAAGGTAATAATGTGTTCTCGGGGAGCGGCATTAGGCGCGAGTGCACCCATTGCGGCAGTACGTCCCAGTTGAACACCTTGGTGAGATTGCGTGCTTAACGTTGCGTTAGGGAGCAACTTTCTGGGTAATTTGAGACAAAGACGCGCATTGACTCTTGACCCTAGGTAGACATGCAATAGCGCCATTAAGTCTTGATACAGCTGCCCATCTGGCAGCCAATTACGGGCTTCATCAAAGTTATCAGTCTGTAAGGTAATCAAAATTTGGCTGTTTACATCGGTAGAATACTGACCTAAAACGGGTTTATTGGTTAAGGTCATCGGTGTTCTGCACGATAACCTCGTTTGAGTAGCTTGCTCGATGCGCCGCGGGTCATGGGGTTTGATTTTTACGTGAGTGTCAGGCGCGAGTAATTTAACGAGTGACACAACGCCTTCTGCGGTGCGGGTTGGAAAACGCAATGTACCCAATAGGGCGAGAAAGCGGGATAAAGGCGCTTGCACATGTTGGGCAGTGCCTGGGACTCCTAAGCCAATTAAGCCATATAAATACTGGGAAGTTTCATCTTCGCCACCTGCGGAAAAGGTCGCTGGATAGGAATATTTTCGCCAAATACGGTAAAATTGAGTCGTGATCCGATGGTTAAAAATATCCAAAAAATCCGTAAGCGATTCGGTGCCTTCCCGTTGTTGCGCGATGTCATCGAGGTAGGCGGTGGGTAACGGCGATGTGACGCCATATAACCCTAAAAAGGTCGTTCGAATACTGGGCGTATTGCTATCTCGGTAGCGGTCTTCAATGTCGATACCTTTAATTTCGGTGACAGGAAAACCCATCCCACGATGGGGACGAAACCGGATAACATCTGTTTTCGGGTCTTGGGTGCTACCAAGTGGCGGGCGTTGTTTATTACTCTGTTCTAGCAGCTGGCAAAACCGATAGAAGTTAACCCGTGGTAGACGCTCCCCTAGCGCATCAAAAAGCTGATTTACTGAGGATGGTTCTCTGTCCATGTGAGACTATTTCCTGTTGGTAAAATATGGAGAGTCAATTGGTTAAATAGATGCACGTCGGTGTACAGTGCGAAAAAGCGGTTGAGCATTTCACCAAAGAGATGAATATCACCTTCACCGTTAAATCCGTTGCTATCAAGGGTGATATCGATGGCAATACCACGCTGTAAAAAGCCCTTTTCGAAGCGCTCGATAAGGTGCTGTTCAACGTGGATCATGGCATCGAGTTTGCGGCTGTTTAAATCATCCTCTCGCCAGTCATAGAGCGCCAATGTGCCGCGTAATACTTCTACGTTATCCATCATATTGAGGAAACTGGCGCCAAGGTGGCTGAGAACGCGCCAATGGAAACGGTCTTCGGCTGGGGGATAGCAAGGCAGGGTTGGCTTGCATAAGTTGCGAACTTGCAGCTGGGTTTGTTGTGTTTCTTCGGTTCTGTCTAGCAATGTACTTTGCAGCGCTTTGCGTGGAAGTTGCCCGTTAGTGCCGGTTAATTGCAACGATAAGGTTTCACTTTCAAGGGTGGCGGTAGGCTGTTCACGTTCTCCGCCTAAAATCAGCCATGTATCATGCAACCCACTAACACCGCGCTTAACGCGAGTGTGGTAGTAGTGTTCTGGTGCATTGCGGCGCAACATGCCGCCTCGATGGCGAAAGCTGCTGAATGGGACATAGTGAATGTGTTCACCTCGCCTTGTACCATGAACCGTATCGACAGCATAAATTTCGGTATGCCCATCTTGTAGGCGGCGGGGACGCAGTAAATATTCACTTTCTAACCCGTTAACGGTAAGAGGGTCCGCTTCAATATTGAATAAGTTGATCACCGGAACGCTGTGCAATTTTAGGTTATCGCGACTTAATGGAATGTCGCTATCCCACAAGGTATCGAGCACAATCTCCAGTTCAAAGTGACTTAATCCTTCAGGTAATTGAATTTCACCAAGCCCGTTTAAGTTGACGAAGAAAAACTTTTCGCGAAAAGAAAAATACTCTAGCAATAACTGGTAGCCACTGAAGGTACTATCTCCTTTGGGCCACAATTGATCTTCTTCCGCAAATCCTCCGGGAGAAAACCACAGCGGTAAACGAACTCGGTCAGGGGATGATGGTAAACGGATATAGGTCGCTGCGACGTGTTTGGTGAGGGCTAGATGCAGGGCGTAAGTGGTCGGGACGTCACCCGCTAAATAGAAGGAAATGGCACCAAGAGGGCTCTGTTTCCAATCGACCAGTTTTGCACAATCGAAGCGTAATCGGATCACGGAACGCCCATCAGGCTCAGTGGTTAAATTCACTGTTGATAGCGTAATGGGGTTTAAGGTTAAATCCCGCGTGGTGCGGTAACGACAAACGGTTTTCTTCTCACCAATCGGGCGTGAAAGTACTTCAAAATTGGCAGGGATCACCGACGATAATTTCATATCGTGAATATCCGGTGCAAGTTCAACCACGGACAGGGAAGGGATGGTTTGTAAATAATGAGGCCAAAGTAGACTGACTAATCCTTCCGTTAATTCCGGTAAATCATCATCAATTTTTTGGCGAAGTTGCCCCATCGAAAAAGCAAAACCTTCAAATAATCGCTCAACAAAAGGGTCGGGAATGCCGGCTTTGTCTAAATCCAATAGTGCCGCCCGGTCGGGGTGAGCTTGGGCGAACTCTTTCGCAGCTTCGCGTAGATAGCGCATTTCTGCATCATAATAGCGAAGGGTTAAATCATCCATTAGTGTGGTTCTCTTTGATTAATTTAGGGATAGAGCACTAACGCTCGCACAGGGTCTAATCGTGTTAGCTGAGCCAGTAACTCAGACATTTGGTGATGTAAATCAGCTTTATCAGGGGGATTACGCTGTGCTTTGCCGCGCAGAAGTTGTAATTGGCGGGCTTTGACTTCAAACAGGGAATGCGGCTCCCAATCAGCCAGTTGCATGTGCTCAGCGCGATTATCTAATTCACGCAATAAGTTCAGTGCCAAATCATGACGGGCAAACTGCTCTGCCACTCTTGCCATTACCAATTGCAATAGCCATTTTTGGCGGGTGGTCTGAATATTCGGACGAGACATTAACCATGCTAGGGCGGCTTCTACCCCTTCGGTATCGGCTTGCGTTAATGCTTCTTGCTCTAAGGCAAATATCGAGCCGTTATCATCGTCATCTGCGCCTTGAACGGGCATGTGATGGAGGGACTGAATATTGTCTTCTAGAATCTGCTGTTTGATCCACACTAACGTGACTTCATCAGCGAAAGGCGTGCCATCTTCCCAAGCGAGATTTTCTAACCCCGGTAGGCGCAATAAAAACTGTTTTAAATCCGAGGCAATAACGTCCGCCCAACCATCCCAAGGCGCGGGAGATTTACTGAGTGCTTGATGTAAGTACCATTGAACATCTAACCAAAAATGGTTAACGCCTTCAGCAAATAACCGGTCGGCTTGTTCGGTGAGTTCTAACCAGTTTTGTTGCAAATATAAACGTTTTAATTGGGCTTTCGCATCCGAGCGCGGTGGCGCTAAACGTGTGCAACCATGCTGGTTCTGAGGTGGCGATTGGTGTAGGGTATCCCAACGGACGGATTTCATCAGTCGATGACCTGACAGCCAACCGTTGGGTTGATTACGTAGATAATTGGCGAGCACTTTTGCTTGGTCGAGCAGTTCGCGACCCGATTGGATGGGGGCGATGGGGCTGATACCCGAGGCCGTTTGCTTTGTCGCGACATTTTCCGACGCTTTGATATTTTGCGGGACGACGCTATCAGCCCCTCCCGATTGGGCGAGTCGATTTTCTAAGGCGCGTAAGAGGGGAGCAAGGCTAGGGCGGCTTGCTTCATCCCATGTATTAAACTCATCCACTATCGCGCTAAGTAGCGCCACAATGCGGGAAAATTCGTTGCTATCCACCTCAGGGTAGAGAGATAAGCTGTCGAGGACACGTTGACCTGCCAGCCATTCGATGGCGGCTTTTCGGCTATTTGGACGCGAAGGCAGTAGGCTGTCATGGTAGCGATGCAGTAATCCTGCGAGTAGACCGAGTCCATCGGCTAATCCCGTTTCCCCTTCACGATGCAAACGCGCCCAAATATAGTAGGTGATAACTCGCGCATCTTTGCAGACGTTGGTCAGGAGGCTCTCGGCAAGGGCGCAAATTAACTCCGTATCCGAGCCTGAAAGTTTATTGACTTCTTCTTTCATGCGTTCGAAGTCATCGTCATAACCGGGGTCATCCCCCATTGGATTTTCGGCGGTAATGGGCAGTAGCCAGCGCTCCCATAGTGCCACTTGTTGCTCAACAAGCAGGTTAGCGGCAAGCGGATTTCCAGTAAAGCAAGCGGTGCGCAAAGCAGTTAATAAAGGCATAGGTGATGTCCTATCGATGGCTAATCCAAAAAGATCTTTTCAGGTAGAACGAAATTGCGCAGTTTTAATAGCGCCAGCGGGCCTTGACCCATTTCGGTGCGCAGTTGGTAATTCAACGTGTTGCCATCCGGTGTTACCCACGAAACGGTATAGCTACTGGTGCTGCCTGCATAAGGCGCAACGTTGGCCGTTTCGAGTAAACGGATCAGACCCCAAACACCGCGATGATCGCCATAGAGTCGGGTTCCCGAAGACGTGGTCATCCAGGTTAATGATGCCCCTGACGCGACCGTGTCCGCAGGCCAAACAAAACGTTGCCATTCAGGGAATTGGTTATCGTAAGTAAGATTTTGCTTATCGATCACCAATATCGTCTGCATCACGTTTTTACTGGTGCCCGGGCGCATTTCAAAATAGAGACGCGCTTCCCCGTTCGCGAAAGCCACATCACCTAACTCTGTCAGGGTATTTAGCGCGGTTAAAAAAGCAGGATTAAAGCGTAAGCCTTGGGCATTCGTACTATTCGGTACCCAGTGATTGCCTTCTTTGCGTAATACGCCTTGCAAACGTGTTTCTAAGAATCGTTGGATACGGCCATTATCAGGACGCAGATATTGCGCCATTAATGGTAAGGAGATATCGCTTTGGGTATTTTTTAGCGGATAGCGTCCGCCGAAAGCGTTGTTCCATTCACTGACAATGGCATTTTGCCATTCGCTATTAATGCCTTGGGCGGTTGGTGTGAGTAATTGCTGCCACGCTTGGGTCATCGGCTCCACTAACAGCGCATCCCCAAAGCTTTGCCACTCTTGCCCAAAGCTGGCGGCAATCAAACTACCCATATCCCGCGCTTCGGCGAAATCGACATTTTTACCTTCTAGAATACTTTGCGCGAAGGATTGAGACATCGCTTGCGGATCCGGCGCATTAACCACTTGCTGAAGCTTTAATCGTACGCGAGTGATACGGGTGAGATAGGCTTGTAGGCTGAGGTTATCGCTTGTTTGCGTGGTGGCTTGCGGATCCACAAAACTCAGAACAGGGGCAAAGGTATCTTCAAGTGGACCCGTAAAGTCGGCTTTCTGACTAATGACGGGTTTCTGTTCTTTGTTGAGCAGGTCTTTCGCGGAGTTCATAAAGGAATCGGCGAGCTTTTCTTGCTGTCGTCCGGTTTTCCCTTGATACGCCACGGTATTCATCAATGCAATGACTGGTGACTGGCGCACATCGCTCATCAAAGATAACTGGTCAATAGTATCGGACAAACTTTCAGTATGGCGCCATTGCAGACTATTGAGGAAGTTTAACCAGCTATCAGAAAAATCAGCAAAATAGCGTTCGGTGAGCTGCTGTTTAAGCACATCTGGCGAAATATCTTGGCTAAGTTCATGCTGGCTATCACTCAATACCCAATCAATTTCATTGCGGCGGGATTCAACCACTTTTTTGATGGCGGGTTGAATAGATTCTTCCCATGCTTTGCGGGTAAAAATTCCCGACACAAACTCATTGGTGGTGAATAAAAAGCTGGCATCGGTATCGCCGGTCATATCATCTAAGGTCATATCTGGGAACTGATGCTGCGCTTGTAATAATACTTCTTGATACAGCGTGGCACTTTCGCTGCGTTGACCAATTTGTCGAATGAGTAAAGTACGGCTTTGATTAATCAGGTTATTGTTGGCAGTTAATTGCCATTCAGGGTGCTTCGGTAGCTGCTGGGCATAGAACATAAGTAATTCTTTGCCGAGGGTTTGCCATTCGCCTTCGTTCATCCCTTGTGGAACGGGAAGGGTAGTGAGCACGCTATCAGTAAAAAACGCCGGATCCATGCGTTCAGGGGTACTCATCATTAAGTAGGTTTTTAGGGTTTGATACGCCCCTTGGGTGGCTTGACGACGGTCATCACTGTTAGGGGATAACTGGGCATAGGCTTGTAATTGTTGAGTCAATTGTTGAGCGATGGTATCCCGCAAAGGCGGTAATACCGTTTGTTGATATAGCGGCCATAAATGGGCTAATAGTGGCTGATTACTGTTTAGCCCAAAATGGAGCCAGAAAGGCACAGAAGTTTGTTCGCGATGATTGAGTAAGCCTAGGGTTTGCTGAAAATCATACTGGGCTTTGAGGCGTTCAGTCTCCGGTAATTGGTTGTTAGCAGCGACGCTCGCGCTTTGGTAGCTTTCTTCGATAAGCTGGCGATTGGCGAAGTAAGAGACAATCATGCCTGCGCCCCAGAGTGTCATCGCGGTGGCAGCACCGTATTGAACGAGACGTTTTTTGTCAAAGCCTAAAGCGGCAGGCTGTAAACCGGATGCCAGTTCAGATTGCACATTCAACCAGCTTTTCCAGCGGGTATCAGGGTGCCAACTATTTGGCAAACGCTGATGATTTAACGGATTGATGCAAGGGCTAAATGTGATGCCGGAAAAAGGCAGCGTACGTAATTGGGTATTGAGTGGGGCTAATGCGGTCGCAAGCTGCTGGCTGCCACCGTTTTGTAGAAATTGTGCTAAGGCGAGCAGATAGGTGTGTTTCTGTTCACGCAATAACGCTTGGGTTCCGTTGATCACAAGAGCGGGGATCAGGCTTAATAAGCTAGGGGATAGCGCCTCGGCAGGCATATTTTGCTCTGTCATGCAGAGAATAGCGGGCGTTTCGACAGCGCTGAGGGATTGTTGGTCACTGACACTCCATACCCAAACTGGCGCACGCCAACCTAATTCTTGGAAGAGGTTTTGGATAGTACGCCCGGCGTTATGGGCTGTTGCGGTATTGAGGTTAGTGAAAGTAACGCTATTGTCTAAAAGCTGGGACGAAATGCTGTTTTCAGTCACCCAAATCACGCCATCGAGCGGACGACGTCGGCGTAGGTGTTTGAGGGTTTCTAGTCGCTCTGAATCTATGGAACTCCCGATGTCACCACCGTAGATGAGTAGTGTGCCATCACATTCTTGCCAGATTTCTTGAGTCAGGCTAGGGGCCAGTTTTTCGACAGCGGAGTGGGAGCCGAGGAGGAGTTGAATGGAGACTTTGGAATGCCAGAAAGTGCCGTATTGGGATTTTAGGGTTGCTAATATGGGGGATAAATTCTGGTTATTGAGGATGGATTTTTTATCTTTATCTGGGTAAGTACCGGTGTCTTTGTTTTCCTCACGGTGATCTGCTATTTTTTTGTGATGGAATCCCCATCGAACGGCACTATAAATAAGACTAGAAGAAATAATAATACCGATCGCAATGTACTTTTTGAACTCTGTTTCTAGGTAAAAATGTTCACCATAGAACCAAACACAAAGGCATAGTAAGACAACAAAAATGAAGAAAGAAAATGTCTTCACTACGGGTTTATTCAATTTTATATTCATATCGATGGACTCGAAGTAATAGTTCCAATAAACATTGATTGATTATCTTGAGAAAGTGTTAATGCTGAGTTCTTGGATTGAGAAACATAGTCAATGGCGATGGCTAAATTTAACCAACTTGAAAATTCACCTACTGGACCAATAAAAAATTCTAAGTTAAGTAACTTATTGGGTTCTATTTTAGGGAGTGCCTCAGAGGCGCTGAAAAGTGCGCCGATTAAATCGTTTTGGCATTTATTGTCAGAAAAACAGAGTAACGTATTTTTTGATTCAGTCTGTATTTCAGTAAATAGATGGATGGCATTCTGTTTATCTTCATCGATTGTGATTGGCATCGGTCTTTTTACATTAGCAATCGTATTGAGTTGATATGCCAAAGCGACTTCATCGGAAGTAAAAATAAACGCTGAAAAAGCGGCAGATTGATTTTGGTTATATGCCTGCTCAATGAGTACAAGTTGGATTAGGTCTTCATTGTTTCTTACAGTGTCTTCGATGTAGTTGTAATCTAGTTCATGAGTGAAATTTACATTGTGTGGTGGTGGGGTATGAAATAATTTTTCCCATGAATATTCAAATTCTTTTCTTGATGTGCTGAGGTCTTGATTTGTTAAATAGTGAACAGAGAAAGGGTATTTTGTACTGACTTCAAGAATTTTATCTTGAAGTGTCCTTAGTAAAATAAAACACGGAGATTTATCTTCAGGTAAATAATTAATTCTCTTTGGTAGTTGGTAGCTTGCGATATGTGAACTCTGATGTTTTAAAATATAGGGTAATGTGATTTTATCAGGAAGCAAAATAACGGAGTCTAATATACTAATTGCTCTTGAACCCCATTCCTCCCACTTTTTATCCGCATATTTTTTTTCATTTTCTAAGAATTCATAATTATTTTTTAATTTAAAATAAAAAATAAGTTTTACAAAGAAGACACTTAAAATAGTAATGAACGGGGCTGTAGCCATAAGGATTGTGATAATCTTTCCTCTACCTGTATCAAGAACGTCTTTTTGAGCGTTAAAATAGAGTGAATAAAATAGAAAAAATAATGTTAAACCTAACGCTATAATCCATTTAACGTAAGGAGGTTTTTGAGGTTTAGGTACTTGTAGCGATGCTTTTTTATTCCAAGACATAATTATCCTAAATTAAAGTCAGTAATACTAGCAATGAGATAACAACCACACTCTGTTTTGCTTCCATCCACGGCAACAGGAATGCCTTTACACGTAAGGTCTGTAGCACCTTCAATAATGGCATTAGTGCCATGACCTTTTTTGGGGCAACTGACTAAGTCACCTATTTTAGCTGCTCTTTTTCCATTAATAATAATATCGGAAGTTGCGGTAATAACGGTGCCACCATGACTGGTTTTATCACCCAGTAAAATAATATTTTTAGTCATAAGAGTTTAAATAGTAATGGGTAGGTGTGATATTCAAAAAATATTAACTTAGTATTTTAATATTAATTATTGGCTATAATTTTCAGTGATTGAAATAGGTGTTGGGGACTTTGTTGATACAGCGCCGCCAGATTTTGGCGGTAATGACCGGGTGATATTTGAATTTCAGGTGTCGCTATCGAACGATTACAGCGCATACTGGATAAAATATTAATCCTCTCAATGGGATTATAGATTTTCGACACACCGAAACCCATTTCCAAATTCACGGTCAGGATGTTCACCGCCCCGAGTGATCGTTAATGTGCCATCAACGCTGCCACGATAACCACGGACGACTCTCTTCGTTCCGGTTTCCGGTCCTTGCGGATCCTCTTCGGGGGAATGTTGATAATAATCGTCACTATACCAATCGTTAACCCAATCCGTTCCATTGCCCATCATGTCATACAGTTCGATAGGGTTAACCCATTCAAGGGTTTTCAACACACCGAAATCCAGAACCATACTCATGGTCAGGAGCTTTTGCACCTCTAGAGATTGTGAATGCACCATCTATACTGCCATGGTAGCCTCGGGTCACTTTTTCCTTTCCACTATCAGGACCTTGCGGATTATCTTCTGGTGAGTGTTGATAATAATCCTCACTGTACCAATCATTGATCCAATCTGTACCATTGCCCATCATGTCGTACAACCCAATGTGGTTCGGTGCAAAACTGCCGACGGGTTTTCCCCATGGTACAAAGTTTCGTTCAGGATCTTGCTCATAGTGCATTTGATTATCACTGTTACCGAAAATTAAAAACTGCCCCCCACTCCGAGCTGCGTATTCCCACTGGGCTTCCGTGGGTAAATCCGTTTTTTTTCCACTCGACTTCCCTAGCCATTGACAATAGGCTTTTGCATCCCGCCATGAAACTTTTGCGGGGTAATCATCGCCAAGAATATCCCAATAGGTAAGTTCGCTCTTTTTACCCTTAGTGTAAAACTCAAGATGTTCTCTTCCTTGTATATCCAACCAACGGTTAAACTCCCCCCACGTGACCCGGTATTTCCCCATCTTAAAATCGTGCAATGAAACCCAGTGCAACGGTCGGGTCGACGGATCAAGACTATACGGCAGCTTATCTTCCACTAACGGTCCAAAATCCCCCATCTGAAAACGCCCGCCGGGAATAGAAACCATATTATCCATCGAGGTTTGACGCAACTTAACCGATTCAGCTGCTTTTTGCCCACTATCACACCCTGTAAGTATGACTATCAGTAAAGGTGTGTAGAGACGCCATGGCATTTTCATTATCCTAACTCCTTATTGTTCACAAACACGCGCATACAACTGTCGACGTAGATAAAATCGACTTGTTTTAACGGTGTCTGCTGATTCATATCCG
>NZ_WLTU01000023.1:0-311331 GCF_009706275.1 Providencia sp. wls1943
CTGAGCCATGATCAAACTCTTCAATTAAAAAGCTTGATGCTCAAAGAATGTTTACTGTCGTTTAATTTCCGAAGAAACCAAATTACCTATTAGTTCATATATATGAATTAACGTGTTAGTCACTCTTCAAGACTTAAAATCAAATATTTTTTTGATAGTGTCCTGTGAGTGCCCACACAGATTGTCTGATAAATTGTTAAAGAGCGGTGCGACATTTCTTGAGAAATTCGACTCAGTTTTTATCAACTTAGGTCGCTGTCGCGAGGTGGCGTATATTACGCTTTCCTCAGTTAGAGTCAAGCATTTTTTTGCTTAATCTTTTCAGATTCTCTCGCTGCCGGTTCAGTGTCCATCGCGCTTTGCGTTGGCTTGTTCCCGGTCAGTGGATGCGCATTATAGGGAGTCGCAGAAATCCTGCAAGTGTTTTTTGAAAAATAATTTCCAACTGATTACCCTTTATACTTCACGTGTATTTTTTCAACAAAAATACGCCATTTTTGTATTCATTTTGGCATTATAGTCATGAAAAAGGCGACCTTCAGGTCGCCTTTTAACTTACTTATCGATAATAACCGAGCGCTTACTTACTGCTTCGCTACGATTTCATCGTTTTCAACATCCAGAGTAATTGGTTTGCCCGGGATTAATCTGCCTGACAGAATTTCTTGTGCCAGTGGGTTTTCAATCTCTTGCTGAATTGCACGTTTCAACGGACGAGCACCAAAGATTGGATCGAAACCAGCTTCACCAATTTTCTCTAATGCAGCCGCTGTTGCAGTGACTTCATAACCATGTTCTTCCAAACGTTTATATAAACGAGCTAATTGAATATTCGCAATATTCGTAATTTGCTCTTTACCTAATGGATGGAATACCACGACTTCATCAATACGGTTAATAAATTCAGGTCTGAAGTTATGAGCGACAACTTCCATCACCATATCTTTCATTTCTGAATAACCGATCATGCCAAAACGTTCTTGGATAAGATCGGAGCCTAAGTTTGACGTCATGATAATTACAGTATTACGGAAATCTACCGTTCTACCTTGTCCATCAGTTAAACGACCGTCATCTAATACTTGCAGCAAGATGTTAAATACATCAGGGTGCGCTTTTTCAACTTCGTCCAGCAAAATAACTGAATATGGACGGCGTCTTACCGCTTCAGTTAAATAACCACCTTCTTCATAGCCCACATATCCTGGAGGTGCACCGACTAAACGAGATACAGAGTGTTTCTCCATAAACTCGGACATATCGATACGAACCATGGCGTCGTCACTATCAAACATAAAGTTTGCCAGTGCCTTACATAATTCAGTTTTACCTACCCCAGTAGGGCCTAAGAACATAAACGAACCAATTGGGCGGTTTGGATCTGACAACCCTGCGCGACTACGACGGATAGCATTCGACACGGCCACAACCGCTTCATCTTGACCAATCACACGTTGGTGCAGCTGTTGTTCCATTCGTAACAGTTTTTCTCTTTCGCTTTCAAGCATTCTTGATACTGGAATACCTGTCCAACGAGCCAGAATTTCTGCGATTTCGACGTCGGTCACTTTATTACGTAAAAGCTTCATGCTTTTACCTTCTGCTTTCGTCGCTGCTTCTAACTGTTTTTCTAACTCAGGAATACGTCCATACTGCAACTCAGACATTTTCGCTAAATCACCGTTACGACGCGCTTTTTCCATCTCAATACGCGTATTTTCTAATTCAGCTTTAATGTGTTGGGTGCCAGTTAATGATGCTTTCTCTGCTTTCCACTCTTCTTCTAATGCAGAATATTCACGCTCTTTTTCCACCAGCTCTTCTTCTAACATTTCCAGACGTTTTTTACTGGCATCATCCGACTCTTTTTTCAGTGCCTGTTGTTCCAGTTTTAATTGGATAATACGTCTTTCCAGTCTGTCTAAAGATTCTGGTTTTGAATCCATCTGCATACGTAAGCTGGCACCGGCTTCATCGATTAAGTCGATAGCTTTGTCTGGCAGCATACGGTCTGTAATGTAACGGTGCGATAATGTAGCAGCTGCAACAATTGCAGGATCAGTAATTTGCACATGATGGTGCAACTCATAACGCTCTTTCAAACCACGCAAGATAGCGATAGTGTCTTCGACTGATGGTTCTGCAACATATACTTTTTGGAAACGACGCTCTAACGCAGGGTCTTTCTCTATATATTGACGATATTCATCAAGAGTTGTTGCCCCCACACAGTGCAGTTCACCACGAGCCAGTGCAGGTTTTAACATGTTACCGGCATCCATCGCGCCGTCGGCTTTACCCGCACCAACCATAGTATGCAATTCATCGATAAACAGAATGACGTTACCTTCTTGTTTAGCAAGGTCATTCAGAACACCTTTCAAGCGTTCTTCAAATTCACCACGATATTTCGCCCCTGCAATCAGTGCACCCATATCCAGTGATAATACACGTTTGTTTTTCAATCCTTCAGGGACTTCACCATTGACGATACGTTGTGCAAGTCCTTCAACAATCGCCGTTTTACCTACACCAGGTTCACCAATTAATACTGGGTTATTTTTAGTACGACGTTGTAATACTTGGATGGTACGACGAATTTCTTCATCACGACCAATCACAGGGTCTAATTTCCCTTGTTCTGCACGTTCGGTTAAATCAACAGTAAATTTTTTCAAAGCTTGGCGCTGGTCTTCAGCGCTTTGGTCATTCACTTTTTCGCCACCACGCATCTGTTCTATTGCCTTTTTCAAATTGTCTTTATTAACACCTGCTGTTTTTAACATATCAGCGAGGGTTGTATTGGCTTCTAAAGCAGCGAGCAGAAATAGTTCTGAGGAGATAAAGTCATCCCCATTTTTCTGAGCCAGCTGGTCACATAAGTTCAAATGACGCATTAAGTCACTTGATGGTTGTACATCCCCAGCAACACCTTGTACTTGAGGGAGCCGAGCCAATGCATCTTCAATTTTGTTTTCGAACGCAACTGCGTTCACGCCGAGCGTCGTCAATAATGGACGCACGGTGCCACTTTCTTGATTAAACAAAGCACTGAGTAAATGAATTGGTTCAATAAACTGATTTTCGCGCCCAAGGGCTAATGACTGGGCGTCAGCGAGAGCTTGCTGGAATTTATTAGTTAAACGATCCAGACGCATAACACCTCCAATAGAATATGATTAAATTTGCTACTGGAGATAAGATGCGGTCTGTTTTTAAATATTCAAGTTTTAGGCGGGATTATTTTTTCAATATTTGTTAATTTGGAATATTATTCCATGAACTAGTTATTTATCCATATAAGGGATGCCATTCTTCCTGTTCGTCCCTCACGTCGGTAGGAAAAAAATCTGTTTTCATCACTTACTGTACAAAATTCACCGCCATAAATGGCGGAAACGCCCGCTGCTTGTAGCTTTTTACGTGCGAGTAAATAGATGTTTGCCAGAAATTTGTCATTGTGAGGTGTAAACGCATCCGCAAGATCGGCTGATTGATGAATAAATGCTTGTTTAACTTCTACACCAACTTCAAATCTCTCAGGACCAATAGCGGGTCCCATCCACACCATAATGTCACTTGGTTGTGCATTAAATGCCGCTAACGTATTTTCCAATACGCCATTGCAAAGACCTCGCCACCCAGCATGAGCGGCAGCCACTTCTTTACCATCGCGGCTACAAAACAATACTGGCAAGCAATCCGCCGTCATAATGGCACACACTTGACCAACTTGATTGGTATACACCGCATCCGCTTGACGATTTTTAATCTCACTTCCCGTTAAGTGCAGAACATGAGTACCGTGAACTTGCTCAAGCCACACGGGTTGCTGTGGCAATTGAGCTAGCTTTTCAAGACGATAACGATTTTCACTGACTGCCTCAGGCAAATCCTCAACATGGTCACCTAAATTTAGGCTATCAAAAGGTGGAAGGCTCACTCCACCAGCACGAGTTGTACTGCATGTTGAAATATTTTTAGGCTGCGGCCAATCAGGGAAAATCAACGTATTCATTACCAGTCCATATCGTCTTTGTGAAGTTCAGTGTCTGCTTTCAGTGCTTCAATCAATTTCACCATATCATCAGGTAATGGCGCATGCCATTCCATTTGGATCCCAGTGATTGGGTGATAAAGACGCAGCATTGTCGCGTGCAATGCTTGTCTATCAAAACTACGCATCACTTCGAGGAACTCTTCTGTTGCTCCTTTCAGTGGACGTGGTCGACCACCGTATAATGGATCGCCAATTAATGGATGGTTGATATGCGCCATATGAACACGGATTTGGTGCGTTCTGCCAGTTTCTAAGCGTAAACGTAAGCGCGTATGTGCACGGAAATGTTCCATTACACGATAGTGAGTCACCGCAGGTTTGCCCATTGGATGCACTGCCATGTGCGTTCTTTTGGTTGGATGGCGAGAAATTGGCTCTTCCACCATACCGCCCGCTGTCATACGACCAACGGCGACCGCTTCATATTCACGCGTAATTTCACGGCGTTGCAACGCTTCCACTAAGTGAGTTTGTGCTGGAACCGTTTTAGCGACAACCATCAGCCCAGTTGTGTCTTTGTCTAAACGGTGAACAATACCCGCTCTTGGTACATCCGCGATTTCAGGATAGCGATATAATAATGCGTTTAAAATGGTTCCGTCTGGGTTGCCAGCCCCTGGATGAACAACTAAATCACGCGGTTTATTAATAATTAGGATATCTTCATCTTCATAAACAACGTCAAGTGGAATATCTTGAGGTTCCCAACGGGAATCTTCTTCAATTAAGGCATCGATGGAAATTTGTTCACCACCTAAAACTTTTTCTTTTGCCTTATTGATAACTTTGCCGTTAACCTGCACTCTATCGTCTAAAATCCATTCTTTTATTCGAGAACGTGAATAATCGGGGAACAATTCAGCCAAAGCTTGATCTAAACGTTGACCAAGCTGTGATTCTGCGATAGTTGCACTTAATTGTACTTGTTGAGCCATAAATTAATCTACTTTTTGGTGTTTGTGTTTTGACGGCGCTGCCGTTTCATTTAAAATGTATGCTATTGTAACTCGAATTTTGCCGGGAGCCTTACGGATAGACTCCCTCGATACAGTCAGAGGATAACCAACACGTGATGATACGTATGAAATATCTGGTGGCAGCTGCCACGTTGAGCCTGGCTCTCGCCGGATGCTCCAGCAATAACGAAGTCAGCCCCGATAGTTCCCCAGCTGAGATTTATAGTACAGGTCAGCAAAAATTACAGGACGGTAACTATAGCGCGGCAATTAAACAGTTTGAAGCGTTGGATAACCGCTACCCGTTTGGTCCGTATGCTCAGCAAGTACAGTTAGACCTGATTTACGCCTATTATAAATCAGCTGAGCTACCAATGGCGATAGCTTCGATTGACCGTTTCATGCGTTTAAACCCAACTCATCCAAATATTGACTACGTACTTTACATGCGTGGCTTAACGGCAATGGCGTTAGATGACAGCATGTTACAAGGTTTCTTTGGTATCGATCGCTCTGACAGAGACCCACAACACGCATTGGTTGCGTTCAAAGACTTGAGCCAGCTAGTTCGTTACTATCCGAACAGCCCATATTCCAACGATGCAAGTAAGCGTTTAGTTTACTTAAAAGATCGTTTGGCAAAATTTGATCTCTCTGTCGTTGAATATTACAACAAACGTGGGGCCTATGTCGCGGTTGTTAATCGTGTCCAACAAATGTTACGTGACTATCCAGATACAGAAGCAACACGTCAAGCGCTCGGATATATGGAAATTGCGTATAAAGAGATGGGCTTAGACAAAGAAGCAAATAAAGTCGGCAGCATTATTGCAGCAAACCAATAAATTGCTTTTTAACGCTATCGATTGAAATAAGAACGGCAGCTTCGGCTGCTGTTTTTTTTGATAGTTTTAATCGTGATTTGAAATACTGCAGGTTTAAAGATGAATACAAGTAAGAGATAGTTTTGAACTTTTTCTTTTAAAATTCATACCCTAAAATTTTACCCAAAAAAAGTACCGGCTATTTACCGTGTCGATAGCCAACTCTTTCAGTCTCCCTCAATATAGTTATTTTGGCAATCCTTTTACCTGCCTTTTTTAGCCAAAATCACACTTCAAGTGGGTACCCTCTCCCCCATAATTTAAGTGTGATCTAGATCATTTTTTTATTCCTAGATATCGGTATTCTGAATTCATCAAAGACGGAAACAATGAGAGGTAACTATATGATAGTTAACATTACTAGCAAACAAATGGACATCACTCCCGCAATTCGTGAGCACATTGAAAGCCGTCTAGCAAAACTCGATAAATGGCAAGTTTCCTTGATTAGCCCCCATGTGGTGCTATCGAAAGAGCCTCAAGGTTTTATGGTTGATGCCAACATAAAAACCGCTACCGGACAGTTGGTAGCAAGTGCTAAGCATGAAGATATGTACGTTGCAATAAATGACCTTATCAACAAACTCGAAAGACAGTTAAACAAAGTGCAACATAAAGGAGAATCAAGAAGGGCAACTAGTAGTGTAAAAGAAGCGAATCTAGAAACGTTGTAATCAGTTACGTTTAAGTAGTTACGTTATATTTTTATATTATCAATCCACTTATCTTGAAACCTTCCAAACGCGCTCATCATGGGCGCGTTTTTACGTTGTGCGCTGTTTTTTGTTGACTTCTCGTTCACTATCATGTCTATTTGAATAACTTCACTCGAAAGGATTTCCCATGAAACTAAATACTGTTTTCTTTTTCTTCTTTAGCCACTCACATTAAGGGGCTTTTGTCGTTCGAGAAAAAAAAGAAGACAATATTTTAAAGCCCCCTACCTAGGGGGCTTTTTTATTCACTGATGTTTGATAGGGTCGCAGAATGGAAAATAGCACTAATTTACTGAAAGTCCGTGAGAAAATTAGCCAGTTAGACAGTGAACTCCTTGGGCTTCTTGCAAAACGTCGAGGCTATGCAATTGAAGTTGCGGAAACTAAAATCGATGATAACCGCCCAATCCGTGATAAAGAGCGTGAACGCCAATTACTCGATGTATTAATTAATAAAGGCACGCCTCTGGGTCTTGATGGTTTTTATATTACACGCTTGTTTCAGATGATCATTGAGGATTCTGTTCTGACTCAACAAGCTATCCTGCAAAAACATTTAAACCTGACACCAAGCGATACCGCAAGATTTGCATTTTTAGGGCCGAAAGGTTCTTATTCCCATGTTGCCGCGCGTCAATATTCAGCTCGTCATTTTGATCAACTGGTTGAATGCAGCTGCCATAAGTTCCAAGATATCTTTTCACTCGTTGAAAGTGGCCAAGCAGATTACGGTATTTTGCCTATTGAGAATACCAGCTCAGGGGCAATTAATGATGTTTACGATTTACTGCAAAATACATCATTATCCATTGTCGGTGAAATTCGTTTGCCGATTAACCATTGCTTGCTGACTACCCCAGGTAGTGAATTAAGTAAGATTGATACGGTTTATAGCCACCCTCAGCCATTCCAGCAATGTAGCCAATATTTATCTCAATTCCCCCATTGGAAAATTGAATATTGCGACAGCACATCTACAGCCATGCAAAAAGTGGCAGAACATAATTCCCCTAATGTTGCTGCATTAGGAAGTGAAGCGGGCGGTGCTTTATATGGCTTAACGGTTTTGGAGCATAACTTAGCGAATCAGCAAATTAATATGACTCGCTTTATTGTTGTGGCTTCACGAGCGATTGAAGTGACTGAACAAGTTCCTGCGAAAACCACATTACTGATCACAACAGGTCAACAAGCTGGTGCATTAGTGGATGCTTTGATTATCTTAAAAAATAATAAGATAGTGATGAGTAAATTAGAATCGCGTCCAATTAATGGTAAGCCGTGGGAAGAGATGTTTTATGTGGATGTTCACGCTAACTTGCGTTCAGATAATATGCAACAAGCACTGAAAGAATTAGCGGAGATCACCCGCTCAATTAAAATTCTTGGCTGCTACCCATCTGAAAATATCGTTCCTGTAGAACCAGAAAAAATGGCGCCTTAGTTTTAATTTTGGCTCAAAAAAATAACACAGGTTATTCGCCTGTGTTATTTTTATTAATTACGATTTATGCCAATCACGATTTTTGTATTGTCGCGCTGAGCTTAAAGTAATTAACTAAGTTTTGAAGATGGTAAGCTTGGTCATTTAACGAATCAGCTGCCACCACTGACTCTTCTACCAGTCCCGCATTTTGTTGAGTGGTTAGATCCAACTGCCCCACAGCGCTGTTAATTTGTGAAATACCATCGCTCTGCTCTCTACTCGCTTGGCCAATTTCACGCAGCAACGCATTCATCTCTTCAACACTGGCAACCATTCCGTGGATCTGCTGGCTGGCTTGTTCAACCAATTCCATCCCTTCTTGGGTTTGTGAGGAAGAATTTTCGATTAATGAACGAATATCACTGGCCGATGCAGCGCTTTTTTGTGCCAGTAATCTCACTTCCCCCGCCACTACCGCAAATCCACGACCATGCTCTCCCGCCCTTGCTGCTTCAACGGACGCGTTCAAGGCTAAGATATTCGTTTGGAAGGCAATAGAGTCGATTAAATTAATGATATCCGTCATTTTTTGAGACGAACCATTAATTGCACGCATTTTATCAGTTAGCTGAACCATCATCTGACCATTGTTTTTGACTGTCACAGCCGTATTGTCAGCCAACATTGTCGCTTCATGGGTATGTTCAGTGGTGTTCTGTACCGTTGATGTGATTTGCTCCATCGAACTTGCCGTTTGCTCAACAGAAGCTGCTTGCTCTTCCGTTCTAGCCGCTAAGTTCTGATTACCCGCGACAATTTGCCCTGCTGCCGCAGAAATACTCTCAGAACCATTTTGAACCTCTTGGACAATCTCAAGTAGATGCCCTTTCATTTCGCTGAGCGACTCAAGTAAAATCCCTGTTTCATCTTTAGATTGTGCTTGAATATTTTGGGTCAAATCACCACTGGCAATCGATTTAGCAAAATCAACTGCTTGCTCTAAAGGTCGAGTGATAATACGCGTGATGTACCACCCCATAACGCAACCCACAACAATACTGATGATTGATAAAAATGCTAATAAAACACGATTTGCTTTATAGTCATCTTCCACCTGATAACCGGTTTCTTGCATCAACATGTTTTGGATGGCTATCAGGTTTTGGACTTGCTCACGATATTCTCGTTGAATAACAGATGTTTTTGTCATCATCATTTCAATCGCAGCTTGGCGATTGCCCTGATTCATAAACTCCATCATCTGTTGCTGAGCACTAATAAATTTAGCTCTCACTTCTTGGATATTATCAAGCACCTCGCGAGAACGGCTATCGGTTATACCCCTGTCCAACTCATCCAGCAGATCAGAAATGTTTTGGCTAATTTTAACCAGCTCTTCCTTACGTTTTTCACTCCCTCGGTCATCCAATAAAATCAATTCTTGAATACCAATATAAGAATAAAAGTTATCCATCACCGAGTTTGCATTAGCAGTTATTGGATAACTTTTAAAAATGACGTTCTGAATGCTTTCATTTGCACGATTCATATTCACTAATGAAAACAGGGAACTTAAAACAATTAGCGTGATGAAAACGCCAAACGCGATAGTTAATTTCAAACTAATTTTGAGGTGCTTAAAAGACATAGGTTTACCACACTTATCATCATTTAATGATTAGTGTTATCGGTCAATGACAAGGGATCTTTATTAGATAAATCGTTTAATTTATAAATATCGACATTATAAACTGATTAATTTCTAATTAATTAGTGGATAAACCCACCCAAGGAAGAAGCTCAATTGTAAATTTAGGATAAACTACAGAAATAAATACAATTACTTATTTATTATAAATATTAATAATGAAAATGTATTTAGCACTTTTAGCATAAAGATAGCCATTACCCTTTTTCATCGATTTATAGAGTAATGGCTAAAAGAGATTATTTACGGTTATCGTTCGCCCGTTGTAATAGAGACTGGCTTTCTTTCATGAAATGATGAGCATCTTCACCAAACCACTGGCTAACTTGCTCAAATTGTCGAATAAATTCGGCTTTATCTTTACGCTCCAGCATTTCAATGGATTGCCCCAAAAGCTGGTAATAACGGCGGATCAATTCAACATTTTCATCCGAAGACATGATGATATCTGCATACAATTGCGGATCTTGTGCAAACAAGCGCCCTACCATTGCCAATTCAAGACGATAAATTGGGGAAGAGAGATCCAACAACTGCTGTAGATCAACCTGCTCTTTCGCTAAATTTTGCCCATAAGTAAACGTCGTAAAGTGGCGTAACGCCTGAATAAAACTCATATTACGATCGTGTTCTTCAGGCTTAATCGCTTTCAAGCGCGCGCCCCAAACTTGTAGCTGCTCCAGTAGCCACTGATAAGATTCCGCTTTTCGCCCATCACAGAATGCAAAAACTTGCTTGGCAACACTGCCAATATCAGGACCAAACATCGGATGTAACCCTAATACAGGGCCTTGATGCACTGACAGCATAGCCTCGAGTGGCTTTTGCTTCACAGAAGCAATATCCACTAAAATTGTTTCTGGATCTAAAGTAGGCAAACGTTTAATGACATCAACAGTGAGGTGGATAGGTACACTGACTATCACCACACTTGCACCAGAAACTATTGACGCCGCATTATCCCAATCCTGCTCACCCAGCAATTTAACCTGATAACCAGACAGGGAGAGCAGACGATGAAATAACCGCCCCATTTTTCCATTCCCACCGACGATCACAATCGGGCCGGCGGTAGGGTTCAATGTTTTAAATCCTTTGTCATTTTCGCGCGCATAGGACTCACGCATGATTCGACGAAGAATATCTTCAATCAGATCAGGCGGGATCCCCATTCGCTCCGCTTCTGCTCGGCGAGCTGCCAACATGCTGGATTCACGCTCAGGCACGTAAATAGGTAATCCATGCTGGCTTTTGACTTCGCCGACTTCAGCCACTAGCTGAAGCCGTTTGGCTAACAAATCTAATAATGACTTATCAACTTCATCAATCTGTTCCCGTAAATGGGATAATTCAGCAGACATACCAATCCCTTGCTCAGCTCACTTTACTTAATTTCTGCCCACGCTGCTCAAGCACTGGGGATAATGCTTGGTGTAATTTACGCAGCACAGACTCAGTTTCATCCCAATTAATGCATGCATCTGTCACCGAAACTCCATATTTCATATTCTCACGTGGCTGTTCTGATGACTGGTTGCCTTCATTAATATGGCTTTCAAGCATAATACCTGTAATTGATTCATTACCATTAACAATTTGTTCGATGATTGAATCAACCACCAGTGGCTGACGACGGAAATCTTTATTTGAGTTACCGTGGCTGCAGTCCACCATTAACGATGGCTCTAGTCCTGCTTTTTTCATTTCTGCTTCACAAGCTGCAATACTTTGCTCATCATAGTTTGGTGTTTTGCCGCCACGTAAGATCACATGACCATTTTTATTGCCGCTGGTGTGCAGCAAGCAAACTTGACCTGATTGATTGATTCCCATAAAGCGATGTGGCATTGCAGCGGCTTTTAACGCATTGATGGCGGTAGATAAACTGCCATCTGTGCCGTTTTTAAAACCGACTGGCATTGATAAGCCGGATGCCATTTCACGGTGAGTTTGGGATTCCGTGGTTCTCGCTCCGATTGCTGACCAACTGAATAAGTCACCTAAGTATTGTGGGTTATTAGGATCTAACGCTTCTGTTGCCAGTGGTAATCCCATATTCACTAAGTTGGTCAATAAATCGCGGGCAATGTGTAGCCCTTTTTCCATTTCAAAGCTGCCATCCATAAATGGATCGCTAATTAAGCCTTTCCAACCCACGGTTGTACGTGGTTTTTCAAAGTACACACGCATCACAATATATAAGCTATCACTTAACTCAGCGGCAAGTTTCTGTAAACGCTCACCGTATTCGATGGCAGCATCTACATCATGGATTGAACAAGGACCACATACCACGAGTAAGCGCGGATCACGCTGATGAATAATATCAGCAATCACTTTACGCGATGTCGCAATGGCATGCAGGTTGCTGTGACTCAATGGATATTTTTGTTTCAGACTTTCAGGGGTGATAAGAACCTGCTCGTCTTGAATATTCACGTTATTGAGTACATCTTTTTGCATGATCATTTGATTACCTACTTAGCTTATTATTTATTAGTGATGTTATTTATCGATCTTGTGTTTGGTGCGTGAGAGATAACATATCATGCATCGTAAAGATTTCAATCCAAAACTGTAAAATAATTTAATTGAGTGTACATAAAAAATTACATTATTTTATACCATTGAATTTAAATAATATTAATGAATAACAAGCAAAAATTTCATATTAAAAAGCAAAGCATGAATAAAATAAGTAAACATAAGTTTACACATTGGAGTTTATTGAACGATATATTCTAAATAGTTCGAGTTGTCGCTAGGCGGCAAGAGAATGAGTCGCTAGGAGCATACATGAGTATGTGACCAGTGCGAATGAACGTAGCTAACACCGCGAGAACTTGAAATATGACGAATATATGACGAATATAAAAAAGGCCCGCAAATATGCGGGCCTTTTAACTTTCGGATGTAGCGAAAGCGTATTACTTGGCGTTCAGACGCTCTTTGATACGAGCTGCCTTACCAGAACGCTCACGCAGGTAGTACAGTTTAGCTCTGCGAACAGCACCACGGCGTTTAACAGCAATGCTATCTACGACTGGAGAGTGAGTTTGGAATACACGCTCAACACCTTCGCCGTTAGAAATTTTACGAACAGTGAATGCAGAATGCAGACCGCGGCTACGGATAGCGATAACCACGCCCTCAAATGCCTGCAGACGTTTTTTAGAGCCTTCTACGACCCATACCTTAACTTCCACGGTGTCACCCGGACGGAATGAAGGTACGTCCTGCTTCATCTGCTCTTGTTCAAGTTGTTTAATAATGTTGCTCATAATAACTCTCTTACCCTAGGTAAACTGATATGTTTAGACAATTAATTGTCTGGATTCACTGGTTGCTCAGCCTGATATTCCCGTTGGAATTCAGCTAGCAACATCCTCTGCTCGTCAGTCAGAGCTAGGCTTTCTAGAAGCTCAGGTCTTCTAAGCCAGGTACGACCGAGTGACTGCTTCATGCGCCAGCTATCGATCTTGGCATGGTTTCCTGAAAGTAGTATGTCAGGAACTTGCATGCCGTCTAACACCTCTGGTCGGGTATAGTGAGGACAATCTAACAAGCCATCCGCAAAAGAATCTTCTTGAGCTGAAGCTTGATGACCTAGTACTCCAGGAATAAACCGAGAGACTGAGTCTATCAACACCATAGCAGGGAGCTCCCCACCACTGAGAACGTAATCACCGATTGACCATTCTTCATCAATTTCGGTTTGAATGATCCGCTCATCAATACCTTCATAACGACCACAAACAAGAATTATCTTCTCGTTTGTTGCCAGTTCACAAACTCCGTCTTGACCGAGTTTGCGACCTTGAGGTGAAAGATAAATCACTTTTGCACCATCACCGGCCTCAGCTTTTGCTGCGTGGATTGCATCTTTTAACGGTTGCACCATCATCAGCATGCCTGGACCACCACCATAGGGGCGATCATCAACAGTTTTGTGTCTATCGTGAGTAAAATCTCTCGGATTCCAACACTCAACCGTTAGCAGGCTATTTTTCACTGCCCGACCAGTTACCCCGTACTCGGTTATTGCGCGGAACATTTCGGGAAACAGGCTAATTACCCCAATCCACATGATTTATCCCACTCATAAAAACCGGTAAACCGGAGATTTAAAAACCAGGATCCCACTCCACTTCAATAATTTTGGTGGAGAGATCGACTTTCTTGATAACCTGCCCATCAAGAAACGGAACTAACCGCTCCTTGATGCCAAATGCATCTTTTAAATTTGCCTTGATCACGAGAACGTCATTCGATCCCGTTTCCATCATATCAATGACAGTACCAAGGTCGTAACCCTCAGACGTCACTACATGGCAACCCATAAGGTCTTTCCAGTAGTATTCGTCGTTGTCCAAATCAGGAAGTTGGGTTGAATCAACCGCAATTTCAAAATTGGTCAATAGAGCAGCTGCATCGCGGTCTTCGACCCCTTTGAGCTTGACGATGATATCTTTGTTATGATGTTTCCAATCTTCTATTTCAATATGTTGCCACTGACCAGAGCGTTGGATAAACCAAGGTTGATAATCAAAAATACTTTCAGCATGTTCGGTGGAGGAAAAAACTTTGAGCCAACCACGAATACCGTATGCCGCGCCTAATTTGCCCAATACAATTGGGTTTGCAGGAGGCAGTAGTTTAGTTTGCTTGCTCATTGTTACCACCGTGACAGATTAAGCTACTTTTTTAGCTTGTTTGACCAGTTGTGCAACACGGTCAGAAACAGTTGCGCCTAAGCCAACCCAATGCTCAATACGGTCCAGGTCTAAACGCAGTTCTTCTGCTTGACCTGCAGCGATCGGGTTGAAGAAACCGATACGCTCAATGAAACGACCGTCACGCGCATTGCGGCTATCGGTTACAACGATTTGGTAGAACGGACGTTTTTTAGCGCCGCCACGAGATAAACGAATTGTTACCATAACATCCTCATTAGTTAACAAAACAACCAGACTCCATCGAGGGATAGAGTCCAGTTGTTATATAAAAAGCCCGAAAAGTTTACTCACTTTGACGCAAAAATCAATCAAAAGTACACTTTTGTTTCAGGCTTTACTGCTTAACGCCCCGGGAAACCCGGAGGCATCATACCTTTCATACCGCGCATCATCTTGGCGAGACCGCCTTTCTTCATCTTTTTCATCATGCGCTGCATATCATCAAACTGTTTTAAGAGTTTATTAACCTCTTGTACTGTGGTTCCAGAACCCGCAGCAATACGGCGTTTGCGTGATCCTTTAATAATCTCGGGTTTTTCGCGTTCTTTGCGTGTCATGGATTGGATCATCGCTTCCATACGGATGGTAATTTTGTCATCCATTTGGGATTTAACCGCATCTGGTAACTGGGACATGCCTGGCATCTTACTCAGCATGCTAGTCATTCCGCCCATATTACGCATCTGTTTTAGCTGGTTTAAGAAGTCATTAAAATCAAAGGTATCCCCTGTTTTCAACTTCTTCGCTAATTTTTCAGCTTCATCACGGTCAACTTTGTGTTCAATCTCTTCAATCAGAGATAACACATCCCCCATGCCTAAAATACGTGAAGCCACGCGTTCAGGGTGGAATGGCTCAAGGGCGTCAGTTTTTTCACCAACCCCTAAGAATTTGATTGGCTTACCGGTAATGGAGCGAATAGATAATGCAGCACCACCACGCGCGTCACCGTCAACTTTGGTTAAAACGACCCCAGTTAATGGCAATGCTTCATTAAAAGCTTTCGCTGTGTTAGCTGCATCTTGCCCTGTCATGGCATCAACCACAAACAAGGTTTCAACCGGATTGATAATACGATGGACTTCTTGGATCTCTTCCATCATCGCTTCATCAACGTGTAAGCGACCGGCTGTATCTACTAACAACACATCGTAAAATTGTAATTGTGCGTGCTTTAAGGCTTTTTGAACGATTGCCGCTGGCTTTTCTTGCACTTCAGATGGGAAGAAATCAACACCAACCGCTTGTGCTAAAGTTTCTAACTGTTTGATCGCCGCTGGACGATAAACGTCGGCAGAAACTACTAAGACTTTTTTCTTTTGTTTTTCTTTTAACAGTTTACCCAGTTTTGCAACGCTGGTTGTTTTACCCGCACCTTGCAAACCTGCCATCAACACAACAGCCGGAGGCTGAGCAGATAAATTCAGCTGGTGATTTTCTTCACCCATTGCGCGGGTCAGTTCATTTTGAACAATTTTAATGAACTCTTGACCCGGTGTTAGGCTTTTATTAACGTCTTGACCAACAGCACTTTCTTTGACTTTTTGAATAAATTCACGGACGACTGGCAAAGCAACGTCGGCTTCCAGTAACGCCATGCGAACTTCGCGTAATGTATCTTTAATGTTGTCATCAGTCAGACGTCCACGCCCACTGATATTGCGCAAAGTGCGCGATAGTCTGTCAGTTAAATTATCAAACATGTGTCTTAGCTCAATTCTGTTATGGGCCTATATGTAGCCTTATTTGGTTACTCGCGCGCTATATTTCAAGGGCAAACTCAAGATAGCCACGGCACAATTCAACGCTGTGTTGGTCGCCGATTGTATCATACTTGATGGGGTTTCGCTGTTTCGTTTCATTAAGCTAAGTGAGCAGCCTAAATGAGCGATTAGTAAAGAATATACAGCGATACGTCATACCAATAGTTGGAGCCTACACTTGCACGGGTTATACTAGTTAATTACTATCCACTTAAAATGAATAACGACACTATACTATGCCCGTATTTGCAGTCATAGCAGTTTGTACATACATGGTCAGTCTGCTGCTGATCGTTCCCGGACAAGTGCGCAAGCAAGCTCTTTATCGTCGATTGGCTATTTTATTAGCTATCGTGGCGATGGTTACTCACGCAATCACGTTGAAATTACAAATTTTTAGTGAAGCCAGCGGGCAAAATCTCACCCTCTTAAATTTAGGTTCCTCTGTCAGTCTCTTAATGTGTTTGATTATGACGGTGGTTTCCTATTTAGGGCGTGCGTGGTACTTAACCCCTATTGTGTATAGTTTCGCGATTATTAACCTGATTTTATCTACGATTATGCCTGGTGAGTTTATTACTCATTTAGAGGCAAGCACCCCATTATTTGTCCATATTGGCTTAGCCTTATTAAGCTATGCTACGTTGCTTATCGCGGCGTTATATGCGTTTCAAGTTGCCATTATTGACTACCAGCTTAAAAACAAAATTCTGAAATTTAGCCCTGATATGCCGCCAATGATGGTCATTGAACGCAAAATGTTTCACGTCACTCAGGTGGGCGTCATTCTCTTGACCTTAACGCTGTGCACGGGCTTTATTTATATGGATAACATCTTTGATAAAGAGAATATCCACAAATCCGTACTCTCCGTTATTGCTTGGTTTGTTTACGTTATTTTGCTGTGGGGGCATTTTCATGGTGGATGGCGAGGCAAACGCGTCCTCTTTTTCCATGTGGGCGGTTCACTTATCCTTACCTTAGCGTTTTTTGGTAATCGATTAATTCAGCAATTAACCATGATGTAGAGCCATTTTAGTCTTAAACGACCGTTATAAATAAGGAACCTTGTTTTGGATGAAGTATCTACTGGTACTCTAATCATCATACTGATTGTTTTAATTTTTTTATCCGCTTATTTTTCAGCATCAGAAACCAGTATGATGACGTTGAACCGTTATCGGTTAAAACACTTAGCGAAACAAGGTAATCGCTCTGCTATCCGCGTTGAAAAACTACTACGCCACCCCGACCGCTTACTGGGCTTAGTATTGATTGGTAACAACCTAATCAACATTGTTGCTTCTGCTCTCGCGACCATTATCGGGATCCGCTTATATGGCAATATGGGTGTCGCCATTGCAACTGGTGTGCTCACATTTGTTATTTTGTTATTTGCAGAAGTGATGCCAAAAACCATCGCGGCACTGTACCCTGAGCGTATTGCCTTCCCTAGTAGCTTTATTCTTACGCCACTGCAAAAAATCATGTTACCTGTCGTGTGGGCGTTTAATACTGTTTCCGCCCTTTTTATGCGCTGCTGTGGAATAAAAGTCTCAAACACTCGTAACGATGCTGTCAACAAAGAAGAGTTACGCACTATTGTTCACGAGTCCAAAAACAAGCTCAGCCGCCGTAATCAAGACATGCTGATTTCAATTCTTGATTTAGACAAAGTCACTGTTGGCGATATTATGCTGCCACGTAATGAAATTGTCGGTATCGATATTAATGATGATTGGAAGTCGATTGTTAGGCAGCTCACTCACTCCCCTCATGGACGTATTGTCCTGTATCGTGATTCTCTTGATGATTTGATTGGTATTTTGCGTGTGCGAGAAGCTTATCGATTGATGGTAGAAAAACGCGAGTTCAACAAGCAGAACTTGATCAAAGCTGCCGATAGGATCTATTTCATACCAAATAGCACGCCACTCAACGTTCAGTTGGTTAATTTCCAGCATAAAAAAGAGAAGCTAGGCATCATCGTTGATGAATATGGCGAGATCCAAGGTTTGATCACTGTCGAAGATATTTTGGAAGAAATTGTCGGTGACTTCACAACGTCAATGTCCCCTTCTTTAGCTGAAGAAGTCATGCCTCAGAGCGACGGTAGCGTCCTTGTGGATGGAACAGCAAACATTCGCGACCTGAATAAAGTATTTGATTGGAACCTCCCTATTGATGGTCCTAGAACCGTGAATGGGATGGTTTTAGAGGTATTAGGTGATATTCCGCAGCCTGAAGAACAAATTGTTATTGGCCACTATGTTATCGAAGTTTTAGTAATCAACGATAATATTATCAAGCAGGTAAAAATCACCCCGCTCGGTTTTGACTCACAAACCCCTGAATTTTAATTGTTCATTTCAAAGAAAAAAGCCTTAAAACCCTGATCCATTGATCGGTGATTTTAAGGCTTTTTAGTCTGTTTTTTTCAACAACTAAACATGAAGCTGGGCGAGCTTTTCTTCTGGCAATGCAAGTTCATCGTTTTTATTGACGAGAATATCTTTCGCTAGCACATTTCGGGCAATTTGCTGAGCTTCTTCAAGAGAGTGCATCATGTAAGTACCACATTGGTACACATTAAGCTCTGGGATCTTGTTTTGGTCTTGCACATGCAGTACATCTTGCATAGCGGCCTTCCAAGCTTTTGCAACACGTTGTTCATCCGGTTGACCAATCAAGCTCATATAGAAGCCTGTACGGCATCCCATTGGCGAAATATCGATGATTTCAACACCGTTACCATTAAGGTGATCTCGCATGAAGCCAGCAAAAAGGTGCTCTAGCGTATGCGTTCCTTTTTCTGTCATTGCTTCTTTATTTGGAACTGTAAAGCGTAAATCGAATACGGTGATAGTGTCTCCATGAGGCGTTGTCATCGTTTTCGCTACACGAACAGCAGGAGCAGCCATACGCGTATGATCCACAGTAAAACTGTCTAATAACGGCATTTCATGACCTCCAAAAAAATAATTTAAAAAAAATGAAACTAATCCAAAAATGCGGAGTCTTAATATGTGAAAGACGCGCAAATTGTTATCATCCCTAATTCTTTAAAAGATTTTTTATTTGGCCACCTCGTTGTGGCCATTTTCTTTTAGCGTCCTGCGTGGATCTTAAGATACTCTTCAAAGCTTTCACTCTGATCTTGCTCCATTCGCTTCTGCTTCTCAATTGAAGCCAAACGTGCTTGTTCAAACTGTTCTTCAGTGATCACTTCATAAGGTTCATTAATTAACTGCTGATAGTATTTTTCAGCTAATTCTAACCCATAGCCACCGATACCTTTTTCCAGCATTTCGTCCATCACCAGCGCTGAATAGGTCAAGTTTGGATCTTCAAACATGGCGACAAACTGATGACACACATCTTTGTATTTTGCATCACAGCAGGTATCCAAAACTTCAGCCACACGGATCAGATCTTTAAACAACGTTTGTCCCACTTCAACCAATGGTTTGAGCTCGCTACCACAGCCAAAGCCAATCACCTGCTCCGGTTTACGACCTTCAAGGATCACACGGCTCCAGTTTTTGCGGCAGCAATCCAACTCTTGAACATTCATTTCCGGGGCATCTGCAAGCACGCACCAAATAAGGAATAAATCTACAAAGCGAGCTTGGGTTTCATTAACCCCAATAGGGCTAAATGGATTGATATCGAGGGAGCGAACTTCAATGTATTCGATACCACCACGTAATAATGCATCAGAAGGCGATTCGTTACCTTGAGGGACACGCTTCGGACGAATTGGCGCATACAGCTCATTCTCGATCTGTAGCACATTGGTGTTCAACTGAACGTACTTGCCATCTTTTTTCACGCCCAGCTTTTCAAATTCAGCGGAAGGCTTGTGAATGGCTTTTTTCAGATTTTCCACATATTCGTCAAGGTGGTTAAACGTAATATTTAAATCACTCTGAGATTTATTGGTGTAACCTAAATCGCTCATTCTCAATGACGTTGCGTAAGGCAGATAATAAGTACCGCACTCGGTCTTGTTAAAGTTCAGTGTGGTTTCTCTGTTCTTTAAGAAAGAGCCGCAAATAGCGGGAGATGCGCCAAATAAGTATGGGATCACCCAACCAAAGCGATAGTAGTTTCTGATTAGACGTAAATAGCCTTCAGAAATTTTTTCCTTTCCGCTTTCTGCATCTTCAACACCCGCCCACGCTTTCCAAAACTCAATTGGAAATGAGAAATTATAGTGAACACCCGCGATGGTTTGCATTAATGCCCCATAGCGGTTTTTTAACCCTTCACGATACAGCGTTTTAAACTGCCCCACATTGGAGCTACCGTATTGCGCTAATGTGATCTTATCTTCACTTGCAATAAAGCAAGGCATACTTAACGGCCACATTCTTTCATCGTGTAAATGACGTGCCGTATAGCGATGCAGATCCCGCAAAAAAGCCAAGTTGTGGCTAATGCTTTTATCTACAGGAGTAATAAATTCGAGTAAGGATTCCGCAAAATCCGTGGTGATCCATTTATGGGTAAGGGCTTTCCCCAGCTCATCTGGATGTAATGTCTCGGCTAACGCACCTTGAGGTGTCACGCGTAGTGTTTCACGCTCAATACCGCGTTGAATGCCATTGAGAATTTCCGGGTGCGCTTCTAACCATGAGAGCGCTTTTGATACGTCCGGGATCAAATCGACCTCCCGCCTGTGATTTAGTTTTATTTTAATAAGGTGATTACTTTAGCTTAAATCACATAAATTGTCGCTGTCTAGATGTGTGGTTTACCCGATGAGAAAACAGAAAGAAAAGGAAGGAAGATAGCAAATTAGGATTTTAGGCAAAAAAAAACTCCTCAGATTGAGGAGTTTCTTAATGATGGTGCATCCGGGAGGATTCGAACCTCCGACCGCTCGGTTCGTAGCCGAGTACTCTATCCAGCTGAGCTACGGATGCAGAATTTGTCGATTATCAATCGATGCTGTATAACTACAGCAGTAATTTGGATTCATTGAATTTATGACAGAATTATTGATACTGACAGAAGTGTTTAAGAGATGGTGCATCCGGGAGGATTCGAACCTCCGACCGCTCGGTTCGTAGCCGAGTACTCTATCCAGCTGAGCTACGGATGCATTTTAGTGCAATACGTACTTCTCTCTCAATACTGCTTAATCAAAATCTACTTCAATATTTATGGTTGTAAATCTTGTTAGCTTTAAAACCATATTAAATCTAAACTACTTTTGCTTTAGTTCGCTATAAACTAAAACATCACCCTATCAGTTTTACTCATAAGGTAGAAAATGGTGCATCCGGGAGGATTCGAACCTCCGACCGCTCGGTTCGTAGCCGAGTACTCTATCCAGCTGAGCTACGGATGCAGAGCCTAAAATGGCGGTGAGGGAGGGATTCGAACCCTCGATGCAGCTTTTGACCGCATACTCCCTTAGCAGGGGAGCGCCTTCAGCCTCTCGGCCACCTCACCATATTTTAGTCACATGCGATTTGTTTTTGTTTAAACATCTCGTCTCTGTGTGGCGCACATATTACTTTCCTAGACTTAGAAGTCAAACAATTTTTCCAAACTTTTTGCATTCCAATGATCGTTTGCACATTTCACAAGCAAGATGATTAGTTTAACACCGAAAAAGCGATGTTTCCGTGCTTTTTTGCCCTTTTATTATCTTCAATCTTATTATAAAAAATTCAGGAAAAAATGGAGAAAGTTGATAGCGTGTAGCTTAGCAGTATGAAAATAGTACAGGAAGAAAGGTCGATTCATTCAAAGAGATAGCGCTCAACACTAACATAATGTGTTAAGCCAATTACAGAATAGAAAAATTAGGGAATCACTAAAGATAAAAAAGAGAAAGACAAGCGCCCATTATTGCTGTGTGATAACTCACTGGACGCTTATTCATTATTATTGATTGTCTGGTTGAGTCTTTTCGGCCTGGATCCGTTGATAAATTTCTTCACGGTGAACAGAAACTTCTTTTGGGGCATTAACACCAATACGTACTTGGTTGCCTTTTACGCCCAATACGGTCACTGTTACCTCATCGCCTATCATGAGTGTTTCACCAACTCGACGAGTCAGAATAAGCATTCTTTGCTCCTTGAAATATTAAAAGAGTCGGGTCTCTAGGTATTCCCCGCTATTGTCCATCACACACCGTGAAAACGTAAAGCAATGACATTCACCTAAAGCATTGATGCCATCAAGGCAATAATTCTAATTATTTACAAGCAAAATATAACACTACCGGCAACATATTAACAATGCTGCAACAGATTAAAGTTACCCCACTAAAATGGGGTAACTTCGCAGCAATTACAGTTTAGAATCAACCCATTGTTCGACACTTTCCATCGCTGTTGGTAATGCGCTTACGTCAGTACCTCCAGCCATCGCCATGTCTGATCGACCGCCGCCTTTACCGCCTACTTGTTGAGCAACGTAGGATACCAAATCACCTGCTTTAATTTTAGCAGTCAAATCATTAGTCACACCAACAATTATACTGACTTTATCACCACTTGTGGTTGAAAGCACGATAATCGCCGATTTCAGCTGATTTTTTAGATCATCGACCATTGTTCTCAATAGTTTAGGATCAGTATCGCTTAATTGACTAACTAATAGTTTGATACCTTTAACATCTTTCGCTTTACTACCTAGTGAAGCACTTTCTTGAGAAGCTTGCTGATCTTTTAATTGCAAAATCTCTTTTTCAAGATTTCGTGATTTATCCAATGCAGCTTTAACTTTCTCAACTAAGCTATTTACGTCACCTTTTAACAGGTGAGCAATCGCAGAAAGTTGTTCTGACTGAGTATGTAAGTGCTCCATCGCAGCTGCACCAGTTGTCGCTTCGATACGACGAACCCCTGCAGCGGTACCAGACTCACTTAAGATACTGAATAGGCCAATATCCCCTGTGCGACTAGCATGTGTACCACCACATAATTCGATGGAGAAATCACCCATACTCAGAACACGTACGCGCTCTTCATATTTTTCACCGAATAATGCCATAGCCCCTTTCGCTTTCGCCCCCTCTAAATCCATCAACTCAGTTTCAATTTCTGAGTTTTGACGGATCTGAGCGTTCACAATATCTTCCACTTGACGCAGTTGCTGTTGTGTCATCGCTTCAAAATGAGAGAAGTCAAAACGGAGATACTTGTCATTCACCAACGAGCCTTTTTGAGAAACGTGCTCGCCTAAGACTTGGCGTAATGCTGCATGTAATAAGTGAGTCGCCGAGTGGTTTAAACGAATAGCATTACGTCTTTCACTATTGACTATAGCCGCAATTCGATGGTTAACAACTAATGAACCTGATTCAACCTTACCCACATGACCAATTGCTTGACCATATTTTTGGGTATCAGTCACAGTAAAGCTAGCGCTGTCATTTTTGAGAACACCAGTATCACCAACTTGACCACCAGATTCTGCGTAGAATGCCGTTTTATCAAGGATCACTAACCCTTCATCACCCGCCTGCAGGGAATCAACCGGCTGACCATCTTTATATAATGCTGTGATAGTCGCTTGCTGTTCATCATGCTGATAGCCAGAGAATTCACTGTGTTTATCAACTTTGATCAGGGCGTTATAGTCTGCACCGAAGCCGCTTGATTCTCTCGCACGACGACGCTGGTCTTCCATTGCACGCTCAAAGCCTTCTTCATCTACTTTGAGGTTGCGCTCGCGACATACGTCCGCCGTTAAATCTAACGGGAATCCATAAGTATCATAGAGACGGAATGCGGTTTCACCATCTAGCGTATCGCCTTTCAGTGATGCCAACTCTTCATCTAATAATTGCAGACCGCGCTCTAAAGTACGCGCAAACTGTTCTTCTTCAGTTTTTAATACTTTCTCAACTAAAGCTTGTTGACGCTGTAGCTCTTCTGCAGCAGGCCCCATCACTTTAATTAGGGTAGAAACTAATTTATAGAAGAACGTTTCTTTCGCACCCAGCATATAACCATGACGTACCGCACGGCGAATAATACGACGTAAAACGTAACCACGACCTTCGTTGGATGGAATTACGCCATCGCTCACCAAGAACGCGCATGAACGAATATGGTCAGCAATAACGCGCAGAGATTTGTTGGACAAGTCAGTTGCACCTGTCGCTTCTGCTGCTGCAGCAATCAGTTCGCGGAAAATATCGATTTCATAATTAGAATTCACGTGTTGCAGAACCGCAGAAATACGCTCCAGCCCCATGCCTGTATCTACAGACGGTTTTGGTAGCGGCTCCATGGTACCGTCAGATTGACGGTTGAACTGCATAAAGACGAGGTTCCAGATTTCAATATAGCGGTCGCCATCTTCTTCAGGGCTTCCTGGAGGACCACCCCAGATATGATCACCATGGTCAAAGAAAATTTCGGTACAAGGCCCGCAAGGCCCTGTGTCACCCATCTGCCAGAAGTTGTCAGATGCGTAAGGAGCGCCTTTGTTATCACCAATGCGAATAATACGCTCGACAGGAACACCAATTTCTTTGTTCCAAATATCGTAAGCTTCATCGTCAGTCGCGTATACAGTAACCCACAGTCTTTCTTTTGGTAGGTTAAACCACTGTTCGCTGGTTAAAAGTTCCCATGCAAAGCGAATAGCATCGTGTTTAAAATAATCACCGAAGCTAAAATTACCTAGCATTTCAAAGAATGTGTGGTGGCGAGCGGTATAGCCCACGTTTTCTAAGTCGTTATGTTTACCACCTGCACGTACACAACGTTGTGCGGTTGTCGCTCGGGAATATGCTCGTTTATCCAGACCAAGAAATACATCTTTGAACTGGTTCATCCCTGCGTTAGTGAACAATAGTGTTGGGTCATTATTTGGCACTAGCGAACTGCTGGCTACCACCTGATGACCTTTCGTATGGAAAAAGTCGAGAAACGCTTGACGGATCTCAGCGGTGCTTTTACTCATATTTATCCCGATATCAAGCTGGAAACAGAATTACGAATTGTTGAGATGGAATGTAACATCACCTCTAATCAACTCTCCGATTAAAAAGTGACTGATAAGATAAAGTCTCTTTGTATAGAAGTAAAATATAGATACATCCATTCGCGGCTTTCATTGTAAAGCGTCTGAATATTTTCTGAAAGTATGTTTATACCTCTGGCTAGGGTATTTTTCCACAGAAAAACTGTGCAATAAACTATTATTGTGATAGGCAGAAACAAAAAAGCGCCAATCAATTAAGAATGGCGCTTTTGATATCAATTTATTTCAACACGTTAGCGTTGAATTAAAATTCTTCTGGAACCTCTTCTTCATCAGAATCACTGATGAAATCAGTTGCTGCACTGTTAAATTCACCTGTGTGGTTTAATAATAAATCACGCAGCTTTTTATCAATTTCTTGTGCAACTTCAGGATGTTCTTTCAGGTAAGTTGTCGAGTTCGCTTTACCTTGACCAATTTTGTCGCCGTTATAGCTGTACCAAGCACCCGCTTTTTCAATCAGCTTATGTTTAACACCTAAGTCAATCAGCTCACCGAAGGTATTGATTCCTTCACCATAAAGGATTTGGAATTCAGCTTGTTTAAATGGCGCCGCGACTTTGTTTTTCACAACTTTAACGCGAGTTTCGCTACCAACAATTTCTTCACCGTTTTTCACAGCACCAATACGGCGGATATCTAAACGGACAGAAGCGTAGAATTTCAGCGCGTTACCACCAGTCGTGGTTTCTGGGTTACCAAACATCACACCAATCTTCATACGGATCTGGTTGATGAAAATCAGTAAAGTATTTGAATTTTTCAGGTTACCCGCTAATTTGCGCATTGCTTGGCTCATCATACGCGCCGCAAGGCCCATATGAGAATCACCGATTTCGCCTTCAATTTCAGCTTTTGGTGTTAATGCTGCAACGGAGTCAACGATGATCACGTCTACTGCACCAGAGCGAGTTAATGCATCACAGATCTCTAACGCTTGCTCACCCGTATCTGGTTGGGAACACAGAAGGTTATCAATATCAACGCCTAATTTTTTCGCGTAGATAGGGTCAAGCGCGTGTTCGGCATCAATAAACGCACAAGTTTTACCACTACGTTGAGCTGCTGCAATAACTTGCAGAGTTAATGTCGTTTTACCTGAAGATTCAGGACCGTAGATTTCAACAATACGCCCTAATGGCAAACCACCCGCACCTAAAGCAACGTCAAGAGATAAAGAGCCTGTTGAAATGGTTTCAACATCCATTGTGCGGTCTTCACCAAGACGCATAATGGAGCCTTTACCGAATTGCTTTTCGATTTGACCTAATGCCGCAGCAAGTGCTTTTTGTTTGTTTTCATCAATAGCCATGTTCACTCCCTAAGGCAATGGTGGTAACCATTGCGAATAAAACGATTGAATTCGATTTGTTGAAACTAAGTATACTGTATAATCATACAGTATCAAGGAAATTTTTCAGATATTAACTGTAAAAGCGTTTCCAGCGAATAACCTGTTGATTGCAAACGAACTTGATACCTATCACCTTCGAATATCTGATGACGAGTCACAACATCCACAGTACCATTGGCCTGCTTTAATGCAAAACCAAACCAAACTGTCCCGACAGGTTTATCTTCGCTACCGCCGCCCGGTCCAGCAATGCCACTGACTGACATCGCAAAGTCTGCCTGAGCTTCATTTAATGCACCAAGCGCCATTTCCTGAACAACTTGCTGACTCACTGCGCCAAAACGCGCTAATGAGTCATTCGTTACCCCAATCATTTGATGCTTGGCTTCATTACTGTAAGTTACAAACCCACGGTTAAAATAAGCTGAGCTGCCTGCTATATCCGTCAACACTTTGGCAATCCATCCACCAGTACAGGATTCCGCTGCCGTCACTGTTTTATCAAGTTGCAGTAAACGCTGTCCTAACTGAATACTAAATATTTCGAGTTGCTTCTCATCTATCATTCGGTTATTCACCATTATGCTGTTTTCTTACGAGCGCGATCCCAAATCCATAGCCCTGCAATCGCAATTGCGAATACCACGCCAAAACCGACACCTACGCTCACGACCGAGAACCCGACCTTTATCGCCAGAGAATATAACCCTAGCATTAATAGCATGGCACTGTTTTCACCGAGATTTTGTACTGCGATGGCATTACCTGCTCCGACCGTTTCTTTACCTTTCTCTTGAAGCAAAGCATTCAGTGGAACCACAAATAACCCACCAAAAATCCCTAATACCATCAAAATAAAATATGAAGGAATAATATTAGTTTGCAGTGAAAGGAAAACCACCATAACCCCAATCACAATCCCTGCTGGAATACAGCGATAAACCGTTTTTAAGGTGATAAATTTCGCCGCCAACCCAGCCCCGACAACAATACCCACCGCCACCATCGCATTCAAAATGGTTGGGGTTGTATTATCTTGCAATCCTAAAGCTACTGGCACCCATGCCACCAGCAAGAAACGCAATGTTACCCCTGCCCCCCAAAACATGCTGGTGCCCACAAGGGAAAAACGACTTTCTTGATTTGCCCATAAAATACGACAGGCGGAGAAGAAATCCCCCACCAACTGTTTGAAATTCCATCCTGTTCCTGGTCTTGCGGCCGCTAAGTGGGGAATAAAAAAGTTAACAATGACCGCGAGCGCATACAGTAAAGAACAAGTTCCCAATGCCAATAGTAGGTTAATGTCAGAGAGCATACCGCCAACCACAGAACCCACTAAAATCGCTGCGATCGTAGAGGCTTCCATTAGTCCGTTAGCTTTGACTAAATTATCGCCGCCTGTAAGTTCACCCAAAATACCGTATTTTGCTGGAGAATATGCGGCGGCACCGACACCGACTAACCCGTAACAGAGGAATGGATTAACCCCTAAGCAGATCCCCAATGCCCCAATAAATTTAAATATGTTGGAAAACAGCATCACGCGGCCTTTAGAAAATCTATCCGCAATTTGCCCCACAAATGGTGCCAGCACAATATAGGTGAAGACAAACACCATTTGTAGAATTGGATGGCTCCATTCTGGGTAAAACTCCGCTTTTAGCTGCGCTAATATCGCGAATAATAACGCGTTATCTGCAAATGCAGAAAGAAACTGAGACGCCAGAACGGCTTTCATTCCGGTGCTCATCAGTGGCGTATTTGGTGTGCTTTCCTGCATATTATTCCCCTGTTAACGCCATCTGTTTTAATGTCACAAAATCCGTTTTTCCGCTACCTAATACTGGTAAGGCTTTAACCCAACGAATATCCCGAGGAACCGCTAATTCGGTTAAACCTTTACCTTTCGCTGCGGCAGATAATGCACCTCGGTCAAGATCCTTATCCGTGGTAAATAACACCAACGCTTCCCCTTTGCTACTGTCGGGTTTGGTCACAACACCATGGTCGCAGCTTGGAGAGATCTCAGCCACCATTTGTTCAATACTTTCAAGAGAAACCATTTCGCCAGCGAGTTTAGCAAAGCGCTTCACTCGTCCTTTAATGGTACAGAAGTTTTTATTGTCTAACTCAACAATATCCCCAGTGTCATACCAGCCTAGTTCTATCTCGCCCTGAGCATTTTCCGCTTTTGGCTCCTCTAACACGCCCGGCGCTTCTACACGTAAATAACCCTTCATTATATTTGGGCCTTTCAGTTGAAGTTTTCCACCGTGTTCAATACCCGGTAATGGAATAATACGGGCTTCCATACTGGGTAAAATCTGCCCTACAGAGCCTTCTTTCGCCGCCATAGGAACATTAATAGAGACTATTGGCGCACACTCCGTCACGCCATAACCTTCAAGAATACGGATACCAAATTTTTCGTACCAAATTTTCTTGGTTTTATCTGACAGTTTTTCTGCGCCAGCCACAACATAACGAACTCTTGCAAAATCATACGGATGGGCAAAACGTGCATAATTGCCTAAGAATGTTGAGGTTCCAAACAGAACGGTACAATTTCGGTCATATACCAATTCAGGAATAATTCGGTAATGTAACGGACTTGGATATAGGAAGACGCGGCTCCCAGAAAACAGCGGGATAAACAACCCAACGGTTAATCCAAATGCGTGGAATAACGGCAGTGATGACATAAAACGGTCACGCGGCGTAAAATCGGCAATGGTTTTGATCTGTTCAACGTTAGCCATTAAGCTACGATGACTATGTACTACGCCTTTTGGCGTCCCTTCAGAACCAGAGGTAAATAATACAATGGCTTCGTCATCCACGTTACGGGGAACAATAGCGTTACGTGGTGAAAATAAGTGCTTAACAATCCACCACTTATCTTGAAAAGTGACAGTATCTTTTAAATCTTCGAGGTAAATCCACGTGGCTTCGGGCACTTGCTCAGGAATATGAGTCAGTTTCCCTTTTTCCAAAAATTGTCTTGAAGTAAAGACCACTTTCGCCGTTGACGCTTTCAAAGCATTACTGATCCCGTGGCTTCCCGCCGTGTAGTTCAGCATTGCAGGCACACGACCACGCATTAAGCAGCCAAAAATCGCCGCGGCGGTCACTGTCGCATTGGGTAGTAATAGCCCGACACGTTCATTTTCATGAGTATAGCGTTCGATAATTCGCCCAACACCAAGAGATTTTTTCAGTAATCCTTGATAGTTATCTTCTTTAAAAGCGATATCTTCAATGCAGCGAGAACGACGTCCGTAACGCTCAATACTATCAATAAAGGCTTCGACTAACGTCATTTGCGGGCGGCTTGCCATACGTGCCGCTTTCATGATTTGGTAAAGGTGTTCACCCGCTAATGCTCGGCGCTCAACTGCACGAGGCGCATCCGGCATAGGAATGGCTTCAGCAGGCAGGATGTGTAACTTGATTTTCGGGAACCACTTTAACGGGATAACCCCTTTTAAGCGCCCAAAGTAACTTCGCTCCGCACCATCAATACGAATAGGGACAATTTTTGCCCCTGATTTGGCAGCGACAAAAGCCGCACCTTCATAGATCTTCATTAAAGAGCCATGAACAGAAATGCGGCCTTCTGGGAAAATAACGATTGGGAGACCTTTGTCCACTTCACGAACTAAGTGTCTGAGGCCCAACGGGTTCTTTGGATCTAATGCAACAACATCGGCATAAGGCTTAAGACGCTTGATCATCTTAGGCGTTGCCACTGTGCTGTACATAGCAAATACAGGTTTTACTGGTAAGAATAGCGCAATCAACACACCATCAAGAAAAGAGACATGGTTTGGCGTAATGATACATTTGTCTTGATTGAACTCATTTGGATTGCCAATGACTTCGACACGAAACAAAAACTTCAGTACTTTTTTTATTATCTTTGCCAACATAATGATTCCCTTTCTTATGGTGATAATTTTATCTATTGATTAACAATTAGATACTACAATAATTATCTCGTGACCAATGCGCCTCATTAAGGGGTTTATTCCTAAAGGCATTGGTATACCAAATATTTATCTCAAATTTGCGATCTGGTTAATGATAGCATCAATGGATTGATTGGCATCAATAACGTGGTGCGCAGTCGATAAATAGATAGGATCACGCTGCTTCATCACCTCTTCAATTTCTTCAAGCAGTGATTTTCCCGTTAAGCTCGGTCGCTGTTCTGCTTGAGGCTCTGCCGCCAGCCGCTGTGCGAGGATTTCAGGCGTGGAACGTAAATAAATGACCGTTCCATTATCCCGCATAACCTGCTGATTTTCAGAGGCTAAAATAATACCGCCCCCTGTTGAAACAATGGCTTTTTGTGGTTCGATTGAAGCAAGAATTTGGCTTTCTAACTGACGAAAATAGTCCCAACCTTGTTGCTGGACAATGTCAGCAATACTCATTCCCGCGTGTTCTAAAATAAGTTTGTCGGTATCAATAAACTGGTAACCCGTGTTTTCTGCGAGCTTCTTACCAATCGTTGTTTTTCCTGAGCCTCTAGGCCCAATAATGTAGAACATCGATATTCATCCCATCATCATGATTACTATGATAAATTTGCCATACACATGCTTCTAGCAGGTTAGCCAAAATGGCGAATAGTCTAAAAAAATAAAGCCACACGCAGTGTGGCTCAATATTATTATGGTTAAATTATGGGCGACTTAAAAAGTCACCGTAACCAATCCATTTATAGGTTGTCAGAGCATCTAACCCCATCGGCCCACGGGAATGGAGTTTTTGGGTACTCACTGCCACTTCAGCACCGAGTCCAAACTGCCCACCATCGGTAAAACGGGTGCTGGCATTAACGTATACCGCAGCCGAGTCCACACGCTGCACAAAGTAATCCGCTTGGCGAATAGACTCCGTTAAGATGGCGTCAGAGTGTGCAGTACCATAATGACGAATATGTTCGATAGCGGCATCAATCCCTGAAACAATCTCAACGTTCAAGTCCAAAGATAGCCATTCATCAACTAAGTTTTCCGCTTGAACAGGAACCACTTTAGCAGCGCCATCTTTCAAGAATGTCATTGCTTTCTCGCTGGCATGTAATGTCACTTGCTGCTGAGCCATTTTTTCACTTAAACGCGGTAAGAAACTCGCGGCAATGTCTTCATGAACCAACAGTGTTTCCAATGAATTACATGCACTTGGACGCTGAACTTTAGCATTAGTAATGACACTCAGTGCCTTATCAAAATCCACAGAGTCATCTACAAAAGTATGGCAAACACCAATTCCGCCAGTGATCACCGGGATTGTAGATTGCTCGCGACATAATTTATGTAAACCCGCACCGCCGCGAGGGATCAGCATATCCACATAGCGATCCAATTTTAATAATTGAGCCACTAATTCACGATCAGGATTATTGATTGCCTGTACCGCATTGGCTGGCAGCCCACTATTTTTCAGCGCTTGCTGAATAACCTCTACCACAGCAAGATTGGTATTATGCGTCTCTTTTCCGCCACGCAGAATGACCGCATTTCCCGTTTTTAAACATAAAGAAGCGACATCCACAGTCACATTAGGGCGGGCTTCATAGATCACGCCAATAACCCCTAACGGAACACGACGACGTTGTAAATTTAACCCGCTATCTAACTCGCTACCATCAAGGACTTGCCCTACCGGATCAGCTAACTGGCACACTTTTCTGACGTCATCCGCGATGCTTTTTAAGCGCGCTTGGGTCAGTAATAAACGATCTTGTAATGCTTCGCTCATACCACTTTGCTGAGCTTGAGCCATATCCAGCTGATTAGCCGCTAAAATACTGGCACTCTTTTGCTCTAAGAGGTCAGCAATTTGCTCAAGCGCACTATTTTTTTGTTTGGTATTGAATTGAGCCAACTGCCATGACGCTTCGCGCGCCGCTTTACCCATTTGTTCTAACATAATTAACTCACTATCATATCGTCGCGATGAACGGCAACTGAGCCATGTTCATAGCCAAGGATTTTACCAATATCTTGGGAATGATGACCGGCAATCATTCTGAGCGCATCACTATTATAGTGGCTTACGCCATGTGCCAAATCTTTGCCTGCCATATTGCGAATACGGATCACTGCGCCACGGGAGAAATCGCCTTCTATTTTCTTAATGCCTTTTGGCAATAATGAGCTGCCTTTTTCGGTGATCGCCAACTGCGCGCCATCATCAATATAAACATCCCCCGCCGCTGGAGCGCCAAAAATCCAGCGCTTACGATTTTCCATTGGGTTTTTCTGCCCATAAAAACGGGTTCCCACAGGGATATTTTCAATCACTGAATTGATGACATCCGGTTTATTGCCCGCGGCAATAAACACGTCAATCCCAGCACGGCCAGCAACATCAGCCGCCTGTAATTTTGTTGCCATTCCACCGGTGCCTAAGCCCGTTACGCTATCCCCTGCCATATGGCGTAAATCATCATTAATGCCGTGAACTTCAGGGATTAGTTTTGCGTTCGGATTACTGCGTGGATCCGCGTCGTAAAGGCCTTCAATATCGGTTAATAACAGTAGTTTATCTGCATCACCAAGAATGGCAGCAAGTGCGGATAAGTTATCATTATCCCCCACTTTAATTTCGGCTGTCGCCACTGCATCGTTTTCGTTGATCACCGGAATAATACCGTTATCTAACAGCGCTTGCAGTGTGTCTCGCGCATTTAAAAAACGTTCGCGATCTTCAAGATCTGCACGCGTTAATAGCATTTGCCCAATGTGAATACCATAGATGGAAAAAAGCCTTTCCCATAATTGGATCAAACGACTTTGACCGACCGCCGCCAGCAACTGTTTAGATGCAATGGTGGCCGGCAGTTCGGGGTAATTGAGATGTTCACGCCCTGCGGCAATTGCGCCAGACGTGACAATAATAATTCGGTGACCTTTTTCATATTGCTGCGCACACTGTCGAACCAACTCAACGATATGAGCTTGATTTAAACGACGTGAGCCCCCTGTTAAGACACTTGTGCCAAGTTTGACCACGAGTGTTTGGCTATTTTTCATCTTTTTTCTGCCATTAGGATTAATAAATACAAAGTGGGTATCAGTTTTATCAGGAGATGCGCGTTATGCCAACAGGCATAACGCAAAATTAAACAAAAGTTGGTTTAAAACAATTTTATGCGCTTAATTCCAGCTTTAATTCTGTCATTAAGGGGGATGGGAACAAGCTTAATTCTAGAGCGGATAATTGCTGGGAAAGGCGTTGATGGAAGGCATGCAGGTTCTTTTCAACGGCATCCGTTGTTGCGGCATCTTTCAAGGTTTTTGCTTGCCAATTTCCCTGATTATTGTAGATCCCTAATTTATAAGCAAATTCGAACCCTTCATCCGTGGAGGCTAATTCTAACCACCATCCCCAAAACTCTCGTTTTTCAGGCGCAATATTTGCATTAACACAGACAACCAAGCTATCAAAAAAGTAGCAGTTTTTGATAGATTGTTGCTCACGTAAATAAGGCCCTATCGCAGCAAATTTCTTTAAAAATTTTCCATTTGTGTAATCAGTCGGTAACGCCATATTAAGGATCTCCTTCTTGGGAAGATCCCTTTTTAACAAATGTTAAAAAATAAGCAAGCTATTCAATACAATTATAATATTTTACTTTCTAACCATTTGGTTGTATCTGACATGGATCGCTCGAAAGCCTCTAAAATAGGGCTACTTGGTAACGTCAATAAATGACTATCCATAGATGAACGCGCTATTAAATCTGAATCCGCTTTCGGACTGTAGGGATCATTTTTAAAACATACTGACATCATCGGTACTTGGTTACGGCGTCCCAACAGGCCTTGATTACGCAGTGAATAACAGCTGAGCTCATGGCGTAATGATTGACCATCAACTTGATAAATTCCTAAGCGGCTAGCAAAAACATCCAGCACCATACGGGGGATATCTTTTTGATATTTTTCTTCATGTAATAGGCTATGGACGATAGGGCCAATCACCGCAACGGCTTTGATTTTATCTGGGCACATATACGCTAAGCGAACGGCGATATTCGCGCCAAAACGGATCCCGGTGATTACAAATCGTGTGTGGTCAATCCATGGGATGGTGTCGAGCTGACGAACAATTTGTTCATGCAATGTACTGGTTTCTTGCGAAAGGCAGTACTTGCCAGAATAACCGATGGATGGCATATCCAGCGTTAGCATCGCAATACCGCGAGGCTCTAAATATTCTCGAAAGTAGCGGCTGTAATCTGTCTGTAGACTATCCAGCATGCCACAGACCATTACCGTAGGATAAGGACCTTGAACATTCGATGGTATGTGCAAAAAGCCACAGACTTCTTTACCACCATCAACTTTGAATGGAATTTTTTTCAATTGGTACTGTGAGAATTTTGCCGCACTATCATAAGCTTTACAGGCTAACACAATCGCTTGATCCGCCAGCTCATCCCCTTTAATAAACGGGTATGCCGCAATGCTGTATAAGTTAGCGGCACGCAACCACGCATCGCACGCTTCCTGACCTTTTTCAAATTCTAAGGCTTTTTGCTGCCAGTGCATGGCTTGATGGGACCATTCAAAGCACCAATTACCACGGCGATTACCAATAACCGTATCAAGCCATTCTTCACGGCTACGTTTAGCATCTGAAATAGCAATGCGGCTTAAAACTTCTTCAATCTCAATCGCATCAATACCACGCCAAATCCACATTAAACGGTTGAGAGTACGATACCAATGATTATGCGAAGAGCCACTTAATACACTGTGGTTCTCTAATTGGGACAAAGTATGAGAGGAATAAGAAACCAACGTTGATGTTTCAACTTGTCTAACGCGAGGTTTAAAAAGTTTTTCGGATAAATTTTGCTGAGTCATGTGGGTTCCCTACTTTTACCTATTAAATCTGTCACATAAACAAAAAGGGAGTGCATTTCGCACTCCCCTCTATCATATCGTGTTTAGCTCAAATCACTTAGGTAATAATGTGTTGTTTTTATCAAACAAACGCGACCTATCACGGCTAAACAGATTTAAATTATTTCGTTCGGACTACTTATCTTGTTCGCACAGAGGATCGATAAACACAACGCCCATATCCCAAGGCTGTTCAATCCAGGTGTTTTGTGGGATATCAACCACATAATCATCCACTAATGGGCGACCTGCTGGTTTTGCAAAGATAGTCACAAAATGTGCTTTTGGATACATATCGCGGATAGCTTTCGCTGTGCCACCAGTATCCACTAAATCGTCAATCACGATAAAGCCTTCACCATCGCCTTCAGCGCGTTTGATTACATTCAATTCGCGTTGGTTGTCATGGTCATAGCTAGAGATACAAACGGTGTCAACATGACGAATACCCAGCTCACGCGCTAACAGTGCGCCTGGGACTAAACCACCACGGCTAACTGCGATGATACCAGTCCATTGTTTTGCTGGTAATAAACGTTGTGCGAGTTTACGGGCATGTATTTGCAACATATCCCACGTTACGACATATTTTTCGCTCATAAAATTCGGGTCCCGAAGGTGAGTAAAACAGAAATGTGTCTTGCGGAAAAAAGGTTGCGCGAGATTATAGTGATTTGGCGCAGGAAAAACCAGTGAAACCATCCCACTAAATGAATTATTCTTATTATCGCTCTCCATTATTCGATAGAAAGTGTTATGCTGAATCAATACATAAAACCGCTTAAAACCTGAGTCATTACACTTAAGTGCAATCTTAAATTAAGCGACCAACGCCGTCAGTTAATTGTTTTGGATGTAAGACAATCCCCAGCTTGAAATATGACGGAAAGATTACGATCAAAGTGCCAAGGAGAAGAACGTGTCACAATTATCAACGCTAAAACCACAACCATTGTGGGATATTTTCGCTAAAATCTGCTCCATCCCTCACCCATCAAAACACGAAGAAGCTTTAGCCGCCCACATCATGGAATGGTCTAAAGGGAAAGGTTTTCACGTTGAGCGCGACCAAGTTGGTAATATCTTAATCCGTAAACCAGCGACTACAGGCTACGAAAACCGCAAGCCTGTTGTACTGCAAGCTCACTTAGACATGGTGCCGCAAAAAAATAACGACACAGAGCACGATTTCACTAAAGATCCTATCCGCCCTTATATTAATGGTGAGTGGGTTACTGCCGAAGGCACAACATTAGGTGCAGATAACGGCATCGGTATGGCTTCTGCATTAGCGGTATTAGCGGATGACAGCGTTGAGCACGGCCCACTGGAAGTATTACTGACCATGACCGAAGAAACCGGTATGGACGGCGCTTTCGGTCTACAACCAAACTGGTTACAAGCGGATATTCTGATCAACACTGACTCAGAAGAAGAAGGCGAAATTTACATGGGTTGCGCAGGTGGCGTTGATTTCACTGCGACATTTGATTTAACCCGTGAAGCATTACCACAAGGTTATAAAACCTTCCGTATGACCTTAAAAGGCCTTAAAGGCGGTCACTCTGGTGGTGACATTCACTTAGGTTTAGGTAACGCAAACAAACTGTTAGCGCGTTTCGTTGCGGGTCACGCTGAAGATTTAAGCTTAAAACTGCTGGAATTCACTGGTGGTACTCTACGCAACGCGATTCCACGCGAAGGCCAAGTAACCATCGCAGTGCCAGCTGATAAAGTCGCTGAGTTAACCGCATTAAGAACTCGCTACGAAGGCATTCTGAAAAATGAATTAGCCGCTGTAGAACCTAACTTAGTTTTACTGCTAGATGAAACAACGAGTGACTTAAAAGCACTGACTGATGATTGCCAACAACGTTTAGTTTTCTTCCTGAACTCTGCACCAAGCGGTGTTATCCGTATGAGTGATGTAGTGAAAGGGGTTGTTGAAACTTCGCTGAACGAAGGCGTTGTGAAAATGACTGAAGACAAAGCCGAAGTGATCTTCTTAATCCGTTCGTTAATCGACTCTGGTAAAAACTACGTCGTTAATATGCTGACGTCTCTGACAAAACTGGCAAAAGCTCAGCACCAAGCTGAAGGTGGATACCCAGGTTGGCAGCCAGATGCAGACTCACCAGTCATGCATATTGTTAGCGACACTTACCAAAAACTGTTTGGTAAAATTCCAAATATCATGGTTATCCATGCAGGTCTTGAGTGTGGTCTGTTCAAAAAGCCTTATCCATTAATGGATATGGTCTCCATTGGACCAACCATCCGTGGTGCACACTCACCAGATGAGCGCGTTCACATTGAGAGCGTGGGTCAATACTGGACACTGTTAACTGCTATCTTAAAAGCTATCCCAGTGAAAAACTAAGTCGGCTTTTAGCTGTCAATATCAGGGTTATAAGCGACAGTTTATGGCCCTATTTTTTAGCCTATACCCTATTTTTAGCCTATAAAAGTAATGAAAGCTGCCTTTCAATTTGCGGATTTTGCAATGTCACATGCAAGCCAACTAACCTGACACCTCGCCCTGCCCGCCGATTTTCCCAAGCCTGCTGTGCCAACCGAATAAGATCCTGCTTATCTATAATGGGATAAACATGCTCTTGCGTCGTTTGCTGAAAATCCTCAAATTTTAATTTCACACCTTGGCGAGCAATACGCAGATCTGGCTTCACTTTCTCTAAGCGAAAATGTAGCTCATCGTATAAAGTATCGAGTAAAGGTAAACACTCCTCCCACTGATGAATATCTTTGGCGAGAGTGCGTTCTACCCCAACGGATTTACGTAAGCGTTCAGTATTTACTGCTCGTTCATCAATGCCATGACAGCGCTCCCACAGAGCCTGTCCAAATTTACCCATGCTTTTTACCAACGACAGCATGTCATAGCGCTGAACATCCGCGCAGCTCAATAACCCCATGTCCGCAAGTTTTTGCGCTGTCACTTTTCCAACGCCGGGGATCTTTTTTAATGGCAGCGTGGCAATAAACGCCGGTAATTCCTGTGGCGTGATCACAAATTGCCCATTGGGCTTATTCATATCAGAGGCGATTTTGGCGAGGAATTTAATCGGGGCAATTCCCGCAGAAGCAGTGAGCTGAAGCTCATCAAAAATTTGTTGGCGAATAGCCTCAGCGATGAGCGTGGCAGAGCCGTGAAGCTGTTGGCAATCAGTCACATCCAAATAGGCCTCATCTAAAGATAATGGCTCAATAAGATCGGTATAGCGGGCAAATATTTGCCGAATATGATGGGAAACTTCTTTATAGACCGCCATACGACCGGGGACGACTTTCAGGTGAGGGCATAGTTTCAATGCCAACGCCGTCGACATTGCACTATGAACGCCATAGCGTCTCGCTTCATAATTTGCGGTACTCAATACGCCACGCCGGTCTACACTCCCCCCGACAGCAAGAGGAACATTGCGTAATTTTGGGTCGTCGCGCATCTCTATCGCAGCAAAAAAGCAATCCATATCAATATGAATAATTTTACGCATGATAGCTGCCCCAACCAATGATTACTGAATAAATATACAGTTGTTTTGTTAGCCATGCAACTTATTCATCTGATTGAAATGTATTCCTGAAATACTGTAAATGACCGAAAAAGTAAAAAGTTACTCCTAATTTATAAGCTTATTGCTTACAAAGTTGATGGAACATATTACAACAACCACTCGGTCAATCTCATGTTAGTTCATTGAATTCTCTATTATTATGGATTATACAAATGCAAATTATATCAACGTCAGTGTTCAAAAAATCCACCGCGATAGGTTTACTGCTTTTGGTTAGCCAATCCGCTTTTGCATTAACGCCGCAAATTGTGGCACACCGCGCAGGTACCGCAGATGCCCCTGAAAATACGCTTTATGCGATCGAGCAAGCCAAAAGCAATAAAGCTGATGCAATTTGGTTAACTGTTCAGCTCAGTAAAGATAATCAACTCGTTCTGTATCGCCCGAGTGATTTAGACGCATTAACCGATAAAAGCGGCGTTATTTCTGATTATTCCGCCAAACAATTAAGCCAGATAAATGCGGCGTATAAATTTAATCAGAAAAATAACCAACAACTACCCGCTGCACAAACCACTATCGTCACACTGGAAGATGTTTTAAAAAAATACCCCGATACGATTTTTTATATCGACTTAAAATCCCCAGATGCAGATCCTAATACGCAAGCTCAAGCTATTTTGGCGTTGTTGAATAAAACTAACGCATTTAACCAAGTCCGTTTTTATTCCACTAACGATGCATTTTTAAAAGCTCTGAAGCCTCTTTCTACTCAGTTACAATTATTTGAAAGCCGTGATGAGACTCGCACCATGCTGGCAAATAGTGTCATGGACCACAAATGTTCTATTGAGAATGACAAATCTACCACGCGCTGGTACGGCTTTGAATTACATCGCAAAGTTGAAGTCGTTGAGAAATATACCCTTGGGGAAGCTCGCTCCCCTGCCACCTTATCGTGGGATAAAGAAGCCATCGACTGTTTTAGAAAAAATGGTAACGCCTATATCATCGTGTTTGGTGTCAATAATCAAGATGACTACCAATTTGCTAAAGACATTGGCGTGGATGCAGTGATGGTCGACTCACCAAAAGCCTTCAAAAAATAACATTAAAACTATTAAGCTACTTTTATTCAATAGCCTTTCATTTAATTTAAGTAGCTTATCTTCATTATAAACATCCCTCATATTTCATTTCTTTTCATTAATGCATGATATTTAATATTAATTACATTTCAATAAGATACTGCCAAACTCATTTTTGTAAAAATTCAAACCCTCAATATCTAGATATGATTTCATATCAAATAAAAACATGAGTAAGAGGTAATATGTCTATTTCAAAAGGCACGATATCAATTGAAAACAAATGGAATGAAACTATCAAGAAAGTCGAAATAATTTATAAAAGTAATGAGAGTGAATATGACAATGCTTTTGTCACATACAATTTATCTAATAATAAAACTCTCCATGATATATTTAATATCTCGTATTCCTCGACAGGGAAAAGTGAATGGATTGGAAACATAACGACGAGTGACGGTATAAAATGGAGTAGTGGCAATTTCCTAACGTGTAATGCAAATAAAGCTGAATATAGTCATATTATGATCAGCTTCGATGGGAATAAAAAAGAAATGCACGTTTCTTATCCTAGATTTAATTCATGTTCAAAAAAAATGAACCCAATTTAATTTCAATTAAAAATAAAAAACCTTAGCCATCAATCAATGACTAAGGTTTGTATTTATCGTTGCCTAGGCTTACTACTCAGTAATTACAAAATGCGATTTTTCTCTAGCATTTTTTGGCGCGCTTCTTCGCGTGCCATACGTTTTTTACGCGCATCGCAAGGTTCAGGGCAATCACAAACTTTCTCTACCCCAATGCTACTTAAACCGCCGCAACTGCCTTGGATACTTTTACGTTTAATAATATACCCAAGGGACATACCTAAAAACGCCAACAAAAATAAGGCAAAGGCTGCAAGAAAAACATTCAACATTCTGCTTTCCTCCTTTTACTGTTTTTTCTGTAAAAATGGCTCGAATGCTTTAGTGTAACGCTCTTCGAAACCTTTATCTGTCTTAACAATCATAAAAACAGGAATATTCATTTTTTCAGCAAGAGCGAGACCCGCTTCTGGCCCCATCACATTGAAGCCTGTAGATAACCCATCCGCACTCATGCAATCGTCGGCTAATACCGTAATTGAGACTAAATTGTGGGAAATTGGCTTACCTGTTTTCGGGTCAATTGTGTGTGAGAAATGCACACCATTTTGTTCAAAATAGTTACGATAATCCCCTGAAGTGGCAATGGATAAATCGCCCGGCTCGATTATTTCCTGTGCCGTTTGACTCACGCCATCCGTTGCAGGTTTTTCAATCGCAATACGCCATGGTGTATCTTTGCCATTTTTACCTTTTGTACGGACTTCACCACCAATATCAACCATATAATCATTGATACCGATGGACTCTAAATATTCAGCCACCACATCAACACCATAACCTTTAGCGATTGAAGATAAATCAACATATAGCTCAGGAATGGTTTTGATTAAATTGTTGTCTTGTACAGAGAGCTTATCGATACCCACCCATGCGCGACGTTTTTCAAGCTCCTCATCTGTCGGTGCTTTTGTCACTCGACCCTCTGGACCAAACCCCCACAGATTAACCAGTGGACCAACGGTGACATCCAGACCGCCATCCGTTAATTTATTAATCTCAATGGCTTTACTGACCACTTTTGCCGTCGCAGCAGAAACAGGGAATGGCACATTAACTTCATTGGATTGATTGAAACGACTTAATTCAGAACCTGGGCGATAGGTAGACATCTGGTCGTTCACTTCTTCCAAACGCTTGTCGATTTCGGCTTGGATAGCTTCCGATGAAGGCTCTGAAGAGTCTGTCACGAACTTAACAGAATAATAGGTTCCCATGGTTTGTCCCTGAAGATTCTTTTGTTCAGGTCCACCACATGCGGCAAGAAGGAGAGTGGCTGCGAATAGCAGCACAGGAGCAAATACTTTTCTGTTTAGCATAAATTTTCTCAGCGTTAATTGTAAGCGCCCACTAGAGAAAGAGTAGGTGCTGAGACGTCTAACAAACTCAACATTCACAAATCTAGAGAATACTCACGTTTAAAAATTGAATTGCCTATTTGGCAATTTACAGTTTACAACCAAAAAGAGGAAAAAAACCCATTTTTTCCTCTTTTTAATCAACAAGCGCCCAGTTTCCTGAGCGCTTAATAGATAGTTTACAGCAACTAATCAACCACCAAAATCATCCAGTAAGATGTTTTCGTCCTCAACACCGAGGTCTTTTAACATCTTAATGACCGCGGCGTTCATGACAGGAGGCCCACACATATAGAACTCACAATCTTCTGGCGCTGGGTGATTTTTGAGGTAGTTTTCATACAGGACATTATGAATAAATCCTGTGTAACCGTCCCAATTATCTTCTGGCAAAGCGTCAGAAAGTGCAACATTCCATGTAAAGTTGTCATGCTCTGCAGCTAGCTGATCAAAATCTTCAGTATAGAACATTTCACGTTTCGAACGTGCACCATACCAGAAGCTGATCTTACGCTTAGAATCTAAACGACGTAATTGGTCGAAAATGTGGGAACGCATCGGCGCCATACCCGCACCACCACCGATAAAGATCATTTCCGCATCAGTTTCTTTCGCGAAGAACTCACCAAATGGACCAGAAATTGTCACTTTATCACCTGGCTTCAGTGACCAAATATACGATGACATAATTCCTGGCGGCACATCTGGATTACGCGGCGGTGGCGTTGCAATACGCACGTTCAGCATAATAATACCGTGCTCTTCTGGATAGTTTGCCATTGAATAAGCGCGTACAGTTTCTTCTTTAACATCAGAAACATAGCGGAACAAGTTGAATTTATCCCAATCTTCACGGTATTCCTCAGGCACATCAAAATCTGAGTACTTCACCACATGAGGAGGACATTCAATCTGAATAAAACCCCCCGCACGGAATGGAACCACTTCTCCCTCAGGAATTTTTAACTTCAGCTCTTTAATGAACGTCGCTTTGTTATCATTGGAGATAACTTCGCATTCCCATTTTTTCACGCCGAAAATTTCTTCAGGTAATTCAATCTTAAGATCTTGTTTTACGTTAACCTGACACGCCAGACGGCAACCTTCTTTCGCTTCACGCTTATTGATGTGAGAAAGCTCAGTTGGCAGGATGTCACCACCGCCTTCTTTGATTTTCACACGGCACTGACCACATGAACCACCGCCACCACAGGCAGAAGAAACAAAGATACCTTGGTTTGCTAACATACCTAACAGCTTATCGCCTGCTGGAGCATCAAAGCTCTTATCAGGATCGCCGTTGACTTCAACTTTAATGTTCCCTGTATTGACCAACTTGGACTTTGCAAACAGGATCAGACCTGTCAGCGCCAAGACAATCAGGGTAAACATAACTACGCCTAGAATAATAATATCCATGAATTCTTCTCGCCTTTATAGCTGCACACCGGAGAAGGACATAAAGCCCAATGCCATCAAACCGGTCGTAACAAAGGTGATGCCTAACCCTTTTAGACCCGCTGGAATGTCTGAATACTTCATCTTTTCACGGATCGCGGCCATTAAGACAATCGCTAACATCCAACCAATACCTGAACCAAAGCCATAAACAATGGATTCAGTGAAGTTGTAGTCACGCTGAGCCATGAAAGATACACCACCAAAGATTGCGCAGTTTACGGTGATCAACGGTAAGAAGATCCCCAGTGCGTTATACAGTGATGGGAAGTAACGATCTAAAATCATTTCCAGAATTTGAACCAGTGCCGCGATGACACCGATAAAGGTAATGAAGTTCAGGAATGAGAGATCCACGCCTTCAACCAGCGCGCCGTCACGTAACACTAAGTTGTACACTAAGTTGTTCGCAGGAACGGAGATCCCAAGCACCACGGTTACCGCAATACCCAGTCCAAAAGCAGTTTTTACGTTCTTCGATACCGCAAGGAATGTACACATCCCTAAGAAGAAAGCTAACGCCATGTTTTCGATGAAAATGGCTTTTACAAACAAGCTAATATAATGTTCCATTCTCTTAATCCTTCTCTATCTGAGCTGGTTTCAGAGTACGTAGACCCCAAATCAGCATACCGATGATAAAGAATGCACTTGGTGCTAACAGGAATAAGCCGTTTGGCATGTACCAACCACCATTTTGCAGTGATTCAAATACTGTAATACCAAACAGTTTACCGGAACCAAATAGCTCACGCAGGAAGCCAACCAGTACCAGAATTACACCATAACCAAGACCGTTACCGATACCATCCATAAAACTTTCGATTGGTGGTGCTTTCATCGCATACGCTTCAGCACGTCCCATCACGATACAGTTGGTGATAATTAAACCAACGAATACGGAAAGTTGTTTCGAAATTTCATAGGCATAGGCGCGTAAGATTTGGTCAACCACAATTACCAATGATGCAATAATTGCCATTTGAACAATAATACGAACACTACTTGGAATGTAATTTCTAATTAATGAGATAAAAAAGTTAGAGAACGCGGTAACTAGCGTTACGGCGATGGTCATAACCAATGCAGTTTCAAGTTTAGTGGTCACCGCCAATGCGGAGCACACACCCAGAACCTGCAATGCAATCGGGTTATTATCTAACAATGGTCCAAGTAGGACGCGTTTTACTTCTTTAGAATCAGCCATTATTCAGCGCTCCTTCACGAACTTTTTTCAGGAACGGACCAAAACCGTTATCGCCTAACCAGAAATCAAACATATGTTGAATACCGTTTGAAGTCAGGGTTGCACCTGAAAGACCATCGATACCAAATGGGTTATCGGTGGCACCACCACGCACGATCTTGATTGCAGGAATACCCTGCTCATTGAACAGTTTTTTACCCGGCCATTGCGCTTTCCATTGTGGGTTGTCAACTTCCCCGCCCAGACCCGGCGTTTCACCATGCGCATAGTAGGTAATACCACGAGAGGTTACACCATCGATATCCACCGCAATGAAGGCGTACATCACTGACCATAAGCCTGAACCATAAACTGGCAGAATCACTTGGGTCACTTTCCCTTGCTCATCTTTAACCAGATAAATTTCAGCGCTATTGGCGCGACGGCGAATTTTCGCAATGTCCTCTTCTGGGGATAACGCAATGCTGGTCTCTTCGCTACGCAGCTCGCTGTTTAAGTCAAAACGACTTACGCTGTTAGATAACTCATTGGTTTTGAAATTCAGGAGCTTAGGCTCGATACGCTTGCCATACACTTTTTGAATTTCTTCGGCGCTCATTTTCGGCTGCAGCAGACCTGCAACACTTAAAATATTACGCTGAGTATCTAACATAATTTGTTCTTGTTGCTGGGGTTTAAGACCAACCGCAGCACCGGCAACAACGACGGAACAGACTAAGCAGAGAATGAAAACAACGATAAACGTTCTGCCGACGCCATCTTTATTTACTGGTTTATCATTAGCCACGGGCTTTTCTCCGTTTAATATTTGCTTGAACGACCATATAGTCAAACAGAGGAGCAAACAGGTTGGCGAACAGGATTGCGAGCATCATCCCTTCTGGATATGCAGGGTTCACAACCCGAACAAGTACGCACATTACGCCGATCAAAATCCCGTAAGCCCATTTACCTTTATCGGTAAAGGAAGCGGAAACAGGGTCTGTCGCCATAAAGATCATACCGAAGGCAAAGCCGCCTAAAACCATGTGCCACCACCATGGCATAGCAAACAGTGGGTTGGTGTCTGAACCGATAAAGTTGAACAGGTAAGACATGGCAATCATACCCAGCATCACACCCGCCACGATGCGCCAAGAGGCGATACGGAAGAAGATAATAAATGCGCCGCCGATGAAGATCATCAGGGTAGAAACTTCACCAATCGAACCTGGCATATTCCCTAAGAAAGCTTGCATCCAAGTGATTGGCTCGCCAGTTACTGTGTTCACCAGTGAACTCACACCACCCGTCGCCCATTGGGACAGAGGCGTTGCACCCGAGAATCCATCAGCAGCAGTCCAAACTAAGTCACCCGAGATTTGCGCTGGATAAGCAAAGAAAAGGAAAGCACGACCCGCGAGTGCAGGGTTAAGGAAGTTACGACCTGTACCACCGAAAATCTCTTTTGCGACAACCACACCGAAGGTGATACCGAGCGCCGCTTGCCATAATGGAATGGTAGGCGGAACAATCAGCGCAAATAAGATAGAGGAGATAAAGAAGCCTTCGTTGATTTCATGACCACGGATCATGGCAAACAACACTTCCCAGAAACCGCCGACCAAGAATACCACTAAGTAAATTGGCAGGAAGTAAATCGCACCTAGCAGCATTTTGCTGCCCCAGCCAGCATCAGGAGCTAAAGATGCGCCCAATAACTGAGCCAGAGAATAGTGCCAGTCACTCGCTAAAACTTGTTGCAGCTCAGCGCCACTGTATAAATGATGTAGCGCAGGAATAGCTTGGTTACCAACGTTATACATACCCCAGAACATCGCAGGGAAAACCGCAAGCCAGACTAAAATCATCATGCGCTTGAGGTCGATAGTATCGCGGACGTGTGAGCGACCTTTTGTTACAGTGCCCGGTGTATAGAAGACTGTCGCAACAGCTTCATACAATGGATAGAATTTTGCTAATTTTCCACCGGGTTCAAATTGGTGCTCATATTTTTCAAATAAATTTTTCAGACCCATGGAATTACCCTTCTAGCTCAATCTTGGTCAGGACATCACGCAGTACTGGACCATATTCATACTTAGCTGGACACACATAGGTGCACAGTCCCAAGTCTTCTTCATCGAGTTCCAGACAACCCAGTTCCTGAGAAGTATCGGTGTCCCCTGCGAGCAGATCACGCAGTAAGTGGGTGATCATAATATCGAGAGGCATGACACGCTCATAGTTACCAATTGGTACCATTGAACGCTCACCGCCATTCATCGTCGTGGTAAAATCGAAGCGTTTATTCTTCAAGAAATGCCCAATGGTGGTACGCGTGATAGTGAACTTATTCACGCCTGGCATAATCCATCCAAACAGCTCTTTTTCACGACCTTCTGCTAATACAGAAACTTGGTTATGGAAACGACCAAGATAATGATGAGCATCATCACAAGTCACGCCCCACAGCACAGAACCAGAAATAATACGGTTCTCACCTGCTTTGAGCTGACCTTTGGTTAATTCATAGATATCCGCGCCAAGGCGAGTACGCAGCAAGCGAGGTTTCTCAACTTGCGGACCTGCGACAGAGACAACGCGATCAGTATAAAGATGGCCAGTGGTAAATAATTTACCAATGGCAATCACATCTTGATAATTGAGGCTCCACACTTTTTTGCGAATGCTAACAGGCTCAAGGAAATGAATATGAGTCCCTGCTAAGCCCGCTGGATGTGGTCCTGCAAATTGTGTGTATGTGATTTGTGTATTAGCCGCTTGTTTTGGAAGCTCGCTCGCACCATGACAAACATGCACCTTGCCTTCAGTCAGTCGGCTCAGAACGATGAGGCCGTCAGTAAAGGCTTGCGTATTTTCGCCAATAATAATCGAAGGATCAGCAGCAAGAGGATTGGTGTCAATTGCAGTCACAAAAATCGCTGCGGGGGATGAACCAGGCTCTGGAGAACGACTAAATGGACGCGTTCTTAAAGCAGTCCATAAACCGGATCTTAAAAGATTTTGTTCAACCTGCTCTTTCGTCAGTGATGGGAGTTGGTCGGTAGAATAAGACTCGAAAGTCTCTTGTTCATCACCATCGATTTCGATAACAACGGACTGAAGTACACGACGCTCACCGCGATGAATAGCAATAATTTTACCGCAGGCTGGGCTAGTAAATACCACGCCAGGATTCTTTTTATCTTCAAAAAGAACCTGCCCTTTTTTTACACGCTCACCTTCTTTAACCAGCATCGAAGGACGCATTCCGACATATTCTTCACCTAGCACCGCTACGTGTTGAATTTTCGGGCCGTCTTCTATCACTTGGGCTGGCTCACCTGCTATTGGAAGGTTAAGGCCTTTTTTAATTTTAATCATAAGATCTGCACAAGTTTATCAGTTAAACCCTAAGCTAACGATTCAGCAATGAATGATAGCGACTCAATAATAAAAATAACTCAAGTTGCTTTCGCCACTCGAGTAAGTAAATCTAACAATATTGCTACACTTTCTCTTCTTCTGCCGGGGTCAATTTTATCAGTTCCCTCGACCTCTGTCCGGTTATAGAAGTGACCTAGTTCAAGCAAATTGCAATAAAATTTAAAATTTTGTTGCAACAATTCGTAAATACCTACATGTTAGCTCATATTTATCGAACATCGATTAATTTGTAGTCAATAATGATTCATTAGAAAATTATTAACTTGATATATTAAATTTTGTTCCATTCGTCTAAAATATGTTGAATTTGGTCCATTTTTAATCAGCTTATTTTTCAACATTTGGCTTAATTATGCATATAAGTAAAACCGTCGGTGTTTATTTACTCTTCACATTTGCAGCGTCTGCATTTGCTCAACAAGAAGAAAACACATTATTTCACCTTAATAGTAAGCCAACTGCTCAGCCTGATTCATCGATATTTATTCAAATATTTAAGCAAGAGGGTGTGCTTGAGCTCTACCAAAAAACAGCCGTAGGAAAGTATAAATTAGTCAAAACCTACTCTATCTGTAAGTTTTCTGGTGGACTAGGCCCTAAAAAGATAGAAGGTGACTTAAAAAGCCCTGAGGGGTTTTATCAGATCACGCGCTCGCAACTCAATCCAAATAGTCGATATTATCGATCTATCAATCTTGGATTTCCTAATGAATTTGATAAGACTCAGGGGTATTCAGGTAACTATCTGATGATTCACGGTAGCTGTGTGTCTGTCGGGTGTTATGCAATGACAGATAAATCCATGGGTGAAATTTATCAAACCGTGGAACAAGCACTTCAAAATGGTCAACTAGCCGTTGATGTAAGTATTTATCCATTTCGCATGACTAAAATGAATATGCTGCGTTATCGCAACTCAACGCATTATGCTTTTTGGAAACAGCTTCAACCTGCTTATGATTATTTTGAGCGAACCGGCAAACCTGCTGAAATATCAGTAACATTAGGTAAATATCATGTTAACAGCATGCCAGAAACGCCCACTAAGTTATTGGGATCTAAATCACAGTATGCGTTGACCTCGGTGGAATAGCACAAATTCACCGGGTTCTATTTTTTGCCACGTCTCGTTGCCTGTTAAGGGCGCCGTGGCAATGACAGAAACAATATCACTTGGCGTTGTGCACTGCTGAAAGTCAATCTCGATATCCTGATCCAGCAGTTTCGCTTTACCAAACGGCGCTCTACGCGTGATCCAATGCAGCTTTGTTGAACTAAATGCCATCAAATATTGCCCATCGGATAACAGCATATTAAATACCCCTTTTTCACGCAGTTGCTGCGCGAGTGTGCCAATAAAACGGAAAACGGCTTTCCAGTTTGTTGGCTTTCTTGGGTATTTTTGATTCAGTTGATGCAAAATCCAGCAAAACGCCCATTCGCTATCAGTTTCACCGATTGGTCTATAGTGCCCCGTCTTTAATGAACGAAACCCTTTCAATTGCCCATTATGCGCATAAGTCCAGTTCCGTCCCCATAGTTCCCGTGTAAACGGATGGGTATTCACCAGTGAAACATCCCCCCGGTTCGCCTGACGAATGTGCGCCACAATGCTTTCCGATTTAATAGGATATTCCTGCACAAAACGCGCCACAGGGGAGACAAAACTGGGTTGAGGATCTTTAAATGTGCGGCAGCCTAGACCTTCGTAGAACGTGATCCCCCATCCATCTTTATGTGGGCCAGTCTGCCCACCTCGGGAAATCAGCCCGCTCAGGCTAAACGTAATATCCGTTGGTACATTGGCGCTCATGCCAAGCAACTCGCACATTTAAAGTCTCCTGCTACTAAAAATGGTTACTTAACCATCTCTTTTTCAATTAATTGGATCAGAATATGAATCACTTTGATGTGGATCTCTTGGATACGATCTGCGTAACCAAAATGTGGAACGCGAATTTCAATATCAGCGCTCCCCGCCATTTTCCCGCCATCTTTCCCTGTCAGGGTGATCACTTTCATACCTTTCGCACGTGCGGCTTCAATCGCTTTAATAATATTGCCAGAGTTACCTGAGGTCGAAATACCAAGCAGCACATCGCCTTTTTGTCCTACCGCTTCCACAAAGCGAGAGAAAACAAATTCATAACCAAAGTCATTACTCACGCAAGAGATGTGGCTAACATCGGAGATAGCAATCGCTGGGTAGCCAGGACGGTTTTCACGATAGCGTCCGGTTAACTCTTCCGCAAAGTGCATTGCATCACAGTGAGAGCCGCCATTACCGCAAGAGAGCACTTTACCACCCGCTTTAAAAGAGTCCGCCAGCAATACTGCCGCCTTCTCAATCGCTTGCAGATTTGCATCATCACTTAAAAATTTTGATAGCGTATCTGCCGCTTCAGTCAGCTCACCACGGATCAAGTCTTGGTACATGAGTTTCCCCTTAATTTTTACGAATGCTTGATGGAGATAATTACGTCTTTATAGGTAATTTATCTTTGATTTCTCGATTGTTGCACAGGGTACATTTTGTTTCTACTTTTGATTGTACCGTATGGGGTATGGTTGGCGAAATCTCCAACAATGCGCTTCTGCTCTGCGGCTAGCTAAAGACTGGTTATTTTTCATTCACCGTCCCTTTACAAAAAGGAACTGATGATTTTGTGAGCCAAGTTGTAATTAAGATGTAAATACCTTGCTAATTGTTTATTACCAGATATAGATTAATAAAACAAACAGGTCAGACCTCTTACAAGTAGACAGGAGCTTCAACTATGATCCTTCTCAGTATTGTTTTATTTATTGCGTTAATCGGCGTGCTGAGCTACCACAAAAGCTCACTCATTCTGAGCACCGTTATATTACTGGCTTATACCGCAGCCATGGGTGCTGCTAGTGTCTGGAGCTACTGGATGCTGTTACCCGTCGCTCTGGTTTTATTACCATTTGTCATCACACCAATTCGCCAATCTCTGTTTTCATCAAAAGCGATGACCCTGTTCCAGAAAGTGATGCCACCGATGTCTAGCACAGAAAAAGAAGCGATTGATGCTGGAACCACTTGGTGGGAAGGTGACCTGTTCCGTGGGGCACCAAATTGGAACAAACTTCATAATTACCCAAAACCACAACTCACCGCTGAAGAACAAGCTTTTATTGATGGCCCAGTGGAAACTGTTTGTGGCATGGTGAACGACTTTGAAGTCAGTCATGAACTCGCAGATTTACCACCAGAAGTCTGGCAATACCTACGCGATCACCGTTTCTTCGCGATGATCATCAAAAAAGAGTATGGCGGATTAGAATTTTCTGCGTACGCCCAATCTCAAGTTCTACAAAAATTAGCGGGTGTTTCCGGTATCCTTGCTATCACGGTGGGTGTTCCAAACTCATTAGGTCCAGGTGAATTACTGCAACATTATGGTACGGATGAGCAAAAGAATCGTTATTTACCGGGCTTAGCTACTGGTGAAGAGATCCCTTGTTTTGCATTAACCAGTCCAGAAGCAGGCTCTGATGCTGGAGCGATTCCTGATGCCGGCGTTGTTTGCATGGGCGAGTGGCAAGGTGAACAAGTCTTAGGTATGCGCCTGACTTGGAACAAACGCTACATTACCCTTGCGCCAATCGCGACGGTATTAGGCTTAGCCTTTAAATTAACTGACCCAGAGAAACTACTGGGCGGCGAGAAAAACCTCGGTATTACTTGTGCATTGATCCCAACGAATACCCCTGGTGTTGAGATTGGTCACCGCCACTTTCCGCTGAACATTCCATTTATGAATGGCCCAACCCGCGGAAAAGATATTTTCGTGCCTATCGATTACATCATCGGTGGTCCACAAATGGCAGGTCAAGGTTGGAGAATGCTGGTGGAATGCCTGTCTGTTGGACGCGGGATCACCTTACCATCCAACTCAACAGGTAGCTTGAAGAGTGTAGCAATGGCAACGGGTGCTTATGCTTATATTCGTCGTCAATTCAAACTTCCTATAGGCAAAATGGAAGGTATTGAAGAGCCTCTAGCCCGTATTGCTGGCAACGCCTATTTAATGGACGCCGCAGCAACCTTAATTACCTCCGGCATTATGTTGGGCGAAAAACCAGCGGTGCTTTCCGCCATCGTGAAATATCACTGTACTCACCGTGGCCAGCGCTCAATTATCGATGCAATGGATATCACTGGCGGTAAAGGTATCTGTTTAGGAAGTTCTAACTTCGTTGCCAGATCCTACCAAGGCGCACCTATCGCCATTACCGTTGAAGGTGCCAATATTCTGACTCGTAGCATGATTATCTTTGGACAAGGTGCCATCCGTTGCCATCCTTATGTGCTTGATGAAATGGCAGCAGCCCAAGATAATAACCTAAACAAATTTGATAAAGCGGTATTCGGTCATATTGGTCATGTGATCAGTAATAAGTGCCGCAGTTTCTGGTTAGGTTTAACCAATGGGCGTGGCAGCAGCGCACCAACTAAAGATGAAACTCGCCGTTATTACCAAATGCTTAACCGCCAAAGTGCTAACTTAGCCCTGCTCTCTGATGTGTCTATGGGTGTTCTTGGTGGTAGCTTAAAACGCCGTGAGCGTATCTCCGCTCGTCTTGGGGATATTCTGAGTCATCTGTATCTAGCTTCTGCAACCTTGAAACGTTATGAAGATGAAGGTCGCCAAAAAGCGGATTTACCGCTGGTGAAATGGGCTGTTGAAGATTGTCTGTATCAATCAGAAAAAGCGATGGACGACCTACTGAAAAACTTCCCAAATCGCTTTGTTGCTGGTGCATTACGCATCGTGTTGTTCCCGACAGGCCGTGCAATGTCGATGCCATCTGACCGACTGGATCACAAACTAGCACAGCTGATGATGGAGCCATCAGAAACACGCGACAGAATTGGACGTGGTCAATTCCTAACCCCTGTGGAGAACAACCCGCACGGTTTAGTGAACCAAGCACTGTATGACATTATTGCTGCAGAGCCAATTTTCGAACGTATCTGCCGCTTAAAAGAGCGTAAATTCAGCTTCACGCGTTTGGATAAGTTAGCTGATCAAATGTTGCCAGAAAACATTATCACCCAAGAAGAAGCTGACATTTTACGTAAAGCCGAAGCCAGCCGCTTACGTACGATTAATGTCGACGAATTTGATTTCGACGATTTAGGTGTGATTCCATCAAAAAAGCCACACACTGAGTCAGAGGATGAATCTCAGTCGAAAAAGAAAAAAGCGGCATAATTAATCTAACGCGCTAAAAATTGTCACCGTACTAAAAACAACAAGGGAGCCAATGGCTCCCTTGTTTATTTTGGTTAGTCGTTCGTCATGCATAATATATTTCCCTTTGATTTTAAGACTAACGTGATAACTTCATTGTATCTTTAAGATTTTTTAGGCAAATCTTCCCACCTTTTTTAGCCCCAAAATCAAAATAATATTTCATTTTCTCAATATCCTTCCCTTCACCATCATCATTAAAATAATAAATATAACCAATATCAAATATCAAATAACCAAATTTAATTTACAGTTCTAAGGCCAATAACTCTTGGATAGTTTGACGGCGACGAATCAGCGTTGGTTTTCCGTGAATAAACAGCACTTCAGGCAACAATGGACGGCTATTATAGTTCGATGACATCGATGCGCCGTAAGCCCCTGTGTCATGGAAAACTAAATAATCCCCAACGTTGACTGCTGGCAGTAAGCGGGTTTCCACCATTCCACCTTCTAGCTGGGTAAAGACATCCCCAGATTCACACAATGGCCCCGCTACAATGGTCTCTTTTAATGACTGACTGTCAACGCTGCTGCCATCTGCTGGTAATACCGAAATATGGTGATAACTGCCATACATTGCAGGGCGCATTAAATCGTTAAAACCGCTATCCACCAGCACATAATGGCGGCTGCCCATATCTTTAACTGCACGCACTTGCGCCAATAAAACACCGGATTCCGCCACTAAATAACGCCCCGGCTCAATTTCTAATTCAATAGAGTGACCTAAGTACTGCGCGATACGCTGACGCGCGTTATCCCACAGGCTGTAATAGTGCTGAACATTAATGATTTCATCATGCTCACGATAAGGCGTTGATAGACCACCACCCGCCGAAATAGCCTCAATATCCACGCCCGCAGACATCACCAGCTCCACCATAGAATCACACACATTGGCAAGATGCTGGTAGTCAACACCGGAGCCAATGTGCATGTGAATGCCTACTAACTTTAGGTTGTACTGCTGGATTTTCGCTAATGCTTCCGGTAAATCTTGATGCCAAATTCCGTGCTTGCTGTTCTCTCCACCCGTATTGGTTTTTTGGCTATGACCATGCCCAAAACCCGGATTGATACGCAGCCAAACTGGATGACCAGCTTTATATTCACCAATTTGTTGCAACATATCGATAGAGCCCGCATTCACCGGAATATCTAACTCTGTCACTTTCAGCAACGTGGCTGGATCGAGCACATCCGCCGTAAACACGATTTCCGATTTTTCACGACCCGGCTGAAAGCCCGCCACTAATGCACGCTCAATTTCACCCAATGACACCGAATCCACTTTCACGCCCTGCTCACGCATCAAACGCAAAATATGAATGTTGGAACAAGCTTTTTGAGCAAAACGGACGGTATCGAACACTTTTAATTGCCCAATACGGTCAATAATCACTTCACTATCATACACCCAGACAGGCGTACCAAACTGCGTAGGCAGTGTACGTAAATGTTCAGGGGTTAAATACTGGCTGGTGGTGTTGGCGAATGTGGTCATCGGAACCTCGTTGGCAAGTTTTATTATAGTAAGTTCGATTATTAGACGAATAAGACGGGAAAAAAAATATCCTTTTTGCTAGAGTCTATTCATATCTGATATATAAATACGAGAGGAGCAATCATGCAGGCTATTTCTTGGCGACATATTGAAATTTTTCGTGCGGTAATGACCACGCCCAACCTCACGGAAGCGGCTTCATTGCTAAATACCTCCCAGCCAACCATCAGCCGAGAACTGGCGCGACTCGAGCATTTATTACAATTTAAATTATTCGATAGGGTCAAAGGTCGCCTACACCCCACGGCGCAAGGCTTGCGTTTCCATGAAGAAGTCGAACACTCCTATTATGGTTTGGAGCGTATTCGCAACTCTGCAGAAACTATTCGCCGCTTTGAACACGCTCAAATTTCCATTGCCTGCTTACCTGCTTTCGCACAATCTTTGTTACCGCAAGTTTGCCAAGCCTTTATGCAAAATTACCCAGAAGTGAACTTAACTGTGATCCCGCAAGAATCCCCCGTATTAGAAGAGTGGCTATCCGCCCAGCGTTATGATTTGGGGCTAACTGAGCACTTACAAACTCCGCCGGGCACGGAACAACTGACATTAGGTTCATTAAATGAAGTTTGTGTAATACCCGCAGGGCACCCTTTCGAGCAGAAAAAAGTCCTCACTCCACAAGATTTTCATCAACAGCGTTTTATTAGCCTCTCTCTCACAGATAGCTATCGGCAAATCATTGATACCACCTTTGCCGAGCATCAAGTGGAGCGCAAAATGGTGATGGAAACCCACTCCGCTTCCTCTATTTGCGCCATGACCTTGAAAGGAATTGGGGTCTCTATCGTCAACCCCCTGACTGCATTGGATTTTTATCAACAATCAGCAGGTAAGCTGGTGATCCGTCCACTTAGTTTTTCTATCCCATTTACCGTTAGCTTAATTACGCCGAATCACCGCCCATCTTCGCAGATCACCCATATTTTCACTGAGCATTTGCAACGTACCTTTACACAACTAGAGCATGACCTCGCCTTAGCGCTGCGACATCAATGAGAGCCAGTGAGGTGAGGTTTTAAACCAATTAGCAAGGAAGTCGATCACGGCACGTAATGTCGTTGGCATATGCTGCCGGCTGGTATAGACCCCATAAATACCAAGGGGCATCGGCGTGTAATCTGGTAACAACTGAACCAACTCCCCCGATTGTAAATAGCTCGCAACAGAATAGTAAGGCTGCATCGCGATGCCCGCGCCATTAAGTGTCGCTTCCATTAAAAATACGGATTCATTGGCGCTGAGTCGACCATCCACCAGCACAGTCGAGGTTTTTCCCGCCTTTTCAAAGCTCCACATACTACGCCCAAAAAAGCTGTAAGTGAGGCACTCCATCAGAGCCAAATCTTCAGGTTTGGTGGGTAAATTTTTGCCTTGTAGAAATTTCGGCGAAGCACAAATTACGGAATGGCAGGTTGATAGCGGCTTGGCAATTAAATTCGGTTCTAACTGATTGGTAATGCGGATAGCCAGATCGATACGCTCCTCGATTAAATTCACCGATTTATTCGAAATCTGCATATCAATCATCATATTAGGATAAGTTTGTAAGAACTCAGAAATCGCTAGAGACAACGCACTTTGAGCGATGGATTGAGAGCAACTAATCCTCACCAAGCCCGCTAGCTCTTTCGTATCATGCTTTTGCTCAACCGGAACGCTTAAAGAGAGTGCATTCAACTGCAATGATTGCTGATAAACCCCTTCCCCCGCTGACGTTAAACTTAAGCGCCGTGTGGTACGGTTAAGCAAACGTACCCCCGCCCACTGCTCCATTTCAGCCAAATAGCGCGTCACCATCGCACGGGACATATCCAATTTATCTGCCGCACCGCTGAGGCTACCTTGTTCTACAATAGTAATAAACACCTGTACTGCTTTGAGTCTATCCATATCATTTGACCGATTTATGCAACAAATATGACCTTATTATGGTGTTTTTCTCACCTTAATTGCAATTTAATATACACACCAAGCCGAATCAGGCACACAACATCACTCAACATTAGGATAGAAAAATGAAATTATCGACTGTATTAACTGCAACCGCATTTGCCACTGCCACTCACTTTGCTCAAGCGGCGAACTTAACCTTAGATGTTTATAACCCAGGCAATAACAGTGTGTTTCCCGTTTCCTCTGAAATTATCAGTGGCGATAAAGAAGTGGTATTGATTGACGCTCAGTTTCAAAATAATGACGCCCAGCAGTTAGTCGATAAAATCAAAAAACTGGATAAAAAACTGACCACCATTTATATCAGCCATTCTGATCCAGACTACTATTTTGGTTTAGAAACACTGACTAAAGCCTTTCCTGATGCCAAAGTGGTTGCGACTCAACAAACCGTTGATGCGATTAACTCCACTAAAGATGGCAAACTGGCTTACTGGGGCGGCGTCTTAAAAAATGAAGCACCAAGTAAAGTTATCGTACCTGAAGTTATCAAAACTAATCACTTCACTGTAGATGGCGAAACGTTAGAAATTAAAGGGTTAGATGGCGCATCTCCAGACAGAAGCTACGTTTGGGTGCCTTCACTCAAAGCCGTTGTAGGTGGCGTTGTCGTTTCTGACAATATCCACGTTTGGGTTGCCGACACTCAGACTCCGCAATCGCGCCAAAATTGGCAACAAACGTTAGAAAGCATCAAAGCGCTGAAACCAAGCGTGGTTGTTCCAGGACACTTTACGGGTAAATCCAAAATGGATCTGGCAAGCGTGACCTTTACCCAAAAATATTTAACTGACTTTGAGAAAGCGAACAGCCAGAGTAAAGATTCCGCAGAACTTATTCAGAAAATGGAAGCTCGCTACCCAAGCTTGGATGACAAATCAAGCTTAGAGTTAAGCGCTAAAGTGGTGAAAGGCGAAATGCAGTGGCCGCAATAAGCCGCAGCTCAATATAAAGACAGTTAATGACGGAGATAGCGACTATTAACCCGCTATTTTCCGTTAGCTTGTTTTTTTAACGACTGGCTTTTCAGCGATTCGAATAGAATGATAAAACAAATAATTAGAGAGAATAAAAACCATGAACACAATTACCCTACATTATATTTATGACCCTTACTGTGGCTGGTGTTATGCCGCTGCGCCGTTAATCGCCATTGCCGCTAATCACCCCAATATTCACTTAGAATTGCACGGTGGCGGAATGCTTGCTGGCAATGCACGCCTGCATCTTGACGACCAATTCCGTCAATATATTTTGCAATCAGATAAACGCATTGCTGCCATGACGGGGCAAGTTTTTGGTGATGACTACATCGCAATGCTGCACCAGCCAAATGTAGTGATGGACTCAACGCCACCACAAACCGCTATTTTAGCGGCAACAAAACAAGGAAAAGGCGTTGAAATGCTTAAAGCTTTGCAAAAAGCACATTACATTTCTGGTCGCCAGATTAAACAGCCCGAAGTCTTAGCGGAAGTGGCGCAAGAAATTGGTTTGAATATTGAGCAGTTCCAAAAAGATTATGCCCAATGCGCGCAAACTGAAACAGACGCTCATATTGCTCAAAGTAAGCAATTGCTCGGCCAATCCGGTGCGTCTGGCTTTCCAACGCTGTTAATCGAACAGCAAGGCAAATGGCTGCGCGTACCACTGCAAAACTACCTTGGCGACCCCGCAAAATGGCAACAATTTTTAGACTCGCTGGTGAAAGCCGCTAATTAGGATACCAGCTAAACATCAGCCAAAAACTGGCGCTACAAATAATGGCAGGACCAAACGGAATACTCTTCACTAATTTATGTTTGCCTTGCCATTCCTGTTTTTCTCGCCATGCGCGCCAAAGAAAATGCAGTAAACCTAAGCTTGCTGCAAGCCCAAGAAAATAGGGAAGATAGAATAGACCGAGCCAAGTCGCACACGCGGCAATTAATTTAAAATCCCCTCGTCCCATTTGCGGACGCCGACGAATTTTTTCCACCAACGTCGTGATAACCACTAGCCCAACATAACTAAAGATCAGTGCATAAATAGCGGATAACAGATTTCCCGCTGGCATTATCCATTGAAATAACAGACCCAAAACGAGTAAGGGATAATTGAGAACATTCGGTAAATAGCCCGTTTTTAGGTCTATTACCCCTAACGGAATAACCAAATTAAAAAACAGAAATAATACAGAGATAACGAAAAGTGGATAACCAAGGAGCGCAATCATCGCTCCCAATACCCAATAACCTATCCATACCCGATTCACGTTAATGGTAATACTCGGTAAATCAAAATAGCGGGCAGGAATTTCCCTCAGTAACAGAGTTGTCAGCCACGATGACAAGAGGGACAATAGTGTGACTAACGATATAGGTATTAAAAATCCATTTACGGCATCAATCATGGTGTTCTCCTTTTCCATGAGCGGTAAAGACAAGGCTTACTATACGGTGCTGGGCGCAGAAACCAACACTATAATTTCGTCGTTTTGAGTCGGTTTTATCGACAAATTTAGCGTCGATATGAGAGTGTGAAATGCAAGGCACAGACGAGCTAAAAAATCCCTCTTTTTAGTTATAAACTCAGACCGTCCTCTTGTTTTTCGAGATTCAGCCCCCATATCCTGCATCAGTTATCTTAATTATTGGACTAAGGAAAAATCATGCGCGTTCCACGCATTTATCACCCAGAGCCACTTCAAATTAATACCACCATTTCGCTTTGTGATGATGCAGCTAACCATGTGGGTCGAGTTCTTCGCATGACAGCCGGACAGCAGCTAGAATTGTTTGATGGAAGCAATCACACATTCCGCGCTGAAATTACCGAAGCAACGAAAAAAAATGTGTTTGTGACTATCCAAGACTGCACATTGGATGACCGTGAATCCCCCTTAGATATCCACCTTGGGCAAGTAATGTCCCGCGGTGAAAAAATGGAATTCACTATTCAAAAATCTGTGGAACTTGGCGTCAACACAATCACGCCACTACTTTCAGAACGTTGTGGCGTACGCCTGGATGGCGAACGTTTAGAGAAAAAATTACAACAGTGGCAAAAAATTGCCATTGCTGCCTGTGAGCAAAGTGGTCGCAACCGCATCCCTGAAATCCGCCCTGTTCAATCTCTTGAAGCGTGGTGTGCAGAAAATGACGGCGCGTTTAAAATTAATTTACACCCTCGGGCAAGTGAGAGCATCAACACGCTCCCCGCTGATTTAAAGCACGTAAGATTGCTGATAGGCCCAGAAGGCGGCTTATCCGCTGATGAAATTGCCATGACAGCCAATTATCAATTTACTGATATCCTGTTAGGGCCACGAGTATTACGAACAGAAACGACCGCGCTAACCGCTATAACGGCATTACAAGTGCGTTTAGGTGACTTGGGTTAAGGAGATAAAATGATCAAGCTTGGCATAGTAATGGATCCTATTTCATCCATTAAAATCAAAAAAGACACCAGTTTTGCAATGATGCTGGAAGCTGCACGCCGCGGTTATGAAATCCATTATATGGAAATGAACGACCTGTACCTGCACCAAGGTGAAGCCCGTGCGACCACAAAGATTGTGACGGTCGAAGAGAACCCAACCAAATGGTATGAGTTTCACTCAGAACAAGATATCGCTCTGAGCGACCTTGACGCCATTTTAATGCGTAAAGATCCGCCATTTGATACTGAATATATCTACGCGACTTACATTCTTGAGCGCGCAGAACAAGCGGGCTGCTTGATTGTCAACAAGCCACAAAGCCTACGTGACTGTAACGAAAAGCTGTTTACGGCATGGTTCCCTGAGTTAACTCCAGATACCTTAGTCACTCGTAGCTCTGAAAAACTGCGTGAATTCCATAAAAAACACGGCGACGTGATTTTTAAACCGTTGGACGGTATGGGCGGCGCCTCTATTTTCCGTTTGAAAAAAGAAGACCCGAACGTTGGCGTTATTATTGAAACATTAACCGAGCACAATTCCCGTTATTGCATGGCGCAAAACTTCTTACCTGCCATTAAAGAGGGTGACAAACGTGTGCTGGTGGTGGACGGTGAACCTGTGCCATATTGCCTTGCGCGTATTCCTGCACAAGGGGAAACCCGTGGAAACCTCGCAGCGGGTGGCCGTGGTGAAGCCCGCCCATTAACAGAAAGTGACTGGGCGATTGCTCGCGCTGTCGCACCGACCTTAAAAGAAAAAGGTCTGATTTTCGTGGGTCTGGATATTATCGGTGATCGCTTGACTGAAATTAACGTCACAAGCCCAACCTGCGCCCGTGAAATTGAAGCTGCATTTGATATCTCCATCACCGGTATGTTGATGGATGCGATTGAGCGCCGCCTGAAAAAATAGTCTTTATGAAAAATAGTATCTGTTAACAGATACGTCTCAAAAAGGCAGCCTTTCGAGGTTGCCTTTGGCGTTATTTTTTTAGCCCATAATTTTTGTTTTAAGCCATAGTTTTTGTTTTAATCCATAATGTTATCTCAACGAATAGGAACATAACCCCTGAGCTTGCCATTTATGAACTTACAGAATCATTTTTTAATTGCCATGCCTTCACTGACGGATCCCTATTTCGACCATTCCGTGGTGTATATCTGCGAACATAATGAAAATGGTGCGATGGGCCTCGTGATCAACAAGCCTATTGAGGATTTTTCTGTCGCGACCATGCTGAAAAAGCTCGAAATTGACGTGTCTGACAATACCAATACGCGCAATCTTGAAAAAATGGTGATTGCGGGTGGCCCTGTTTCTGAAGAGCACGGGTTTATTATCCATACCCCTGTTGCGGGTTATGCAGCAAGTTTGCGCCTCAATGACCATGTCATGGTAACAACCTCTAAAGATATTTTAGAGACATTAGGCAGTGAGCAGCATCCCATGAATTCTTTAGTCACGCTCGGTTATTCAAGCTGGGAACCCGGGCAGTTAGAAAATGAAATCATGGAAAATAGCTGGTTGACCGTTAAAGCCGATCCTAAACTGATTTTTGATACGCCGTTAAACGAACGCTGGAAAGCCGCAGGCAACCTTTTAGGCATCGACATCCATAATATCTCCATGCAAGCGGGGCACGCTTAATGTCAGCAAGAACTCTATTAGCGTTTGATTTTGGGACGAAAAGTATTGGCGTCGCTGTCGGTCAAGAGATCACTGGTACCGCGCGTGCGTTAGCCTCATTAAAAGCCAGCGATGGCCGACCCGACTGGTCACAAATTGAAAAATTGCTCAAAGAGTGGCAGCCGCAGCTCGTGATCGTCGGGCTTCCTTTAAATATGGATGGCACTGAGCAGCTCGTCACTAGCCAAGCACGTAATTTTGCCAATCGCATTCACGGACGCTTTGGTGTGCAGGTTCAACTACATGATGAAAGGCTGTCTACCGTAGAGGCGAAATCGGGGCTGTTTGAGCAAGGTGGCTATCGCGCACTGAGTAAAGGCAAAGTGGATTCTGCCTCTGCGGTGGTGATTTTAGAAAGTTGGTTTGAACAAAATTTCTAAAAGGCGCATCTTTACGTTTATTTTCCCCATTCAGTTGCTGCAAAGGTGCCGTTCGCCCTTAATATGTTTTACACTAGGGCTAATTCTCACTATTCACCGAAAGCAACTGAAAAACGGTATTGAATAACATGACCATTCAAAAAAACCTATCTGATGTCACTGAGCGTATTCATCTTGCTGCAACCGAGTGTCACCGCTCCCCTCAAGATATTACCCTGTTAGCTGTGAGTAAAACCAAACCTTGTGAAGCCATTATGGAAGCTATCGAGGCAGGTCAATGCCAATTTGGTGAAAACTATGTGCAAGAAGGCGTTGAGAAAATCCAGCACTTTGCAGAAAGAACCGACCTAATTTGGCACTTTATTGGTCCACTACAGTCCAATAAAAGCCGCTTAGTGGCAGAACATTTTGATTGGTTCCATACTTTAGATCGCGTCAAAATCGCTCAACGTTTAAATGAGCAGCGCCCTCAAGATAAAGCGCCGCTAAATGTGCTGATCCAAATTAATATTAGTGATGAAAACAGCAAATCGGGGATCCCCCTCGAGGAAGTAAATGAACTTGCTGCTCAAGTCGCCCAATTCCCCAATTTAGTGTTGCGTGGGTTAATGACCATTCCAGCCCCAGAAACCGATTATGAGCGCCAATGTGCAGCGTTTCGCCAAATGGAACAGGCATTCGAGCAATTGAAAGCTAACTACCCGACTGTGGACACTTTATCCATGGGGATGACCGACGATATGCGCGCTGCTATCCACTGCGGATCAACACTTGTTCGCATCGGTACCGCCATTTTTGGTGCCCGTCAGTACCATAATTAATCTTTAGGAGAACAACATGCAACATCGCAAAATTGCCTTTATTGGCGCGGGAAATATGGCAAATGCCATTATTGCGGGTCTTGTGGCTCATGGCTATCCTGCATCGATGATCACCGTCTGTTCACCAACCCCTGTACGCCGTGACAAAATGGCGCAAGATTACGGCATCATTAGCACCAATGATAATCTCACCGCCGCCCAACAAGCGGACGTGATTGTGCTTGCCGTCAAACCGCAAATGATGAAAGACGTTTGTGAGCCTCTTCAACAACTCACAAACTTAGAAAATAAGCTGATATTAACCATCGCTGCCGGTATTCCTGCGGCTCGTTATAATGACTATTTTGCCCATTCACTGCGTTTAGTGCGCATTATGCCAAACACGCCGTCACTGGTTGGTAAAGGTGTTAGTGGCTTGTTTGCACAGTCCAACGTCTCTGAAGATGATAAACAATTTACTCAGCAATTGATGGAAAGCGTCGGTTCAACAACCTGGTGCGCCAAAGAGAGCGAAATCAACAATATCATTGCGTTAACCGGTAGCTCCCCCGCTTACTTTTTCCTGTTTATGGAATCCATGCAGCAAAAAGCCGAGCAGCTTGGCTATGATGAAAAACAAGCCCGCGAATTGGTTCTTAATGCCATTGAGGGCTCCGTGGCGTTAGCGAAATCACAAGGGGACACCCCATTTTCAACCTTGCGTGAGCAAGTCACCTCTAAAGGCGGTACCACCGCAATGGCTTTAGAGCAATTTTACCAAGGTCATCTACCGCAAACTGTCGCCAATGCTATGCAAAGCGCGATTGACCGTGCGGAAGAAATGGAAAAACTTTTTTAATTTATTTTTTGGGATAAGCCATGCAGACTATCGTTTTTGTTGTTACCACCCTGATCCAACTGTACATCTTTGTGCTTCTGCTCAGAGTATGGATGCAATGCGTTCACGCCGATTTCTATAACCCATTCTCACAGTTTGTGGTTAAAGCCACTCAACCTATCGTGGGGCCTTTACGTCGCCTAATTCCATCTGTTGGCTCTATTGATACCGCGACTCTGCTGGTGGCGTTTGTACTAGCAATTGCTGACATTATCTTTGGTATGTGGGCGACCAATATGCTGCCAGCCATCGGTCTGACCTTACTGCCAATGGGATTAATTCTCTTACTGACTTATATCGGTAAATTGATTTTCTGGATGATCTTAATTCGCGCCATTTTAAGCTGGGTCAGTCAAGGCCGTAACCCTGTCGATTATTTACTTTTCCAATTAACTGAACCGTTAATGGCACCGATTCGTCGCATTATTCCAGCCATGGGCGGGTTAGACTTCTCTGCGATGATTGTGATGTTTATTTTGATCGCTCTGAACTACTTACGCGTCGATATCTCTTTAATGATTGACCCTGCGTTAACCGCCATGCTGTTCTCTGTCGGCATTATGTAAGGGAAGATAGAAACAATGCAAAAAGTTGTATTAGCCACAGGTAACCCGGGCAAAGTTAATGAATTAGCGGATTTACTTCGCGAGTTCGGTATGGATATCGTCGCTCAAACCAGCCTTGGGGTTGAGTCCGCAGAAGAGACCGGATTAACCTTTATCGAGAACGCAATTTTAAAAGCCCGCCATGCCGCGGCACAAACAGGTTTACCCGCCATCGCCGATGATTCCGGTATTTCTGTGGATGCATTAGGTGGCGCGCCGGGAATTTACTCTGCACGTTATGCGGGTGAAGATGCTACCGACCAACAAAATCTCGATAAGCTTCTCGATGCCATGAAAGATGTGCCTGATGACCAGCGCCAAGCGCAATTTAACTGTGTGCTGGTTTACCTGCGTCATGCCGAAGATCCGACGCCATTAGTGTTTCATGGTCGCTGGCACGGAGTATTAACCCGTGAAGCAAAAGGGCAAGGTGGTTTTGGCTATGACCCAATTTTCTACGTGCCAGAATTAGGCTGCACTTCTGCAGAACTGACTAAAGCCGAAAAACAAGCGGTATCACACCGCGGTAAAGCCCTTGCGATGATGTTGGATGCCCTAAAAAATGCTTAAGCTTCCTCCATTAAGCTTGTATATCCATATTCCTTGGTGTGTACAAAAGTGCCCGTATTGTGATTTCAACTCGCATACTCTTAAGGGGGAAATTCCCCAAACTGAGTATGTTGAGCATTTGCTTAGCGATCTGGATAAAGACGCCGAACTGATTGGCGACCGCCCCGTTAAAACTATCTTTATTGGTGGCGGTACACCGAGCTTATTAACCGCTGAATCCATGCAAATGTTGATGGATGGCGTTCGTAAGCGCGTGAATTTAGCCCCCGATGCTGAAGTGACTATGGAAGCCAACCCCGGCACAGTGGAAGCTGACCGTTTTGCAGGCTACCAAGCAGCAGGTATCAACCGTATCTCCATCGGTGTACAAAGCTTCGGAGACGACAAACTGATCATGTTAGGGCGTATTCATGGCCCTAGTGAAGCTAAACGTGCCGCTCTGCTCGCCACCAACTTAAATCTACGCAGTTTTAATTTGGATTTAATGCACGGCTTACCGTCACAAACTCGCGAAGAAGGGCTGTCGGATTTACGCCAAGCTATCGAACTCTCTCCACCGCATCTTTCTTGGTATCAGCTCACCATTGAGCCGAACACGCAGTTTGGCTCTCGCCCGCCGCGTTTGCCGGATGACGATACCCTATGGGATATCTACACCGAAGGGCATAAATTACTGACGGCGGCAGGCTATCAGCAATATGAAACCTCCGCCTATGCCAAAGCGGGTTATCAGTGCGAACATAATCTCAATTATTGGCGTTTTGGAGATTACCTCGGTATTGGCTGTGGAGCTCACGGTAAAATCACCTCAACCGATGGGCAGATTTTACGTACCGTCAAAACCAAGCATCCGCGAGGTTATATGGAAGGTCGTTATCTTGATAATCAATATAATGTCGAGAACGAAGACCGCCCATTCGAATATTTTATGAACCGTTTCCGGTTACTTGAAGCGATGCCTCGCCGTGAATTTACTGAATATACCGGTCTGGCAGAATCTGTGGTTCGCCCCGCTATCGATGAAGCCTTAGCCAAAGGTTATATCTCAGAAACCGCTGATGAATGGCAAATAACCGAACATGGAAAGTTATTCTTAAACTCCCTACTGGAGCTATTTTTAGGGGAAGAGTGATTTATATTTTCCCATAAAAAAGCCAGCTTTCGCTGGCTTTTTCTTTTACTAAACGTAATAAACAAAGGTAATAAACGAAAATAACAATCTACCGATTACAGTGCTTTGGTGACTGCATCGATTTGCTCGGTGAGACTGACTAAACCGCCACCGGAGAGATACCACAAGTCAGATTGCAAATAGGTGATTTTGCCATCTTTATAGGCTTTGGTTTCTTGGATATTTTGGTCTTCAAATACCGTTTTTTCTAATTTCCCTGCGCCAATCGCTTCACTACGATCGACAATCAAAATCACGTCAGGGTTCGCTTGTGCGATAGTTTTTGTATCCACCACACGACGTTTGGATTTATCAGCATCCGCTTGAACAGGTAATTCAGCACGTTGTGCTTTTACCACATCGTAAACAACCGCTTGGTTATTTGGGATTAATTTGCCGTCATTGTGCAATAAAACCAGCACTTTTTTATTGGATGCAGCCGCTTTTTTCTGAGCTTCTGCAATGGTTTTATCCAACTGAGCCAGTTGCTCGTCTACCGCTTTCTGGTCACCGTATAAATCGCCAATTAAACGAATGTTGGCTTTTACTGACTCAACATAATTTTTGCTGTCAGAGCCTAAATTCAGCGTCGGAGCAATTTTTGATAATGCGTCGTAAGATTTACCTTGGCGACCTGTAATCACGATTAAATCGGGTTTCAACGCGGCGATTTCAGCTAAGTTTGGTTCTTTCATGCCGCCTGCATTTTTGACTGTCGCAGGGATGCCAGCTTTCACATAAGCAGGTGCATTACCCATCGGCAGAGCGACAACCTTGTCCCCTAACCCCAGTTTTTGCATTGAGTCATAAATACCGAAGTCAAACAGAACCACTTTCTGAGGTTTTTTCACCACTTCCGTTTCGCCGGAAAGGTGTTTAACCGTGACTTTTTCAGCACCTTGTGCAGTGATTGCGTTTGGCGTAAATGCAGCAGATTCAGCACTCAGTGCGTAAGGTGCGGAGAATGACAGGATGGAAACTAGTACCGCTGGAATAAACTTTTTCATATGAATAACACCCATTTAGTCGTTAAGCCAAACCTGCATTCTAAGGAGAGTTACTCATAAGTCAATCAAATGATAATGATTCTTAGTGTTGTTTTTATTTATGTTAATGCCGTCATGATTTGTATGGTATGCCGGTATGGTTTGATGAGGCTTTTAATGCAAAAGGCAGTAATCGGTTTCCCTATTACTGCCCTTCATTACCGATAATAACGTTGATAACTGACCAAACTACCTGAATTATTTACCGTTAATTGAATTCAGTAAGCTAATGCGTTGCTGCTCCAATGAGGTGACTTTAGTACAGACTTGCTGACCAAACTGCTGGAAGCTATTTTCTTGGTTTTTCCATTCGCTATCAATTTCTTGCTGTAACCCACCGAGGCTACCTAGCATACCTTGCAGCATTTTGTTGGTATCACCGCCAGCAAGTAACTGTTTGCGCCCCATCTCATTGATACTGTCTTGTAAAATCCCACCTAAACTTTCATTGACTAATTCACGCCCTGACGTTTCCACTTTCTTGATACCTTCGTGGTGGAAAACGTAGCCGTTTGAACGAGTTTCAATGATTTGGTTAATTTGACCGTTTAAATCTTTTTCAAGTTTAGTCAGGCGGTTACGAATATTACTATCGCTACCAATCACCTTAACCACCACTTTATCGAGAGATTTACGTGATGCCGCTAATTTCTCTTCAGATTCTTTCTTGATCCACGGTAAATCCTGACGTATATCTGATTGATAACGCAATGCTTTCTGCTGTTGTTCAGAGGTCAGTGCAACCTTTTGACCATTCAGTGTCACATCACCGCTTGGGGTGATTTTTAAATCGCCACTGCGACCGACGACTTGAACATGTTCAGGCGTCATAAAAATGTCGTCTTTAGGGGTTACCGAGCAGTTATAATCCGCCGCTTGGCTGGTGGCACAGGCCAGTAATGAAAACGCAATTAAAGTACGGCGTAACATAAAATCTCCTCGTCGATTACCTCTAGATTGGTTGAGAGGTAATTAGAAAACAGAACGTCCAATTCGTTTCGATAAAAGCTCTAAGGCAGCACAACCCACCAAAGAGTTTCCGGCTGAATCTAATTCCGGTGACCACACGGCTACCGTAAATTGGTTAGGAACCACACACACAATACCGCCACCGACACCTGATTTACCGGGCATTCCAATACGAAATGCAAATTCACCAGAACCATCGTACATACCACAAGTCATCATCAACGCATTGATTTGTCGAGATTGTAGCGGCGTGATAATTGGGTCTATCGAACAAGGTGACTCACCTTGATTCATTAAATAGGTAAAACACCTAGCCAGTTCGACACAATTCATACTTAGAGAACAATAATGAAAATAAGTTTCTAAAACCGTTAAAACATCATTATCAAAATTGCCAAAAGATTTCATTAAATACGCGATAGCTGCATTGCGGCTCGCATGCTCCATTTCTGAACGAGCGACATTGATGTCATAGCTAATGTCAGGTTCGCAAGCGAGTTTTCGGACAAACTCCAGCATCCGCTGTTTTGGTGCGCTTAAACGAGATTGCAGCATGTCGGCAATCACAATCGCGCCGGCATTGATAAAGGGATTACGGGGAATGCCCTTTTCCATCTCTATCTGAATCAATGAATTGAACGGCAGCCCTGAAGGCTCTTTACCAACACGGCTCCAAATTTCTTGCTCTTCGTAGCGCGTCATTGCCAAGGTTAAGCTGAGAACCTTAGAAATGGATTGAACTGAGAAACGTTTTCTCGCATCTCCAGCAGTGAAAATATCGCCCTCTGCGGTATGAACCGCTATCCCCAAATGATGTGAAGGAATACCGCCAAGCGCCGGTATGTAGTCAGCCACCTTCCCTTGACCTATCAGGGGGCGGACTTGCTCCAAAATATCATGCAGTAATTGGTCAGAAAACTGGGTGCTCAAGTGTTTTGCTCCAGAATGGATTACTCTAGAAAATAAAGGCATCCAATTGGATGCCTTTATTAATAATCAAACTAGCTATTATTCCCACCAAACATCAAACAGTTCAGAAACAACAACGTCGTTCATCCCTTTTGATTTTAGCCAATTTTCAACGATTTGACGGTGTTCTTCGGTACATTTACCAATTTTCTGCAGGCAAACAATCCCTTCCCAGTTCATGTAGCCGCTAGCTTCAAATGCCAGACCGTTTGGTTCGATAGCTTCAGCAATCAGTTGGTCAACGACGCTGTCCACTTCTTCGATTGGCGTGCCTTCTTTAAAGTTCCACTTAACAATGAAACCTAATTCTTGGAACTCGTCCAAACGCATTTTTTTACGTAAACGGCGACTACGTTGTTGTTTAGCCATGATTAAACCCTCTTAAACATTAAATCCCATACACCGTGCCCTAACCGCTGGCCGCGCTTTTCAAACTTTGTTTCTGGTCTTGATTCTGGACGAGGAACGTAGTCCCCTGACGTGGATACGTTTTCATACCCAGCCACGCTGGTCATTACCTCAAGCATATGCTCTGCATAAGGTTCCCAGTCTGTCGCCATGTGGAAAACACCACCATCAATTAATTTACTGCGAATTTTTTCAGCAAAAGGTATCTGCACAATACGACGTTTATTGTGTTTCGCTTTATGCCAAGGATCAGGGAAGAATAACTGAACCATTGCTAAGCTGCCGTTCGGGATCATGAAGTCTAAAACTTCAATGGCATCGTGGCACATCACGCGTAGGTTGGTGATGTTCTCTTCTTTTGCGGATGCCAAACAAGCCCCAACGCCTGGTGCATGCACTTCAATACCCAGAAAGTTTTGATCTGGGTTTTGTGCTGCCATCGTCACTAGTGAGGTGCCCATTCCAAATCCAATTTCCAGAGTGACTGGATTTGAATTATTAAATAGTTTTGCGAAATCAAAGGGTTCGTTAACAAAATCGATCCCCATTTCTGCCCATTCGCTTTCTAATGCCTCTTCCTGACGTTTTGTCAGACGCCCTTGACGGCGGACAAAACTACGGACACGGCGCATAACCCGCCCTTCTTCATTATATTCGGGGGAGATAACGTTATTGATCATAATAAAGTTCTAAAAAATTCGTTGTCCAGTTAGATAATGTGCCAACAAGAGTATAAAAAAACCCAAACATACCTAATTAATTAATATCTAAGTATGGTGGGAAAGGGAGTTTAGCAAAACTTCAAGGATCTTGCAGTTGATAATTGGATAACTTTACACAAGAAGCGGTTTACAGCTATCACCGTCTATGTTGCAATCCTCTCCATGACTGAAATCGCGATAAAAATATTATAAATAATGGAAGCTCAACAATTCTCAAGTGCAGTGCTCAAGTGGTATCACAAATACGGTCGTAAAACCTTGCCATGGCAGCAGGAAAAATCCTCCTACCATGTTTGGCTCTCTGAAGTCATGTTGCAGCAGACCCAAGTTAGCACAGTCATTCCCTATTTTGAAAAGTTCACCCAACGCTTTGCGGATGTGACTGCACTGGCGAATGCGCCCCTTGATGAAGTTCTGCATTTATGGACAGGGCTCGGTTATTACGCACGAGCGCGCAATCTACACAAAGCAGCGCAAGTGATTGCCACCCAATATAATGGTCAATTTCCTACCACATTTGAGGAAGTTAATGCGCTTCCTGGAGTGGGACGTTCAACGGCAGGCGCCATTCTTTCCCTTTCCCAAAAACAACATTACCCAATTTTGGACGGTAACGTAAAACGCGTGCTTGCTCGCTGCTATGCTGTCGCGGGTTGGCCGGGTAAGAAAGAGGTAGAAAATCGCCTGTGGGAAATCAGCACCAACGTCACCCCCAAAGTAGAAGTCGAATATTTTAACCAAGCCATGATGGATCTTGGTGCAATGGTGTGTACTCGCAGTAAACCAAAATGCGAACTATGCCCACTCAATACCGGCTGTGTTGCTTACGCTAACCATTCTTGGCAGGAATATCCGGGGAAAAAACCTAAGCAGAAAATTCCGGAAAAAAGCGCATGGTTTTTGATCCTTCAACATCAAGATAATGTCTGGTTAGAACAGCGCCCTCCTTCCGGCATTTGGGGCGGTTTATTCGCCTTCCCACAGTTTGAAAGCCATGAGCTACTGGCTCAGTGGCTAGCTGATTCTGGCCTGCAATATGACACGCCAGAACAATTAATTGCTTTTCGCCACACGTTTAGCCATTTTCATTTAGATATTATCCCTGTAAAAGTTAATATTCAGGCATTTAATTCTGCCATGGATGAAGGCAACGGACTCTGGTATAACTTACACCTAGGCGCAACCGTTGGGCTTGCAGCTCCGGTTGAAAGTTTGCTAAAACAACTTGCCTTACTACCTGATATTCGAGGAAAAAATAAATGAGTAGAACCATTTTTTGCACTTTCTTACAACGTGACGCCGATGGGCAAGATTTCCAGCTTTACCCAGGTGAATTAGGAAAGCGTATTTTTAATGAGATTTCGAAAGAAGCATGGAGTCAATGGATGACAAAACAGACTATGCTGATCAATGAAAAGAAATTAAACACCATGAACCCAGACGATCGCAAAATGCTGGAACAAGAAATGGTGAAATTCTTATTTGAAGGTCACGATATTCAAATTGATGGCTATACCCCAGAAAAATAGTTTTTAGGTCTCTACCTATCGAACCTCAAGTTGCACGGCTCGGTTTGCTAACCTCCTGCAACTTGAATGTTTTAGAGTAAATGACCGAAATAGCAGCTAGCTTGCATTATTATTGTGGATCGTATGAAAAAATTATTTGCTCTCACATTGTTGATTCCCCTGATTGTTTCTTGCTCCAGTAATCAGAAATCCGACTTTAATCCCGACTACGTCAAAGATACCAATGGCTTTGATATTTTGATGGGGCAATTTGCTCATAACATCGAAAATATTTGGGGGATCAAAGAAGTCCTGATTGCAGGACCTAAAGACTATGTGAAATATACCGATGAGTATCGTACTCGTAGCCACATTAACTTTGATGCAGGGACAATCACGGTTGAGACCATCTCCGCTGTAGAGCCGTCAGAACACCTGAAAAAAGCCATTGTCACCACATTATTGATGGGCGATGACCCGAATTCCATCGACCTCTATTCTGATATTAACGACATTCCCTACAGTAAAGAGCCATTCCTGTTTGGTCAGGTGATGGATAATACGGGTGAACCGATCCGCTGGGAGTGGCGAGCCACTAAATTTGCAGATTATCTGATCAGCAATAAAATGCAGCGCAGACAATCTGGTATGAATATTGTTTGGTCGGTGACCATGCAATTAGTACCAAACCACTTAGATAAACGCGCCCATAAATATATGCCATTTATTAAGAAATCCTCCGCGAAATACGGTGTGGATGAATCATTAATTCTGGCTATTATGCAGATTGAATCGAGCTTCAACCCATACGCAGTTAGCCGTTCTGATGCGCTAGGTTTGATGCAAATTATGCCAAACACAGCCGGTAAAGATGTCTTCCGCTCTCAAGGTAAATCAGGAGTACCAAGCCGCAGTTACCTGTTTGACCCAGAGCAAAACATTGATACAGGTACGGCATACTTAGCTATCTTACAAAATAGTTATTTGGGGGATATCAGTAACCCAACTTCACGTCGCTATGCGGTTATTACGGCTTATAACGGCGGTGCAGGCAGCGTGCTACGCGTCTTCCACAATGATAAAAAACAAGCGGCTCAGCGTATTAATAACCTAGAGCCGGGAGAAGTTTACGAAACGCTTTCCACCAAACACCCTGCGGCGGAATCTCGTAATTATCTTATTAAAGTGAATAAGGCGCAGAAAAAATATTTACGCTAATAAATCCTTAAAATAGCGATAAAAATGCCAGTAAACCATCACGGTTGCTGGCATTTTTTTCACTTTTTGTGAGTTTTTGCATTGATTTGCTTAAAAATTAATTGAAACGCTGAAAAAAAACGCACTCAATCAAAAGTTTTTAGAAACCGCCTTGACTCACCCTCTTAAATCAGGTTTAATACGCTCCGTTGCCCGGATAGCTCAGTCGGTAGAGCAGGGGATTGAAAATCCCCGTGTCCTTGGTTCGATTCCGAGTCCGGGCACCACTATTTAAAGAACCCGCCCTAGTGGCGGGTTTTTGCTTTTTAGCCTTTCCAAACTTATTCAACCAGAATCTACTCAGCAACCGCCTATTTGCGCCAAAAACCAAAGGGTTAACCTTAGCGCAAACCGCCAAGATGAGCATAGTGAAAAGAAAATAGCCTTTTGTTAGCTATTACGATTAATCAAGCAGAAAAAGACAGGCTATTTATTCTTGTTCACACGAACATGAATGTAAAAGAGTATTCTTTGTAGAAAACAGGTAAATATAACACCAACTACTGAGTTTAATTTTTACATCGCGATTGTATTTTTGCATCCCCCCCAACAATTGGTTATTAAACTATTGAGGGTTACTTCACCGAATGATATTTTTTGCTTTCCGTAAACTAAAAATCTCATCTGGCTAGATTTCAGCTTCTATAGGTTCTTTAGAGATTAATTCAACTTTATCGCTTCTTAAAAATTGAATACCCGTAAGATCATTTCCATAAACATCTCTCAGTTCCCACTCTTTTTTTAGAAAATGGCCACCTAATAAGGCATCAAGCCGAGATAAATCAACTTTTACTTTTTCATTAGAATCAATATTGAGTTTTGTCTGTAATTTATAGCGAAGAAATTCCAGCATAATAATACTTGCATTACATATCGCATATTGGTTTATTAACGCTAAGTTTCCACCAATTACATAACATTCCCAGTTATGATGAACATCAACAATCGCATCTAATTCACTATTTTCATATAATGGCATAACGCCATAAAACATTTGCAGAAGAAAAAGAATTTCACACTCAACCAGACAATCATCTGAAGATGAAAAACTCGGCAACTTATCTCTAATTAACTGAATATAAGCGCAAGCTTGTTGAAATTGCTCTAGGCTTAAATTTGTTTCAACACCATAAAACTGTGCTGATCGGCTATACGCATGAGTTAACTGATATTTCATAATATAATCATTTGGGATTGATGCTTTTCAATACTCTTGAAAAACAAATAACGTGTTTTCCAAAATATAAATCGCAATTTAAAATTAATTAAAAATCGTATCTTTATAAGAGCATCCACTTCAATATCAATTGTTTAAAGCAAAAAACAATATCAATTATTACATATACAAAAAAGATAACGCCATATTTTAAAATTCAACAATGAAAATCAAAAATAGATTCACTTTCAATGAATGAAATTTATTATAGTTCAACATTTCATTAATGATAATATTTTTTCAAATTAAAAATCAAAAATTCAATTATGTTTATTATTTTCAAAATTTGAATTTCATTTTCAGATGGGAATTAAATAGAAAATAACATTGATAGTTTAAATATAGCTATATTTAAACTATCAATTTCAGACTGATTGAAAAAGTAGGCGAACAAGAAAAAGAATTACTTCATCTTTACGGCATAATCACTTTCCATGTCATCATCACCGCACTGCATAAAATCAGCAGTAACGTAATATATTGGAAAGTCCGTTCAGACAATTTCACCAGTAAATATTTTGCCAGCGGCATCACTAACAGCGCCCCCGCACACAAAATTAATGCCAATTTTAAATCCGTGTGGCCATCTTGCGCATAAGCCAGCGCCGAAGAGCCCGATAATACGGTAGTTACCACAATCGATGTGCCAATGGCTTGCTTGATATTTAAATCCATATAACGCAATAACATTGGCAGAACCACAACTCCACCGCCAACCCCTGTTGCACCTAATACTATCCCCGCCAATACCGCTGGGATTGCCATCGCTTTTAATTGGTTTTCTTTCACAGAAATTTTTTTACGCGGATTAGCAAAAAACATCCGTTGAATAAATAAATACAACGAAAAAATAATGGCAGCGGAGACCAACACATTAATACCCCACTCCACCTGTTTTTCATAAGCTGGGATGCTGCCTAACCACGTCACAAACAGGCTGGATAAAAACGTACTTGGCAACATAATCGCCAAGACAATCAACGCTCCTTTTAAGGGAATATTGCCTAAGCGAAAATGCATGTATGACGAAGAGACCTTCATCAGCATAGAGAGAAAGTTAGCTGTTGCCACTGCGGCTAAGGCATTAAGCCCAAAAAAGTAAGTCAGTATGGGTAAAACAATCACACCGCCGCCCACACCGGTTGTGCTTATAATCAAGCCAATCAGTGCGCCGATGGCTAACTCTGTGACAATCATGGTGGTTTATCCTGCCTGAGTAACGGCTTGTCGACCTTTTTGCAATGCGATGTCTGCATCTTCATTGGCAAGGGTTAAATATTTGAAAAATAGCGTATCGAATATGACCATCTGCAACACTTGAGGCGTGATCACTCCCAGCTGAGAGTGTTGTTCATCATAGTAATATGGCAGCGTTAAATCCGCGAGACGCGCCGCATCATCTTGCCCAAAGCGCGTTAAAGCAATCGTCGTACAGCCATTTTCATGTGCCGACTTCAGCATTCGGTTAATTTCTGGCGTATTGCCCCTTGCTGTCACGGCGATGGCGAGATCGCCTTCACCTAAATTTGCCGAATAGCTCAGTTGCACATGCAAGTCAGGGCTAAATAACGCCGATTTATTAACGCGAATAAGCTTATGGAAAATATCATTCGCTACAATCGCAGACGAGCCAATACCAAATAGCACAATGCGCTTGGCTTCAACCAATTTTTGCGCGACGGCATCAACCGCGGCGGGCTCTAGCAGTTCTAAGGATTTTTCAATGGCGCTAATAAATAACTGCCCAGATTTCGCGATAATCTGAGCTGTATCATCGTTACGGCTCAGATTGCCATACAAACTTTCCGCTTTGTGTTGCTTCTCGTCGGATAGATAATCGACTTTAAATTCAGGATAGCCACGGTAGCCCATTTGCCTTGCAAAACGAATGACGGATGCACTGCTCACGCCAGCCTCACGAGCCAATTCAGCGGCATTCATTGCCACAAGGCTATCGCGATATTCCAGCAAAAACTTCGCAATACGCTGCTCTGTGCCTTTGCCTCTCGTCAATAAGCTTTCCAATTTTACTGTCAGTGCTGACATGGCTATACCTTCTTATTATTTTTCTGGATCGTTGAAGCCTATTATCATACTGGCAATGAAACCGACAATCCATGCGCCTGCTACCGCAATCAGAAAATCCAGAATTTGCCCATCACCCACCAGCGGAATTAAGGATAAACCCGCAGTACCAAATGGAATGATAATACCCACATGGAAGAACGCCATCAGCGCACCGCCCGCGGCTCCACCGATACAGCCTGCAATAAACGGTTTACCCAGCGGTAAGGAAACCCCGAACAGTAATGGCTCACCCACACCGAAGATACCGACGGGTAATGCCCCCACTAAGGTTTTCTTTAAACGCTGATTCTTGGTTTTCAGGAACACCCAGAAACATGAACCGACTTGTCCCATTCCGCCCATGGCTAAAATCGGGAATAAATAGTTCAAACCAAAAGTTTGTAGTATTTCCGCGTGAATAGGGATCAAACCTTGGTGCAGACCTGTCAATAATAAGAATAGGAAGCTGCCACCTAAGATGCCGCCCGTTGCTACTGCCCCGCCGCCACTACTCAGCAGCGCCACAGAAACCCCTTGCGCCAGCACTTGGTTCAGATAATGACCCGCTGGTTGGAAGACGACTAACGCCACCATTGCAGAGACCAAAATCGTCACAAACGGCGTCACAATCAGATCCAAACTCTCTTTGATGATACCTCTAAACCACACTTCAAATTTAGAAGAGAACACCACCACCATCAGCACCGCGAAAATTCCGCCGCTATTTGGTTGGAGTTTCTCACCAAATAAGGTGATATCGGCTAAGCCTGGCATTGCTAAAAGCCCCGCCATCACTGCACCAATCGACGTGGATGCACCTAACTCTTTCGCAGTATTTACCCCTATCATGATAGATAAATAGGTAAACACAGCACTACCAATTAGCTTTAATAATTTAAATAGCTCCGGGAACTGATCAACCACTCCTGGCGCCACTAAACGCACAATATTAATCAGCCCCATAATTAGACCGCAACCAATTAACGCAGGAATGGTTGGGACGAAAATTGCGGCTAATGTATTGAGCATACGGCGGATAGAGAACGATTTTTTCTCTGGTGCTGATGGCGTACTTTCATCACTCGCTACGCCACTGTTTTGCATTCTTTTATTCATCACAGAGAAGACTTTCGCTGCCGTCCCCATGCCCACAATCACTTGCTGTTGTTCACCATTAAAAACAACGCCTTTCACACCTTCCACTTGCTTGAGTGCATCTGCATCAAACTTGCTATTATCTTTTAAAACCAGACGAATACGCGTCATACAGTGGGTTAAGGTACCCACGTTTTCAAACCCGCCCGCATATTTTTCTATTTCTCTGGCGAGCACTTCCAGATGTTCTATCTTATTAGCCATAGGATTTCCCCGGTGTCGACTGAGTTATGACTCTGTTTATGTTATGTTTTACGCTATTCACTGTGACTGTTTAGCATCGAATCCAAGCTGGTATTCGGGTTGCGCTGAACAATCTCTGTCGCTTGTTGTGCAGTAATATTCAATTCATACATTAAAATGGCGCGACGCGGGTGGTAATCCACTTGCTTCAATAATGCTGCTGCAGTGTCGATATCAATCCCGCACACTTCCCCTACAATACGTTCAGCACGACGCAGTAATTTAATATTACTCGCCATCACATCGACCATTAAATTGGTATGAATTCGTCCTAAACGCCCCATGACACAGGTGCTTAGCATGCCTAAAATCATTTTCTGTGCAGTCCCGCTTTTCATGCGCGTGGAGCCAGAAAGCACTTCCGCCCCAACATCCGGCGCAATGGCATACTGGGCTAAATCACTCAGTAAACCGTGCCCACGGGTGGTGATCCCTACGGTTAATGCCCCGATTTGATTACCATATTCAATCGCCGCTAAGGTAAATGGTGTTCGCCCGCTTGCCGCAATGCCGATAATCACATCTTTTTCCGTTGCGCTACGTTCCTGTAGTTCTTTCACCGATGCTTCCGTTGAATCTTCAATATTTTCAACGGCTTTCAACATAGCTGAATGACCGCCCGCAATAATCGATTGCACCATTTCTGGCGATGTACCAAATGTTGGTGGGCACTCTGCACTGTCTAATACTGCCAGTCGCCCACTGGTGCCAGCACCCACATAAAAAATCCGCCCGCCTTGTTTTAAACGATCGCTAATCACATCCACCACATTGGCGAGTTCCGGCAGCACAGACTGCAATGCCGTTGCTACCGTGCTATCTGCCTGATTAATTACCGTTAACATGGATAAGGTATCTAAACGAGAAAACTGTAATGTGTCCTGGTTAAGTTCATTGTTCAAACAATCGCTAAGCGTATTTTCGGTTACTGACATGGCACACCTCAACTGAAACTATATTTCATTAGAAAATACTATTTATGAATTTTAATTTCAATTCTAATCATAACAAGTTATTCACTTGTGATGATTTACGTGACTGGCCTCACAACAACAACATGAAAAAGAGTGAAAGAATCGGTGGCAACGTTATAAACCGTTTAAGGCTGCCACCGGATGAGGATTATTTGACGAGCTTACAGCTTCCGAAAGCGGAAGGGATATGGAAGTCTGGTTTTACTGAATCTGGCTTGATCCAACTGATCCACTTACGCACTTGCTTAGGTTCACCGGCACTAAACTCGCCGCGTAGAATGGCACACATCAAGGTTTTCTTGTCATTATCTTGCCAAAGATTCAGTTTAGTGAATTCATCCATATCGATTTTCCCCGTTAACACATAACCTTCAGGGGTAATTTGTCCAACCGTTTTCAGTGTTTGCCAATTCCAGCTTGGATCGACTTCACGGTAAAAATTGGCTTTCGCATCAAATGTACGACCTGATGGATCCATTTCAGCCGTGTAATACGGTTTTAATTCAGGGCTGGTTGCAAAGAATAATTCAACGCGATCTGAGTCCAATACCGCCTGATCTTTATCAGCGTCTTTGCCTAGCTGAATGTCTTTATCATCCGCAATAAAGCGAAAATAGAGTGCATTGTCGCTCCATAATGCACGGAAATCGGTTTTTGGTGGTGTCTCATTTTCCCACGGATAGATAAAGTCAGTGAGCACTTCAGCCTGCTCCCAAACCGCTGCTTTTTGAGCATCTTCAAGGGAATTAATCTGCACAGTATGATGAATGGGGTACTCTTTTGCCGCCACGCTGGCGGTCACTAACAAGGTTGTTGCTGCAAATAGGGTCGTTAATTTCATGCCTTGCCTCACTTTATCGGTTTTATAATGTGCGAATAACATCATGGTGTTTTTTATAAAGGAATCGTTATGATTATTTAAGAAATAAAATTTCATAACATATAACAAATATAGAATTAAAATTTCACCAAGAGCAAGGCATGTTCAATAAAAACCCTCACATTGTGAAGAGGCTCACTGTTTATAATTTCGTTATTCTGACCTTAGACTTAAGGCTAACTTTTCACGCATCGCATCGATAACTACTCTTATTTTTAGCGGTAAAAAGGACGTTGCGACCCACACGACAGAAATTGGGTAACGAGCACTTTGATAGTAAGATAAAACCTCAACAAGCTGCCCTGAGTCTATTTTTTCTTGCACCAACCACTGCGGTAAATACGCAATTCCCGCCCCTTGAATAGTCGCCAACATAATTGTTTGCATATCGTCCATAACCAATTTACTGGTGGGTAAATAACGGTGCTCTTGCTGAGCTTGATCATGCACTTGCCAAGGTAAAATGTGACCGCCTTGTGTGTAAGCGATAAGTTGATGCTTTTCTAATTCTGAGAGTACTGTCGGTGTACCATTTGCCGTTAAATAATCGGGTGAGGCACAAAAAATCATTTTATGGTGGCCAATTTCGCGTGCAATTAACTGGTTTGAATCAGCCAGCTGCCCCACCCGCACTGCAACATGAACCCCTTCTTGCTGTAAATCCACATTCCGGTCATTCAATAACGTCTCAATCTCCAATTTAGGGTAAAGATTCATTAACTCAATCAGTAGCGGGATAACATATAAGTTTCCCAATAGCCGAGGCGCGGTAATGCAGACTTTCCCTTCGACATTACGTTTACCACTTTCCAAGAAGTTTGACGCTTCTTGCAGAGAATTCAGCGCATGGCTCGCATATTCATAAAGCACCATTCCATCATCCGTTAATGCTTGTTGACGGGTAGTACGCTGAAACAGTGCAACGCCTAGGCTATTTTCTAAACGTGAAATACTTTTGCTCACTGCTGAACGTGTTACATGTAGCCGCTCAGATGCTGCGGTAAAATTTCCGCTTTCAACCACAGCAATAAAAATAGGTAAACAGTTCAAATCTAACTTGTTCATATTGGTGCTCAATTGGAAACAATATAAGGAAAGAATATCACTCATTGTCAACTTATCAAGCCAGATATACTGGCCACATCCTAAGTTGATAAGGAACAATTCCATGAAAATTTTAGTTATCAAATCCAGTATTAACGGTGCACAATCGCAAACCAATACCTTAATTCAACAATATCTGGATGAACGTAAAGCCCAAGGCTATCAAGACTGTGTTATCGAGCGTGATGTGGCAGAAAACCCATTACCCGTTCTCAATCAAGCCCGTTTCGCAGCATTAAGAGGCGCGGAAATTAGCAACCCTGATTTAAAAAATACAGCAGAGCTTTCTGATCAACTGATTGCAGAGCTTAAAGAGAGTGACTTACTTCTCCTTGGTGCGCCAATGTACAATCTCAATGTGCCAACTGAATTGAAAAATTGGTTTGATTTAGTCGTTCGTGCTAGAGAAACTTTTCGCTATACCGCAACCTACCCACTGGGGTTAGTGGAAAATGTCAAAGCGCTGGTGTTTAGTGCTCGAGGCGGTATTCATTACGGGCAAGAGACCGATGCGATTACGCCTTATTTAAACTCTGTATTAGGGTTAATGGGTATTAACGATGTTCAATTTATCTACGCAGAAGGTTTAGATATGAAACCCGAAGGTTATGAGGCAGGACTCGCCAAAGCTAAACAACAATTAATGCTTCTCATTCATAATTAAGTTTCATAATTAAATAAATCCCCACGCTACATTATTTAATTCGTGGGGATTTTGTTTTCATTTAATTAACGAACAATACTTACTTACAACTGTTAATTGTCAGCTAATGTATTGTATTAATTAATATTTGAATAGCTTATTTCTTTATAAAAATAGACTGCACAGCAATACAGCAAACCATAATAACTCTCATATTGCGTAACCGAAAGCGCGAAATGAAAGCAAATATTATATATTGTATCACTTTGTTTCATTTAAGGATTAATAAATAGATTTTATTTATTGGTCTACGTCATTATCAAAAAATTCTTTTATTTAACTTAAGATTTAACTCATAAAAAGAGTGATTTTCTAGCAGATATTCTAAGTTTTTTATTTCATTTGAATGTAACATTATATTTCATCATATTTTGAGTATTTACATCATTATTTAACCTATCTACAATTCGCCTCGTTTTGAAATCATCCAATCATACAAATCATATTTAACCAATCTAGGTAATTAACTAATTATCAATATAATGAAACTAAATGAAAAAACAGGAAGATTTATTAGAAATGCACGGATAAGCAAAGGATTATCTGAAAAAGAATTAGCATCCTTAATATCAGTCAGTCAGCAACAAATATCAAGATATGAAAGAGGAATATCAACATTAAGTATTGAGAATATTTTAAGAATTTTAAATGCATTAAATATCCCCTTCGATGAATTCAGTAGCAAGGTAATAAAGCCAGAACAAAATAGACTTTTCAATTTACTAATTGATGAGCTAGAAACTGATGGTGTAATTCATGTAGGCAATCTCAAAAATACATAAATGTATTTTTCGGAGTGCATGCTTTATTTTTAATGCAAGCACCAAACAAGAAATAAATCCTTTTAAAACCTTATCTAATGGAAAGTAATATAATGAAACTTAAGTTAATCGCTATCGCATTGCCTATTTCTCTAGCTTTATCTGCAAATGTATTTGCAGAAGAAGGTCCTGGTGCTCCAGAAGAATTAGCTCCTGTTACTGTCGGTGGTGGCGTTGTTAATTTTGCGGGTACTATTGTGAATACCCCTTGCGTTATTGACAATGATGATGCTTCACAAACAGTTAATTTAGGTCAATACCGCCAAGATGCTTTTAATGGTAAAGGCTCTGTGTCATCACCTGTTGGTTTTGATATTAAATTAACTGGATGTGCAACTGAAACATTCAAAAATGTCTCTCTGACGTTCGCGGGTATTACCGTTCCTGACGAAGAGAAAATCCTTGCTCCAGTAGCCTCACAAAGTGGACAAACAACTGCAACTGGCGTAGGTATCCAAATTTTACAAAACAGTAAATTAGTCAACGTTGATGGACTGAAAGCAACAGACATTATTAAGATGAATGAAGGTGATAGCACATTACGCTTCCAAGCACAGTACATCGCATTAGCGGGTAAAGTGACTGCGGGTTCTGCTAACGCATCTGCCGATTTCACTATTACTTATCAGTAATATTTCTGTCTTAGCACCCGTGTCATAGCGGGTGCGCATTATTTATATCCGGAGTTTTTATGTTTTCGTTACCTAAAGCAAGTCATTATTATCAATGGCTGGTTTCGCTATTCTATTTTGGTTTTTCTTCACTTTGTTTGGCGGGTGGAATTACACTTGATAGCACCCGAATTATTTATCCACAAGAAAGTAAGCAAATTACTACGGGTATTCGAAATACCTCAGATAAATCAGCTTTTCTAGTTCAAACTTGGATTGAGGATGCCAAAGGAAATAAAATAAGCGATTTTATTTCCACGCCACCATTATTTACTAGCGCACCAAGAAATGAAAACACCATTCGATTAGTGTATGCAGGCGAGCAATTAGCGAAAGATAAAGAATCACTATTTTATTTTAATGTAAAAGCCATTCCATCCATTGATCGAAATGAATTAGCTGATAAGAATGCATTAATCCTTGCTGCTGTAACTCGAGTTAAACTTTTTGTTAGACCAAAAGGATTAAAAATCACACCAAAGGAAGCTGAAAACCTTATCCGATTTGGCAAGATTGATAAGCAGAAAATTAAAATATCAAATCCATCACCGTATTACATGACCTTAACTGACCTTCGTTCAGGAAATAATGAATTACCATCAACGATGATCGCGCCATTTAGTCATATTGAAGTTAATGCACCAGCAGGATTTGACACCAGTAAACTGATGTTTAGTTCAATTAATGACTTTGGTGGGATCACTTCGCCAAAACCCGCCATTTTCAATTAAGAATTAATCTATTTTATTTCAAATGGGAATAAGGTTTTCTATGTTCGTTTTACTAAAAAAATACAAAAAAATCATCAATAACCATTTGAGACCCTCATACTTATTTATCTGCCTTTTTGTCATACCAAGCATTCATGCCCAAGAGGGAGAAAATTACTATTTTCCACCTTCTTTGATCTCTATCGATTCAGAGCATATTGCTGATTTAAGTACTTTCGCAAGCCAAGGTTCACAATTACCAGGAACCTATGATGTAGATGTTTCATTGAATGGCAATCTCAAGTACAGAAGAAATATTACCTTTATCAAAGCACAAGATTGCCAACAGCAAGATGAGCAATTACCCAAATTCGTCGTGGACCAAACAGGGTTAATTCCACTGCTAACGTCGCATGAACTGGCTGAGCTGGGAGTCAATATTGATAGCCTTCCATTGCTGCAATCGGACAACCATCAATGTATTCCTTTAGCGCAATTGATCCCTAATGCGAGCACTGAATTTGATTTTCCGAAAATGAAATTAAATATCAGTATTCCGCAGATAGCGTTAAATAATTTAGCCAAAGATGAAATTCCAACTAACCAATGGGATGAAGGAATTAATGCATTATTTACCAGCTATACATTAGGTGTCACAGATAACCAATATCAGCACGATTTTAGTAAAAACATCTACTTGAATCTAAGAAATGGCGTCAATTTAGGGAGCTGGAGATACCGTGATAACCGCACATGGACCAGCTATAAAAGCAAACATAATCAAGAAAATAACTGGCAACATCTCAACAGCTATATCGAGCGAGGGATCATCCCTTGGCGAAGCCGCTTAGTATTAGGGGACAGTTCAACCAATAACACCGTTTTCGATTCACTGACGTTTCGTGGCGCACAATTGCGAACGGACGAAAGTATGTATCCGTCAAGTCAACAAGGGTTTTCGCCGATTATCCGTGGTGTAGCAAACAGTAATGCGACCATTGAAATTCGCCAAAATGATTATTTAATTTACCAAGCTAATGTCGCACCTGGTGAGTTTGCTATTACCGACTTAAACGCCATGAGTTCGAGTGGTGACTTGCAAGTCAGTATTCTTGAAGCTAATGGCGATATTCAATCATTTATCGTGCCCTATTCCTCTGTTCCCGTGTTATTACGAGAAGGTCGAATGAGTTATAGCCTGACAGCCGGTGAGTTTCGCTCAGATAACAGCCACTATGATACGACTCAATTTGGAGAAACAACGCTTATCTGGGGAGCATCTTCATTAACTACGCTCTATGGCGGCGTTCAATATGCCAAAAATTATCTGGCAGGAGCGGTCGGTACCGGCTTTAACTTAGGGACATGGGGGGCATTTTCAGCGGATATTACCCATGCAAATAGCCAATTAACCGATGGAAGCCGCTATCAAGGGCAATCACTGCGATTTCTCTACGCACGCGCATTCCCTGAAACGGGTACGAATATTCAATTAACCGGATATCGATATTCAACTCGGGGTTATTACACCTTACAAGAAACGTCACTGAATCGAATGTCCGGTTGGTTATCCCAGAATGAAAGTGTTGACTCCGATGGGGAACTTAAAACCAACAATACTGATTACTTTAATCTTTACAATAATAAGCGCGAAAGAATACAAACCAATATCTCACAAAAAATCACAGGCATTGGTTCTATTTATTTAACGGGAGTCCGCCAAAGTTTTTGGGAACAAAATGGCAGCTCTGTTTCCATACAATCAGGATTAAGTAGCCAAATTGGCGATATCAATTACACGCTCTCATATGGGCTAAATAAAAATATTGATCAGTACGATGTCAAAACGACAGATAGGAATATTTTCTTAACGGTTTCCATTCCGTTGCAAAAATGGTTGCCTCAAGGAGCGCCACCGATGTATGCCTCTTATAGTGCTAACCATGATAACCAAGGAGAGTTAATCCAGCAAACTAGCCTAAGCGGAAGTTTCCTGCCACAACAAAACCTGAATTGGAACGTAGCTCAAGGCTATTCCTCAAGTAATGGAAATGACGGAAATCTCAACTTAGCGTATCAAGGTGGCTATGGAAATACACAAGTGGGTTATAGCTACGGCAAGGATTACCGCAAGATCTCTACGGGTCTTTCAGGTGCTGTGACCTTGCATTCTGACGGTGTCATTTTTAGCCAGCCTCTTGGTGAGACCAATATTCTGATTTCGGCGCCGGGAGCCAGTGATATCCCCGTTGAGCACACCAGTGGCGTTAAGACGGATTGGTTCGGTTACACCATCAAACCTTACGCAACCCCATATCGTTTAAACCGCGTTGCATTAGACAGTAGCGAATTAGATGAACAAACGGAAATTGAAAACAGCGTTCTGACAACGGTGCCCACTCGCGGCGCTATCGTCAAAGCAAATTTTGTGACTCGTCAAGGTGCTCGAGCGCTGATTCACATCGTAAAAAATGGCAAAAATCTGCCTTTCGGTACCTTAATTTCAATTGGGCATCAAACATCCATTGTGAATGATGATGGTCAGGTTTATTTATCTGGGCTCGAATCCTCTGGCGAATTAACCGCTAAATGGGGACATGACGATGAAAACCAGTGCCAAGCAACATACTCGTTACCTGAAAATGCAGATCTGCAATCATTAATTCGATTTGATGTTAATTGCCAATAACCATTGGTCAATAACAAAACTATTTTAATCATTTATTTAAATAACAGGCTTAATATGAATTTAATTATCAATAAACTCGTGAAATTAATTTTGGTCGTCACCTGTGTTGGTGGCGCAAATATCAACTTAGCCAGCGCGGAAAGTGCAAGTGCGTTAGTTAAAATAAAAGCGACTGTTTTGGCAGGCTGCACACTTGATGCCCCCGAGACGGTTTCTTTAGATAAAATTCCGAGTTCTGCATTTAATAATAAATTAACCGGAGATGACTTAGACGCTTATTCTAAAAAATTCACGTTGACCGCTACTTGCTCAGGAACCGACAAATATAAATACACCTTCAAAGCAAATGAAGCGGATGGTTCCTGTATTAAGACGGACGCTGACTTTATGCGCTACTGCTTAAAATTCGATGAAAACCATCTTGATTTATCGTCGACAACAGCAACGTTGGAAAGAGACAGCACCAAAGATGGGGATAAGACTGAAATCACTGTCGTTCCGCAGGTAGCCTCTACTTCAAGTACCCCTGTTGGTGACGTTAATGGACAGATTACGGTCACTATCGAACCGATGTAAATTGCAGATTAACCAGTAAGGTCAAGACATTGCGCCAGTTATTTATTTTTATCGTTTCATTATTTCCGCTATCTATTTATGCAGAAACAGTATTTATTCTAAAAGAAACTCAAAATGTGTCTATAGAGGAAATGTCATCTCAAGCTAATAAAACACTATTCAGATTTACTGTCGACTATATAAATGATAATAACACATCAGGCTCATTACGATCGTCATGTTGGGGAAGTTTTGATGATATGAAAAATAATGCTTCTAATGATGGCCTTTATGCCGCTGAGATAACATTTAACGACGAAAAAATAGGTGTGTATGCTAGTTACACCCCAATGACATTTTATAGTGGTAATAACACTGTAAATACATATGCAAACTTTAGAAGTCTCACGGGGTTTAACAGTGACAAATGGACACTATACTGCACTGCTGTAAGTAATCTTGCTGCTGAAATTAAATTTCGACCTCGTGAAGTATCTTATACGATTGTAAATCTAATGGCATCTAGTGAGGCGTATCCCCATATCAGCGCACCTGCAATTGTTGATTTAAAGTCTTGTTTCCCCAATCAAGAACTAGAAACCGTTATTCCTTTGACTGTAGGTTTTGTGGGGTATATAGGGCAAGATAAAAGAATGGAGTTAACCGTAAAATCTAATGATTTACCTGATAGTTTTGATATTACTCTCGATAATCAAAGTATTCTCAATAAACAACCCCAAGTTATTCAAATGCCAGCAGGGCAAAAAGAGAAACAGATTGAAACTCACTTAAAAGGAAAGTGCCCAAATCAAGCAGGAGAATATATTTGGAATGCAGAATATATTACGACCATTCAGTAAACTTGATTTCGTATTTCATTAGTCACTCATTAATAAAAAAATCCGCCTAATGGCGGATTTACAATCAAAATGAATGCAGAAAAGAATAAATAAAGAAAAGATATTAATAATATCAAATTGATATCCTAACTTGTTTTATCAAAATAGCTTTCAATATCCTTGTGTGTATCACTTAGCTTCACGTTCGGAATTTCACCATGATAATCATTATTCAGCAGGAACCTTAACTCACTAAAAAAGTCCCCAAAATCAAAATCTAAAATAAAAAGAATACTTAATAATATATCAACAGAAATGCGGCATTTACCACACTCATATCGCGAATAGTGCTGTTGTGAAATACCTAACTGACTAGCCACCTTAGAGCCCGAGAAACCTTTCTTTTTACGAATTCGTTTCAGCTCTTTGCCGATTATTACGGAGTAAACATGATTTTCGGGTTTACTATCTTCATCTACGCTCTTCATATTTTATATATCTCCCTGTACCGGAACGATTAAATTAAAGATTTAATTCTCGATCCTACTGATAGATAAAGTTATCCATTATGAGTGACCTTGATGGTGTCATTATTTTGAGTTTTAAAACCGTAACGACTTAATGGGGAAATCACTAACTCCTGTACTGTGTTTTTCACATTAATAGTTTTGCTTTCATTCGGTCTTAAATAAAATTGATCAATGGTATAAGCGTCATTGCTTGGTAATGTCGTGACTGAAGGTGATAAGCGAATAACTTGATCCCCTGTATTCGTCAACGTTAGTTGATTATTTTTTTGATTAACGGTGATATTTTTCCAAGGTGTTTGGCTTAATACCCCATTTGCTGGCGTAATCAGCATAGCCACATCTTGGCGAATAGGCATTTTTGCAGAGTTTTGCTTAACGGCACCGACCCCTTGAAAAGAAACACGCAAAATCTGTTCTTGTTTTAAATCTAACCCTTTCTTTAAAACAAAATTAATTTGCTGGCTTTCATTTGGTTCAATTCTAACAATTGGCGGAGATACCATAATATCTTTAGCCATAGGCTGAGAACCTTCTAAATCAGAGACTTTTGTTGATAATAAGATAGGTTCTTTCGATGTGTTTTTTACACTAAATACTTTGCGCTCTTCACCTGCATCTAAAATAACAGTCATCGTTTCTAATTGGAAACTCGCTTTTGCAGATACACTCATTAAGCCCATTAAACTTAAAAATGCGATATAAATTAACTTTTTCATTGAAACCTCAAACTTGTATTCAAATAATAGTAAGATTATTGGCAGATAGCATCTGCCTCTTCATAAAGTGATTCAGCTGAAAAAAATTCCGGTACGTTATATTTAATAATGCAATCATCAGAGTTAGGTGAGCGTAAAATAATGTCATCACCAATTTGCTCATTACTGAGTAATAAATTACCTTCCCCCATGATGACGCCCATATAATCACCTTTTTTATTAAGCACACTGGCGCCAAAAGGAACGTCATCACCATTGGCCATTTTGATGCTCAACAATAATTGGCGCATTGTGGTTGCCTGAATGCGCTTCGTCATGACAGTCCCTCTCGCCGCCGCAACGTCAAACGACGTCGTATCCAAACGCACATTCAGGAGCAGTTTCTCTGTATTTAAGTGCACCGTAGACTTTTGGTTCTTTGGTAACAATGAAATCGCTGCCGTACCAAAATGATTCGTTATCGTAGTGCCACTGCCCATCGTGTTGACTCTAACCCCCGGGGCATCCGGCACATACACAATGCCAAAGGTGTCACCTATAGGCACCGATGACGTTGCAAATAACCCATCGGAATACGCCATACCGCCTGATGCAGAGACCGTGACTGAGTGCGTATTATTCTGGGACATCGAACCGCTCAGCGAAATATTGCTATACGCATTGGCATTATTAATACTGCCATTCACTACACTCGTGCCATCATTACGACCAGCACCAACGGAATACCTTAAATTATCGCTGACTTGCTGATTGTAATTTGCCATTACCATGGTTTTATCTTGGTAATATTGGCTCTGCATACTGACACTTTTTTTCTTACCTAACGGCATCGATGCATTAATAAAAATTCGGCTATCTCGGTCATCACCCGTTTGGTAACTCACATTCACCGAAATATCTGTAATTTTTCGGCTATAGCCTGCTGAATAAAAAACAGTATCAGATTTATCACCATAAAAATGATTATGGTTTACGTTAGCGCTAAAGCGCCCCCATGTAACATCACCCCAACTTGCAAATAACGAAGAGGTCGTTTGTAATTCTCCACTAAACCATCTATTCGTATTTTCTTGCTCATCCTGAGCGGGTTGCTTTTTTAATAATGAACTATCCAAGGTTGGAAACTCATTCGTACGATATAAAACAGATGCGCCGAATGTCATTTTTTCAAATGCAATATTGCTATTGAAATCGATCTGCTCCCCGCGCTTTTCATTATTTCTCGCACTTTGAACACCAATCCCCGTAGAAATCGGCGTTGAAAAATCAAAATAAGAGTTAAGTCGTCCACTCACCGCTTGAAATTGATTTGAATAAAGTACGCCTGCACCATAATTTGACATGCCATATTGCTGGCTTATTTCTGCACTGCCAATAATGGGTTTATCTGTTCGCAGATCACTTTGGCTACGATAACGCCCCACTGAAAATTGATAACTCATGGGTGAAACCGCAGTTTGCTGGTTGGCTGTCACCACCTGAAACTGCTGTTTTTCACCATTATCTTGGAAAATAGTGACGTCCAGAGGCGAACCAATCACCACATTATTAATACGATTTAACTCAAAAGGCCCCGCTGGCACCATCGTTCGATATAGCAGCCGTCCATTTTGCTGAACTTCAACCGTTGACGGTGTACTTGCAAAGCCAGTCACCGGAACAACTAAAATATTCGAACCTTGCAAAGAGCTATCTGAGTAAATTTGCACACCATCCAGCGGTGTTCCCCCAAAAAATGCGCCTTGCGTATTAAGTTGCCCAATATCTAATAACGACTGCAAAGGTTCGATGCTTTTTGACAGTACGGTTTCATTAAATTGATATTGTGATTTTGAATCTCCAACAGAGAGGCTACTGTTATTTCGTAGAACCCAATTTTGCCAGTTAATGCCTGTTTCAAACTCTCCTTGGTAGAAACGCTGGCTGTAATTACCGTTAATATGCATACCATATAATTGATAGTTACTGACAACACCAAACCCACCGTACGTTAACTCATTACCTTGTAGCTTTGGATCTAAATTCTCTTCGGCAACCACCATATCTATTTGGTAGGAGCTAGGATGTAATGCAATTTTTGCTTCAGGGTAAATTTGTTCGAATGTATTACATCCGTCAGTTAAGTTAACTTTTTTTAGCCTCAACTTACTCATTAACCCGTCAGTCAGGCAAAGCTCACCGTTTTCATTGATTTCAATATTCGCAGTATATTCATTACTGCCATTTAATTTTATGGTGACATCATGATTTCCGGGTAAAAATTGATTACCCTTCATAAAGAATTCAGCGACCTCTGCCCCATACCCTAGTGATTTTAAAGAGTCGATATCAAAATTAATTGACGATCCTGTATTACTCTTTATTGATTCAGATGCATCGGAATTATTTACATGCAGTACGACAAAAATTAAAAATAGCTGGCAATAAGAAAATTTATTTTTCTTATTCATTGTTATTTTTATTTCCAATATAAATTACTAAGAATTAAAACTATATTCCAAATGAAAATATAATATCTGCACTACCATCTAATTCCACAGCCTCAATAATAGGACCATTGGTCTCTTTAAGGCTATTTAAGATAGGCTTAACGGCTATATTAACGGTGAAGTTTTTGCCACTGGATAATACGTTTTCATTTGTAAACCATGCATATTTTTTCCCTTTTAATATTGCTCCTTGAATGCGCTGAAATGGCCCTGCACCTTCCACTGCACCGATTCCAACCGATTGACCATCTACTTTAGGTTGGTTAAGTATCAGCTGGTAATTCCCTAATCGTCCTTGGTTATTCACTTTCCCTAGTCCAAAATAATCTTCATTTCCCAACTGTGATGAATCACTTCGGTTATCCGAGAATTGAACAAGCAATTGCGTTGGCGTATTACACAACACTTGCCATGTTTTGGTGATCTCCGGTATTTCCGTTGCTTTAACCGCATTAAACTGGCGAGCATGCAATTGATTAAATTGATATTGCCCGCCATCAGGGATAACGATTTCACACGTAGGGGGTGACTCAACCTGTTCAATAATATTTCTATTTTGAAAAGTATGCGAATAAACTGCTTCACTAAAAAACAGACTACAATATGCAAACAACAATGTAGCTTTAGTTACTGGAGTGACAAATAAACGCATATATTCCCCAAGAAATACATCTCATTAGAATTTAATTAAATACCAAAGTTAAACGCCAGCACAGCTTCTGCTTGATAATCAACATTAGACGTCAAATCGATACCCGCTGTCGTTAATTGGTTGATTGAGCTAATATAAACGCTAGTTGTTACAAAATCTGCAGAGAATACTTTTCCTGCTGTTAATTTATTGGCGAATATTGTTGAGCTCTTTGTACCAAAACCATTAAGTATTTTTTTAGTCATGACAGAGTTATTTGCAGCGACACCATCACTTGCAATAAAAGCAGTTTTAGAATCAATCGTGACATCAGAAACAGCAAACATCACTGCACCGACGGATTTATCTGGACTATCCGAATTCACCATGAAAAAGTAACTATCGCCAGATGCTGTAGGCCATGGTGTACTTTGATACGTATCCGTTGCACGATAGGTTAAATATGTCTCTGCATCACAAGTCACAGTGACATTCTTTTTAACTGGTGACTGTAATACCGTATATGATGTCTGATTCAAATATCTCGGCGATGTTGTTGCTAACTCAAAAATAACATCTGACTGTTCATTTCCATTAATTAAACAGGTTGGCATTGCAACTTTGCCTGATACTTTTATATTTGCAGTTGTATTAGCAAATACAGCTGGAGATATTAATACTGTCGATAATATTAATGGTGTTATTTTTTTAATCATAGTTCCGTTCCATAATGAATAGATATAAATTTATATCTATTCATTTCAATCAAAAAAATTAGAGGGAGAAAGCAAAGGCTAATGTTGCATGACCATCTAATTGTGCATCACCCGAGCTTGTTTTCAATTCAGAACTCAGCGTTGGTTTTACATCAAAGTCTGCTGTAAAAATTTGCCCTGCTTTTAATGTGCTTGCTGCTGTTGCCCACGCCATTTTTTTCGTTTTATCAATAAACATTGTTGTGGCATATGTTGCTCCATTCGAAATACCGACAGTTTGAGCAGCACTTGAAGAATCTGCTTTAACTGTTGCATTCTTCATATTGATTGTATAGAAACCAACTTTTTTATCGGTATCAAATAGACCTAAACCAAAGTTATATGCACTCGCGGTTAATACAGAACTCGCACGGTTATCAGTAGAGGAGAAAGTTAAATAAGTTGCTGCATCACAAATTACTTCAATGCTATTTGTTTTTGCATCAAGTCCTAAATTACCAGAAACAGGGAACATGCCAGGTGACACATCAAATACATATTCTAAGTCAACTTCATTCTGACCTTTAATAGTACAAGTTGGTGGTGTAATTGAACCTGATACTTTTAAATTAGCCACAGGTGCCGCTGCTAATGTCGCGCTTGAAACAGAAATTAAAGATAATGCAATTACGGTTCTCTTAAACATGAAATAAACCCTATAAAATAAAAATAATATTTAAACGAATAAAACCCCTCCTATTGGAATTTTAAATTAAAATTCAAACAAGAATATTTTAGATATTTATTTGGTTTTATTTATTTTCAATATCGATTTAAAGCTAATAAACCTCATCAGCCTTATTAACTCGATGGAGCCATTATAAGAATATATTTTTAAGATTTGAATTAGGCTAAATAAAGCAAGTTATTTAATTTTGCCTTATTACAAAGTATTTCAGTATGTTTCATCATAGAAAACAAACAAGTAAACTCAATTACTCGTTTTAAGATTATCTATTTAATATATTTAAACCTAAAATCATCATAAAAAGAATGCAAATACAGTGTTTTATATCAAATATACTTTTTATTTGTTCCGAACAGCGAAGAATTACAATTTAACACATATGCGGAGTAAAAATAAAAGATCAATAATTGACGAAAAAAGACAAGATTAACTTTATTTAGCTATAAATCAACAAGATACTGACAGGCAGCTAAATGAACCATTCACACTTATACACAGTAAACTAACGAAACCATACAAAACTGTGAAGTTACACCAAAATCATAACCAAGCTGTTACGCTGATGAGGAGTAATAATAGTGACTTTATCTAGCCATCCTTTTTGAATACCATATTACGATTATCTTAATATGATAACCACGACTTACCTATTGTATTTTATCCTAATCACCCATTTTTATTTGGTGGATTATAGAGCCATTATTTTACAGCTTAATAATTTATTTTTTGACTTACGCTATAAAACAGTCAGATATAATGTAAACAACAGTAAAAAACCGCCTTTTATTTTTTTCGTTTCTTTCTCGCCGTCATACTATTTTTCTTTTTTTCTTCTCGGCTTGATGACCAAATCTCAATGTAATCCATATTCGTTAGGAAAAAGACAATACAGCTTCCCATAACCACCATCCAAACTAACATCGCTTTTGGAATATTATCGAAACGGAAGATTAATAACAGTGGAATAAGCACCATCATGCTGATAAACATCGAGCTCATCATGCCCAATACCACAGGAGCGATGAATTTCTTCATCCCAACCACTCTCATCACCAACGTGAAAACAATACAGGTGGGGATCATACCAAATGTGGCAAACATCACGATCAACCCCGGCTCCCCTTTATTCACCAACCAATCGGTGAAACCAAACCATGAAAAAGGAATGGTGATCATGATGCAGACTCCTGTTGAACATACAGCAAGGGAATATCTTTAAAACGAAATAAGAGCGTAAAAATGAGATTCGGGAAAAGACGAATATTGGTGTTGTATAACGTGACCGTTTGATTAAAAAATTCTCGGCGATCCGCAATTTGGTCTTCAAGCCCTTTCGCTGATGTTTGTAATGCTAATAACGCCTGCTGGCTAATCAGCTTAGGGTATTTTTCTGCCAGTAAAAAAATCGGCTTTAAATGTGAGCGAAATTGGTTTGCGGAATCCACTTTAACATCGAGCTGTTCCGTGGATAAATAGTGCTGACGGCTTTGCAGTAATTCGCTAATTAAACGCTTTTCATGGTTCATTGCCCCTTCTGCAACAACCGTTAATTGAGGCATCAAATCTGCTTGTTTCTTTAGAAGCACATCAATATTGGCAAACGCTTTTTCGCAGTTATTTTTCAAGAAAATAATATTGTTGTAGATCCCCACAATATAGCGAACCAAAATGGTGCCTATCACGGCGATAAAGATCCAAAAGATAATCTGATTCATATCATTCACTGTCAGATAACGAAATTTGGTTAAAATGAAGCGTTAAATATCCATCTTGATAACTCACTGGCGTCATTAATATCAACGCAATCAGAATAGCTGCAACCATTGCAGTCACCCCAATATTCCGACGCATTGGCGCGGATTTATTCCAGCGAGTCACATAATCTGATGGCGAAACGCCTAATAACATGTGTGGCGCTTTGCGGGTAATCACCACTTTGCCATTCTCACTGTCCGCCGAACCAATCAATAAATAACTCTTCCCACTTTCAAGTAAATACTCTTTATAACGACGATTGCCACTTTCATAATCCATATGGGGGGATAATCCCGTATGAACAAAATAATCTGGGTCACAAATCACATTCACTGAGCCTGTATCATCCGTTATGGTGAAATTATGTAGCTGAGCGCTGCTGTCTCTGAGGGTATAACTTTTTTTACCCTCTTTATCCGTAGAGATGGAGTATTCATAATAGAAAGCGCCATAACAACTGCGATTACCCAACTTACTTTTAACTTCCTTTCCTGACGTTATTTTCCCTTCCACTTCCACAAGCCCCATCGCAATTGAGCGAATTTTTGACGTCGCGAGGTTCTTTTGAAACTTTAGAAAGCGTTTTTCGGGGGTATTTTGAATAATACTCAAAACAAACAATAAGACGAAAGCCACAAAAAAGAGGCGAATATCGATGAAAAATCCCATCGTTAAACACCCAGCTAATGCAGTGCTAACAAGGGTTTTTAATAATGCGGTAAATTTTGAGGAGCCTTCTTTTTGTAAACGTTGATAGCGGTCATAGGCACTTTCCGTTATTCCAACGACAAGACGGCTAGCTGCAAAAGCCATCCCTACAGCCACGGCGTAGAAAAAGTAGCGTTCATATTCACCAGGTCTCGGCGAAATAGTTTCCCACGCCCCAAATAGCACCGCAGTAAAAGGAATAATGCCCCAATTAAATTTACGCTTTTTGGAATATTTTCTGTCTAAATAAAAAAGAATGCCGCCTAATGCAGCACCTAGAAAGTAGTAGATATTCACAGATGATACCTTTAACGGTAATTATGATTTGAATTGAACACCATCATATTTTTTCTCCGCCTCAGAGATTTCCAATAAAGGCAACGCAGTAAAACCAAAAATACTGGCAAAAATACTGTCTGGGAACATTTGGATCGCCGTATTGTATTCCGTTGTTGCGTCATTAAAGCCTTCGCGGCGCTGAGCGATTTTATCTTCCACTTCACTTAGTGCGATTTGTAATTGGGTAAACTGTTCACCCGATATTAGCGTTGGGTAGTTTTCAGCAACCGCCACGAGGCTTTTTAATGCCTTATCCATTTCATTCGATGCCGCAATTTTTTCATTCACATTTTTAGCGCTGAAATAATTTTGGCGAGCATCACTCAATGAGGTAAATAGCGCTTTTTCATGATCCATGGCTTTTTCAACTATGGTGACTAATTGGGGAATCTGGTCCGCACGCTGTTTTAAAATCACATCAATATTGGCAAATTGATTGCTAACTTGATTCCGAGTACTCACCAAGCGGTTATAAATAGAAATTCCCCATCCCGCTAAAATAAGCAGTAAAACCAGAAGAACAATCATTGTCGTTGCCATTTTTATGCCTTTTAATTAAAAAATCATTAATGCAGAGATATTTAATTTAAGTTATCGATATAACACTTTTTATTCAATCGGAAAAATAGCAAAGAAAAAGATTAATAGAGATTTATACGCTACAGCAAATCGATCGCGATCACATTAATGACGCAAACTAATTCAAATTTCACCTTAAAGTGTTAGCTGAAATGTTTTTTCAAAGATTCTTCACTTCTGAAAATAACGAAACTAATTATACTCTTTCGAAAATCATCGCATCCACTATAGTTTGCATTTTATCTGGCAAACAAACCTCATAAACAAAAGAGTTCTTAAATAAAAAATAGGATTTGAATCACAATTATCACTTTTTTATTTAGCATCTCTCAAAAATGACGACGTCGTCATATTAAAAACTAAACAATTTATTTATAACAATAGAGCATCACTTTTCTCACACTATTATTATTTTTAGCCGTCAAGCTTTACAAAGAGAACGGTTTAGTTACAAAAGCGACGTTTAATGTTGACGTCAACATTATAGCCAACATCCAGAATGAGGTTATTAGAATATGAGTACCCTACCTGAAAAAATGAAAGCTGTTGTATGTCATGGCCCCCATGATTACCGCTTTGAAGCCATTAAAAGACCAACACCAGGGTTCCGTGAAGTGGTCATCAAAGTTGATGGATGCGGTATCTGTGCAGGTGACTGTAAAGCCAATGATGGCGCTCAAATGTTCTGGGGTGAAAACCCATGGATCAAAGCCCCTGTCGTACCCGGTCACGAATTTTACGGTCGCGTTGCGGAACTGGGCGAAGGGTCCGCTGAAAAATATAAATTGAAAATTGGCGACCGTATCTTAGCGGAACAAATTGTCCCTTGCTGGGAATGCCGTTTCTGCAAGTCAGGCAAATATTGGATGTGTGAAACCCATGACATTTATGGCTTTCAAAAAGAAGTCGCAGATGGCGGAATGGCTGAATATATGCGTTTCTCTGAGCGTGCAATTATTCATAAAATTCCAGATGAATTATCGGATAAAGACGCGGCATTAATCGAGCCAATGGCTTGTGCTATCCATACCGTTCGCCGTGGTGATATTGATTTAAATGACGTGGTTGTCATCGCCGGTGCGGGTCCATTAGGTCTGTGCATGATCCAAGTTGCAAAACTGAAAACGCCGAAAAAATTAGTCGTGATTGATGCTATCGATGAGCGCCTTGAATTAGCGAAGAAATTTGGTGCGGATGTTGTTATCAACCCACTGAAAGAAGATGCTATCAAACTGGTTAAGGAGATGACCGAAGGTTATGGTTGCGATGTGTATATCGAAGCCACTGGCGCGCCTATCGGTGTGACTCAAGGGTTAGAAATGATCCGTAAACTGGGTCGCTTCGTCGAGTTCAGCGTTTTCGGTAAAGAAACGACGGTTGACTGGTCCATTATCGGTGACCGCAAAGAGTTAGATATCCGAGGCGCACACTTAGGTCCGTACAGCTATGAGGTTGCTATCGACCTGTTCAGCCGAGGGCTGGTATGTGCTGACGATATCGTTACCCACTTCTACTCAATCGATGATTGGGAAGAGGCGTTTGTTATGGCGAAATCAGCCGACTCCATCAAAGTCGTCATCAAGCCATAATGCTGTTGTAGTGCAATATAGTGAAATTCAGTATTGTGAAATGCAGTATCAGCATAATTAAAGTAAGTCATTAATAATCATAAATATTAGCAGTACCCTATAACACTAAAGACTCTTTAGGAGAACATCTTATGTTGAGTAAATTTAAAAAGTTAGCTGTTGCAGCAAGTGTTTTAACACTGGGCATGGCTTTTAATGCGACAGCAAAACCTGTTTCTGTCGGAATGTCGTTTCAAGAACTGAATAACGAATATTTCGTGACCATGAAAGAGGCTTTAGAAAGCGCAACAGGTGAAATGGGCGCTCAGCTTTATATCGCTGATGCGGCTCACGATGTCTCAAAACAAACGAGCGACATCGAAGATATGCTGCAGAAGAAAATCGATATCCTGCTGATTAACCCAGCGGATAGCGTAGGTGCAGAAACGGCGGTATTAGCGGCGAAAAAAGCCGGTGTCGTGGTAATTGCTATCGATGCACAAGCTAACGGTCCAATCGATTCATTCGTGGGTTCTAAAAACTACGAAGCGGGCCTAATGGCGGGTAAACGTTTAGGTGAATCATTAGGTGGTAAAGGTGAAGTTGCTATCCTTGATGGTATCCCTGTCGTGCCAATCCTTGAGCGTGTTCGTGGTTTTGAAGCTGCTATGAAAGAGTATCCAAATATCAAAATTGTGACCAAATTAAACGGTAAACAAGAGCGTGATACTGCGATGAACGTCACTGAAAACATGCTGCAAGCTAACCCTGGCTTGAATGGTATCTTCAGTGTGAACGATGTGGGTTCTTTAGGTGCATTAGCGGCCATCGAATCTGCGGGCCGTGATGTGAAACTGGTGAGTGTTGATGGTTCTCCTGAAGCCGTCGCTGAAATTGCCAAAGGTAATTCACCGTTTATCGCTACCTCTGCACAATTCCCACGTGACCAAGTACGTATTGGTTTAGCCATGGGCTTAGCAAAACACTGGGGAGCGAACGTACCTAAAGAAGTTCCTCTGGATGTTAAGTTAATCGACAAAACCAATGCTAAAGATTTCCATTGGTAATCAGCAATTAATAAAATAAATAAGTCGAACTCGGTATTGCGTCTGTGGATTATATCCCTGGCGCAATACTCTTAATAAAAATGAATGACACTCTGTTTATTGGAAAGTATTTCACTTTCCAACTCGCTTTGTTACCCATTTTTAAGCGGTAAAGAAATTAAGGGAAGCAACATGATGCAATTGTTAGCATTAAAAGATGTCAGTAAAACTTTCCCTGGGGTTAAGGCGCTAGATAATATTAATCTCTCTTTAGAAAAAGGAGAGGTACACGCACTGCTGGGTGAAAATGGTGCGGGTAAATCAACGCTAATGAAAGTGCTGTGTGGAATTCATAAACCAGATAGCGGGAAAATACTTATCGAAGGCGAAGAACACACCTTCCATAATTATCGTGATGCCATTAAAGCGGGCGTCGGTATTATTTTCCAAGAGTTTTCGTTAATCCCTTATTTAAATGCTTTTGAAAATATCTTTTTAAACCGGGAAATTAAAAATAAATTTGGCTTATTAGATAGAAAGCTGATGCGTGAAAAAGCGCAGATAATCCTATCTGAGTTGGGTGTTAATATTGATATTGATGAACCCATTAGCCATTTAAGTATTGCTGAACAACAATTTGTGGAAATTGCCAAAGCGCTTTCTCTGGATGCCAAAATATTGGTATTAGATGAGCCAACGGCAACATTAACACCCAAAGAAGCCAATCACCTATTTGATGTGATGCGTGACCTGAAAGCAAAAGGCGTCGGCATGTTCTTTATCTCTCACCACTTGGAAGAGATTTATGAAATTTGCGACACCATTAGCGTATTGCGAGATGGTCAATATATTGGCTCCCGCAAGGTAGATGATACAGACCTTGATGTGATCATCGAAATGATGGTGGGTCGTGAAGTCGAAAATATTTACCCGCCAAAACGTCATTTTGATGGGCAAGAGGTCATTCTCGATGCTCAAATTCAACGGTTTGCTTCTGGCCCAACCAACCGCATTCAATTGAAAAAAGGTGAGATCCTCGGCCTTGCAGGCTTAGTCGGCTCAGGCCGTACTGAAAATATTCTCGCCATGATGGGAGCCGATAAAGCTTACAAGAAAAAAGTGATTTTGGACGGTCAAGACGTCAAAGTGAAATCAGCGGCGCAAGCGCTACAGTTAGGGATTGGGCTGTTACCTGAAAGTCGTAAAACCCAAGGATTAGTTTTGCCATTTTCGGTGAAAGAGAATATCTGGCTAAATAACCACGCCCAAAAATTGTTCTTAATTCAAAATAAAAAAGAGCATTTGTTATCACTTGATTTGATTTCTCAAGTCAAAGTTAAAACACCCGAAGCGGATACCGCGGTTTCAACCTTAAGTGGGGGAAATCAGCAAAAAGTGGTTATTGCGCGCTGGCTCAATAAACAAGCCAAAATTCTTATTTTCGATGAGCCTACGCGAGGTATCGATGTTGGGGCAAAATCAGAAATCTACCAGTTAATGCGTTCACTCACTGAAAAAGGTATCTCAATTATTATGATCTCCTCCGAGCTACCTGAAGTTATTGGCGTGAGCGATCGGGTTTTGGTATTTCGAGATGGTGAAGTTGCTGCTGAATTAAGTGGGGACGAGATCAACTCAACCCAAATTATGTTACATGCGGCCGGCAATATTATATAGGATCATGACTATGTCTAACCAAAGTACAATTCCACTGGCGAAGAATAAATTTAATTTTGCCAAATTAACCAAGATACCGGCATTTTTACCTCTCGTTGGGTTAATTATTTTATTTGCTTGCATGTCCATTTTTAATGAGCATTTTTTAACGGTAAATAACTTATCTACTATTGCCCGCCAAGTTTCGATTAACGCAATCATTGCTATCGGGATGACATTTGCCATCTTAACAGGAGGAATTGACCTTTCCGTTGGGGCGGTGATGGCACTATCCGGTACATTGATGGCTGGATTAATGAAATATTATGGTATGGACCCTTCGATCGCCATTGCTCTGGGTCTGTTATCCGGTATCGCATTTGGATTTATTAATGGGATTTTAACTGCTTACGGTAAAATGCCGCCTATTATCGTGACCTTAGGCGCCATGATCATCGCGAAGGGCTTAGCGCTAATTTACACCGGTGGTTACCCTATTTCTGGCTTACCTCAAGAGTTTGCTTTTTGGGGACGTGAAGAATTGATGGGAATTCAAGTGCCTATCCTGTTAATGCTGGGTCTGTATCTGATTTTTTATGTGGTACTTAATCATATTCCATTCGGTCGCTATATTTATGCGATTGGCGGTAACGAAGAGGCAGCGCGTTTAAGTGGTATCCGCGTTGAGCGCTACAAAATGTTGGTGTACGTCATCAGTGGTTTCACTGCCGCATTTGCCGGACTGATTTTTACCTCTCGCGTGATGAGTGGTCAGCCTAATGCTGGTGTAGGTTTTGAACTTGATGCCATTGCAGCGGTGGTTTTAGGTGGTGCATCTATCGCAGGTGGTCGCGGAATGATCATCGGTACATTGATCGGCGCAATGATTTTAGGTGTGCTGAACAATGGCTTGAACCTATTGGGTATTTCGCCGTACGTTCAATATATTGTAAAAGGCTTAATTATCTGGGGTGCAACCTTAATTAGCTCAATGAAGCGTTAATTTTCACGCTGTTATGATAAATAATAAATAAGGATTTCATGATGAAATCCTTATTTTTTAATCGTACGTCACGAGTTTTCCATTGACAAAAATTTGCTTGGAGCCCGTTTCTTTAGTAGAGCCACCTTCTATCTCTGCAAACAATAATTCCGCTGTTCGTTTACCTAAATAAACTGAGTCATGGTGAACGCCTGAAATCGATAAATGATAAGTATCAGCATAAGGTGGTAAGTCCACCGAGAAATAACGGCAAGATAATCCGAGTTCAGAAATAATTTTGTACATCCCCGCGGTAATAATTCCGTTTAACCCCACGATGTACATATTGGGTGTATAGAGCTCTTTTATTTTTTCTCTTAAATACTCTTCATCTTTCTTACTAAAAATATAACTGCTGTACAGGACATGAATATTTTTACGGTTGGTAAATTGATCATAAATACCTGCTAAGCGTGAAAGACTAATTTCAGAATGCTCAGGCCCTGAGACAATTAAGGTATTTTCACTGCGTTGCTGATTGAGATATTTACCAGTTAATGCCCCGATTTCAAAGTTTTTCAGAAATAGCCCAGGGTAATCTTTGCCATAAATAGAACGGTCAACAAAAACCAATGGGACTTTATGCTGATCAATCAATGACAAATAACTCGGTTGATAGGCTTTATCGTCACGAACAGGTGAAAGTAAAATGCCACTGGCCTTATAGCTAACTAAGGTTTCAATGGCGGTTTGTTCCGCTTTTTCATCACTATCAGTATCAAAAATCATGACCTGATAGCCTTTTTCTTTCGCTAAGCGCGACACCGTCTGGATTAAAACCACATAGAAGGGGTTAAACGTGCTGTCTGTCACAACACCAATAATTCGGCTATTTTTATTCTTTAAGTTACGCGCAAATACATTGGGAACGTAATTTAACTCTTGTGCGATCGCGAGTATTTTTTCCCGTGTTTCTTTTTTTACCAATTCTGGGTGATTAAAAGCTCGAGATACCGTAATATCGGTCACATTCGCGCGTTTGGCGATATCAATGATGGTTGTTGAACTATCTTGTTTAGTCATATTTATGCTAGTCAACCTGTAATGATTATTGTATTTGGTAGGGTATAGCGTGTTCTGTTGATATCACTGCTGAATAAGAATTGCGATTAATCCATTATACCTATTTATCATTGAAGATAAATCAGTTTTCTTTCTTATACATCAAACCAATAGCATCTTATGCCTAATATTCTCAATTTGAATCAAGCCAAATATAAAAAATTGTTTTAAACGTAAAATAACTGAAAAATCACTAATAAATGAGTAATGGAAATGAAATTATTATATTAACAAACTGGGGATCCCATTATTATTTATAAAAACAAAAATTAAATATAATAAATATAATGAAACAAAAATAACTAATAATGAAAATATAGTTTGAACAATATTAACAGGGATGTAGCCAATCAAAAAACGTCCCGCAACCAACCCAAAAACGCAGGCTAAAATAAAGGTTGCACTCACCTCTAATGGATATTCAAAACCATTCAAGATATTAATTGAAATACTAATGCTGCCAATGAGGAATATCACCATCAGCGAAGTAGCAATAATGCTTTTAATATTTAAATTAGTGAATTTTCTCATGGCAGGCACAATAATAAACCCGCCCCCGACACCTAATAAGCCCGTCAGCAATCCTGCAACCAAACCTATTCCACCCAGTATAGATGCCGTTTGTATATTCCAAATAAATTTTCCCGTTTGCTGATTTATTTTGCACGGGGCATCATCCTCTTCAATTACTTTTTTAAAAACAACACGATATGCAACCACCAGCATCACGAGGCTAAATGCTAAAGTCAGCCATTGGGGTGAAATAATTTGAGCTAAATAAACACCATATTTAGCGGTGGGAATACTCATTAACGCAATCCAAATAGCCGCTTTATAACGAATATTCTGCTGAATAAGCCCCTGAATAACACCAACTAATACCGCCAATGTAATCGCTAATAGCCCCACTGGCGCGGCGAGTGCAACGCCCCATCCTTGAGATGTCATCAATGCAGGAACCGCTAAAATACCCCCACCAGCGCCCGTTAATCCTAATAGGCAGCCAATAACTAATCCTTCAAAGATTAATGTGAACATAACAGCTTATTTTCTATTTTCGCAATCAGTGAAGAAAGTTGATATTCCCCGGCTATCAAATCCACCAAACGAGCATCATGAAAAAGCGCAATAGAAGGAACAGATTTAATTCCGTATTGAGGGGCTATTGTCGGAGATTGGGCGATATCCACTATTCCAAAATGTACACTCCCACCAAAATGCGAGCCGCCATTATCAGAAAAGTAGTCTGCTAATTGTAAATAGATAGGCTTCATTGTTTGACAAGGCTGGCACCAAGACGCAGAAAAATAAATTAATGCCCATTGCCCACTCGATTGCATTGGGTCAGATAACAATCGGCTAAAGTTCTCACTACTGATCAGGGGAACCGCGGACATGATAATTTTCCTTTTGCCAGATAGAATACGCTTTGACTATATCAGCTAAATTAACAAGGTTCTTCCCTAACTATTACTCACGTTAATCTTTAGCGCCGCCGCAATCGCCAGTGGAGAGAACGTAATACTTGCCGCAAACAATGCCCCTAGAATGGCAAAATAGCCTCCAAGCTGCATATTAAAACTGTGTGCTTCCATTGTCCCTGTGGCGTAAATCAGAACCGGAATATACAACGGTAATACTAATAAGCTGACCAGAACGCCGCCTTTCTTCAGTGATACCGTCAACGCAGCGCCAATCGCCCCAATGAAACTTAATACTGGCGTACCCAATAATAACGTGCCCGCTAGCACTAGCAATGTTTCGCTATTAATCGATAACATGACCGCCGCCACAGGAGAAAGCAGTACCAACGGTAATCCCGTGACTAACCAGTGGGAGATCACCTTAGCTAACACAGTCATAAACAGTGGGTGAGGCGCTAATAGCAATTGTTCGAGAGAGCCATCCAAATAGTCATCTTTAAATAAGCGTTCTAACGAAAGCAGTGATGATAAAATTGCCGCAACCCAGAAAATCCCGACGGAAATCCGCGCCAACAATTGAGGCTCAGGTCCGATACTCAACGGGAATAACGTAATGACAATCAAAAAAAACCACAGTGGGTTGACGAGTTCAGAGAAACTGCGAAACGCAATTTTAAGCTCTCTTTTTATTAATAACCAAAACATCAATCATACCCGCCTGTCAGTTTTAACGTACCAAAATGCCCTGTCATCGCTTGGTGCGACGTAAACAAAATCATACCGCCTTGCTGGGCATGTTGATGAAAACGCTCAGTTAAACGATTAACACCTGCTACATCAATAGCCGTAAATGGTTCATCCAAAATCCACAACGGCGCTTCACTTAGCCATAGGCGAGCAAGATTGACCCGACGCTGCTGTCCTGCCGAAAGCTGCCCCACCGGAATATCTTCATACCCCATCAAAGAGACCTCTTCTAATGCAGACCAGATTTTGTCCCCTTCTGGCTCATGGTGGTACATTTGATAATAAAATTTCAGATTTTCATAAGGTGTCAGCAATGATTTTACGGCGGGTTTATGCCCCAGATACAATAGATGACGAGTAAACTCTTCCTTTAGTTTTTCAATCGATTGTTTCTGCCATAGAATCGTTCCTTCGTCTGGCTTTAATAACCCAGCCATCATGCGTAACAGGGTCGTTTTCCCTGCCCCATTCGGACCTTCCACCTGCAAAATTTGACTCGGTAAAACGGAGAAATCCAGTTGCCGGAATAACGTTCTATTTTGTCGGTGGCAGGTAATTTTATCCGCACTTAACATGGGGCTGAGTTCCTTTTAACATCCGTGAAATCGCTAGCTTTTGGTGACTTTGCTCAGCAGCATATCACTAATGCTGTCATTAGAAATTGTTTCACCGCAAAGCACTTGCATCAAAACTTCTGAGCCAAGAGAAGAGAGCGAAAATAGCATATCAGGATGCAACAAACGGATTTTATCCATATTTGACTCTTGGTTAACTAATACCACCGTTTTCGCCTCACCTTTGCTGCCTGATTGTTCTTTCACTCCCAGCAAGGCAAACGTACTCAAAGAGTCACTATCGGTCATGATAAGCACACATTTAGCCTGCTTCACATTTGCCTCTGCCAATAAGGCAGAATCCGTCGGGTCCCCCGTGACAATATTGTCTTTTTCAGGGTAGTGGCTACGGTGGCTGTCTTGACAAATGACTGCGACAGGAAGTTCCCGCTTTTTCAGCGCTTGGTAGATATTAACTGCCATCGGTGTGCTACCAATGACAACATAATGATTTTTCATATATGAAAACCTCTTACGAACAATCTCTTTCGTTCCTTTCGCTAATACACCCACCACATACACTACGGAAGTAGTAAAAATAGTGATCCCTAAAATAATCACGGTGACCGTAAATACACGGGCATCTATTGTCACGGGCACAATATCGCCAAACCCCACCGTCGTCATGCAAACAAGCGCAAAATAGAATGCCGTGGTGCCATCTTTCACAACTGGCGAGAATTCATCACCAATATATAGCGTACCAAAAATGGAGTAGATCAATAATGAAATAATACAGGTAAGCGCCACAAACCCCGCGCTACTGATACTGTGTCGAGGGTAAAGCTTCCAAAACAGCGTTAATGCAATCAGCAAACCAAACGAGAAATATCCCTGTCTTACGTGGTCTACAGCGATCCGCAAATCTACAAACGCGATAATCGCCAGTAGCAATAGCGCAAAAACCCAAGCTATACGCGCACCGTTAATCATAAATAGCGATAAAAATATCAACGCGATCCCTAATAAAAAGCGCGGGATATCCAATAATTTCATAAATCCGAGGGATTTTAGCCATTCAGTAAATCCACTTTGGCGCCAATCGATATAGTCTGTGTAAGCACTCAACACCGGTTTTAAGATTAAGCCCCCATCAACAATCACCAAAATGGAGAGCAAAATTCTTACGGCTAAAGCGGATCTCAAAAAAGCCACAAAGGCGTTATCTAGCATCGTGTTGTGCCACCCATCAATTAAATCGCCGGTTGGTATTTCCAGCGAATAGATTAACAAAGAATAATATCAATTCCATGACTTATGCAATAAATGAAAAATCTATCTGAAAAGCCTCATTTCTTAATGAGTTAATCATTAAAGGATGGATGAAAAGAAAAGCTTATACATTATTTAAAAATCATTGATAATCAGTGTAATAAATTACTCATTATCTGTAATGAGTTCATTATTAATATAATTTGAACTAACTCGATGACTTTCTATCTAAAAAATGATTTTTCGACTATGGTTTGATTGTTACTTAACGAAACTAATAATTAAGAGCTAAAAATTTATGGTTAATTCGATAAAAACAGGAAAATTTAGCTGGATGTCTTTGTTCTGGCTATTAATTTATTTCTGGTATTTTTCATCTTTATTACAGCTGTATGTGGTCATCACGGGTCAAAGTAACACCATTGGATTAAGAGATTCTTTACTGTATAGCTCACTTTGGCTCGTCCCAGCATTATTTTTCCCTCGAAAAATCAAACTGGTAGCCGGCTTAATTGGGATTGTATTGTGGCTATCTTCGGTCGTCGCCCTCGCCTATTTCGTAGTCTATGGGCATCAATTGTCGCAAAGCGTCATGTTTGTGATGTTCGAAACCAATACCAACGAAGCGGGCGAATTCCTACGCCAGTATTTGAGTTTTAAAGTGATTGCGGTGATTTTGGCTTACACCCTGGGCGCTATTTTCCTATGGACACGTTTGAAACCTGTTTCGTTGCCAGTGACTGGGCGCGTGATTGTGTCCGCGCTCGTTCTGATCGTGCTATTTGGCGTGCCTTACTACAATAAAGCCATCAAACAGCAGCGTCCTTTCGAAAACGTAGTTTCCTACGTTAACAGTAAATTAGCGTATGCCGCACCATGGCAGTTTGTAAGTGGTTACTTCCTGTATAAGAACCAACTGGCAAACATGGAAGAATTAATCCGCGACAACAGCAAAATTCCACCGTTAGAAAATTTTGTTGATGCCAATGGCAACACCCCAAGAACATTTGTGTTGGTAATTGGTGAATCCACCAGCCGCGACAGAATGAGCTTGTATGGTTATTCTCGCCAAACAACGCCAGAGCTTGATCAACTGGAAAAACAGTATCCTAACAATTTGGCGGTCTTTAATGATGTGGTTACGCCACGCCCTTATACCATCGAAGCGTTACAGCAAATTTTAACCTTTGCTTCAGAAACTGAGCCTGATCTGTTTAATTCCCGCCCATCTATCATGAATATGATGAGACAAGCTGGCTTTAAAACGTTCTGGATCACCAATCAGCAAACCATGACTGAGCGAAATACGCTGTTAACGGCGTTCTCTCGTCAAACCGATAAGCAATATTATTTGAACAACGATATGGCGCAAAGCTCCCGTATTTATGATGACGTGGTGCTTGACCCATTCAAAGAAGCCTTAGCCGATCCTGCTGAGAAGAAATTTATTGTGGTGCACCTGCTTGGAACCCATATGCGCTATGAGTTCCGTTATCCTGAAGATAAAGCCATCTTCACCGATAGCAATAGCCCAGTGCCGACCAACTTAAAAGGCGACCAAATTAAAGATTACAATGCCTATGATAATGCTCAGCATTACAATGACTATGTGGTCTCGTCGCTGATCAAAGATTTCGACTCTTCAAAAGAAAATGGCTTCTTAGTCTTCTTCTCCGATCACGGTGAAGATGTTTACGACACGCCACCACATGAAATGTTAGGCCGTAGCGAAGGCAAGCCAAGCAAAGTGATGTACAACGTACCATTCTTAGTATGGCAGTCGCCAGAATGGTTACAGACCCATCAATTTGACTTGAAAGATAAAACCGCTCGCCCATACAGCAATATGGACTTTATCTATACATGGTCTGATTTGGCGGGTCTCAAGTACACCGGATTTGAGCCACAAAAAAGTCTGATTAACAATGAGTACCAACCACAGCCTCGTTGGATTGGTGACCCAGAAAATAAAGCATCCATGATGCTGTATGACGACTTAAAGAAATAGCCTTAAATCAGCGCAAGTGGGTGTTTACTCACTTGCGCACTATCTCCGTCTAACACAAGCTCCTTCCCGCATACGCTGTTTCCTACGCATCTTTACAGATACCACATGGATCTCTCGCCATTTCATATGCTACATTTTGATTTGTCTATGTCGGTATTTTAGCCCCAAATGAATTTACCGTTTAATTAGTATTTTTCTAACATTACCTGTTAAGGAATTAATAATGAAACATAAAATCATTTCTTCTCTTGTTGTTGCAGGCGTTTTAACTCTCGTCGCTGGCTGTGATGATTCATCAAAAAAAGACAGCGCGGTTCAACAAGTCGAAGAAAAAGCTACCCAGTTAAAAGACGCGACTGAGCAAAAAGCCACTGAGTTATCTGATAGCGCAAAAGCCACCGCGCAAGATGTGAAAAATGATGTTTCTGACAAAACATCTGAACTCTCAGACAAAGCCAAAGCATTAGCGGACCAAGGTGAGAAAAAAGCGGATGAGCTGAAACAAGATGCATCCGACTCCGCCGATAAACTCAAAGATCAGTATGACAAAGCGTCTAGTGAGTTTTCAGAAAAAGCACAAGACATGAAAACGGATGCCATTAACAAAGCTGACGAACTTGCCACTGATGCTAAAGACAAAACTGAGGCGTTAAAATCAGAGAATGATGCGAAGAAATAAATTATCGCATTTTCCCCTTTTTTCATTCTAAAGCAGACAGATCTTGTCTGCTTTTTTATGCGCACTGAAATTAATTCATTTTGCTATTTAGCCCGGTTTAAGGCTATTTTTAGCAACATAATCATCTCTTTTGCTCACTTGGTTAAATTCCTATAAATAACACCCAAATACAGTAAGATAAATAAACAATGAATTGATAAATAACATGAAATTTACACCCTTTATTTATTTTCATTTTACCCCTTAGGTTGATCATTGATGCCTACCATGGCAGTATACCCTTTCGTTTTTTGTTCATAACAGGGTTCAAAGGGGGTCATCATTCACCAATTTTTGTTGATAATTCAGCTATAAACGATCATTATCAACGCTCACAATTTAGCCATTTTATTGTTCTTTCTATTTCGTTTCCTACAGGGAAACCCTTTCGCAATAACCTATTGTTTCATTCAGAAGGACAGCTCGCCGCATGCCCCCTTAAGATTGGTATGCAAAAAATAAAATAAAAATCAAAGAAGGTCGTTATGAGTCAAAACGTGACTGAAAACAAAAAAGTACGCACCAAAATCAGCCCCCCTGTGTTTTACAGTTCGGCTATCATTATTCTGCTTATCGTCGGTTTTGCCGCCTTAATGCCTGAAATGGCAGAATCTCATCTAAGTCATCTTCAAAAGAACCTATTTAACAACGCCAGTTGGTTCTACATTCTCGCTGTAGCCATCATTTTGTTGAGTGTGACTTATCTGGGACTCTCGCGTTATGGACAGATAAAATTAGGTCCTGATCACGCACAGCCCAACTTCAGCTATGTCTCTTGGTTTGCTATGTTGTTCTCAGCGGGTATGGGTATCGGCTTGATGTTCTTCGGCGTTGCCGAGCCTGTCATGCACTATCTCAACCCACCAGTGGGGGATCCGCAAACCGTAGAAGCCGCCAAAGAAGCCATGCGCCTGACGTTCTTCCATTGGGGATTACACGCTTGGGCTATCTACGCCATTGTCGCCTTGATTCTGGCCTTTTTCAGCTATCGCCACGGTTTACCACTCACTCTGCGTTCTGCCCTATACCCGATTATTGGTGACCGAATTTATGGTCCTTTGGGTCATGCAGTTGATGTCTTTGCGGTCGTGGGTACCGTGTTTGGTGTCGCGACCTCTCTTGGCTTTGGGGTGCTGCAAGTTAACGCCGGAATGAACCATCTGTTTGGTTTACCGGTGAATGAGACTGTGCAAGTCGGCTTGATTATCGCCTTCACCGCTCTCGCGACCTTATCCGTTGTCTCAGGGCTCGACAAAGGGATCCGTATTTTATCTGAGCTGAACCTCGGTCTCGCCTTCCTATTATTACTGTTGATTGTGATATTAGGCCCGACAGTCTTGCTGTTAAAATCTTTTGTGGAAAACACGGGGGGATATCTCTCTGAAATTGTCAGCAAGACGTTTAATTTGTATGCCTACGAACCGAAATCCAGTGATTGGTTAGGGGGCTGGACGCTACTGTATTGGGGTTGGTGGTTATCATGGTCGCCGTTTGTTGGGATGTTTATCGCCCGAATTTCTCGCGGTCGTACTATTCGTGAGTTTGTTACTGGCGTGCTGTTTGTTCCTGCGGGCTTTACCCTGATGTGGATGACCTTCTTTGGTAATACCGCCATTGATTTAATCAAAAATCAAGGAGCAACCCGACTGGCGGAAACGGTGCAGTCTGATGTCTCTCTCGCGCTATTCGAGTTTTTGACTTACTTCCCGTTCTCTACGGTGTTATCGTTCTTCGCCATGCTGATGGTGGTAGTGTTCTTTGTCACCTCTGCGGACTCTGGTGCCATGGTGGTCGATACCCTCGCCTCTGGCGGTGACTCAAATACCCCAGTTTGGCAACGTATTTTCTGGGCTGGCTTAATGGGCGTTGTCGCTATCACGATGTTACTTGCAGGTGGTCTACAAGCGCTGCAAACCTTAACCATCGCTAGCGCCTTGCCATTCGCCGCGGTTCTGCTTGTCTCCATTTATGGGTTATTCAAAGCGTTACGCGTGGATGCCTATAAACGTGATAGCCAGCAATTAGCTACCATCGCCCCAACTGCGAGCCGTAACCCGATTCCGTGGCAGCGCCGTTTACGTAATATTGTCTACTTCCCGAAACGCGCTCATGTAAAACGCTTTATGGAAGAGTCCGTGAAGCCATCCATGGAGATGGTTTCCGAGGAGTTAGCTAAGCAAGGTACCGTTTGCCATATCCATACAGATAAAGACGATAGAATCGGATTTGAAGTCGATTTAGGCGACGATATGAACTTTCTGTATGAAGTTCGCTTACGCTACTACATTCAACCCGCATTCGCCCTCGCGGGAATGGGAAATGACAACGATGAAGAGCGAAGTGAAGAGCAAAAATATTACCGCGCTGAAATTCACTTAAAAGAAGGTGGGCAAGACTACGATGTGATGGGCTGGGCGAAAGAACAAATCATCCATGACATCCTCGACCAGTATGAAAAACATATTCACTTTTTACATTTACTGGGTAAGTAGCCCCAAAAAAGAAGAGTTGAACATTAGAGGCTGAAGTTTATACAGAAGTAACTGCCATCTTTACATCAAGATGGCGGTTACTTCTAATACTTTCCTAGCTTTTATCATGTTTTATTTATTTCGTATAACAGCCCATAATCTTAATCATGGTACATACGAGGAAAATACTCACTAATTTTGTCGTTATCTAGTAATCTATCTTTCGTGAAATCAATCGTATCTGAGACAACAATATTATTACAATAAATAGTTTTAGTCCCAATATCAGCCCCCCCTAACAGACAGGCTCTCAATTTCATTTTGTGGGCAGTTCCGACGAGCTGCCCACAATTAGTTTTATGCTGAATTGCCATTACTCTATTAGTAATATTTTAATAATAACTATTTTTAATTAGTATTGATGGTTTTATTTGCGCATAAAATATTTTCTCATTGTGTCCCTCTACTGAAGTAATGATGATTTCATCACCAATAATTTCTATCTTATTGACATTAATAATATTTATTGTTGCAATCTTGATGTTTCTAACTTTTAATATAAGAGTTGCGCTGTTTTCTAATATAGTAAAATAAAAGAGGAGAGAGATATCGCCAGTACTATATTCATAGCCAAAAGTTAAACCATCATCTAAGTTCGTGTAAAAAGGCTCATTTTCAAAGAATTCAAGCAATTCAACACTATCCGGATATTTATAAATGCTCATTATTCACCTTTAGGAATTGTTGTTACAAAAGTCATATTGCCATTGTTTTCTATTTTATATGTCGTATGGAAAACTGTAGCCTTACCTGATGGCCCAATAAGAAACGACTCGCGCTCTTCAAATTTTCCCCACTTATTTTCAAATGTATTAATTGTATTACCTTTCAGCTGAGGTGTTACTTTAAAATGTTCGATAAGGATATTTTTTCCGATAACGTCCTCAAATATCCCTAATTTTTTCATCGTATTAGCCATCTGATTTGTTCTACTACTGTTATGATCACCGCTCGTAACATGACCAAATAGATATTTAAACTTGTCCTCATGGAAAATAACTGGATTTTTTATTTTTATAGTGGGCTTTTGCTTAGTAATTCCCATTGCACCTATAGAAGCGGCAAAATACAAGTCTTCTAAATTTTTTTTACTCCACCCTGTATAGTTACTGGCATTTTCAATCCATTGATTAAAAACAAACGCTTCCATATCAGTTGAACTATCAATTTTAGAGTAAGTGAATAGCCGTATTGATTCCACGCCACCAAAAGCAGGGTAATTTCCAACTACTTTCCTTTCTTTTGTTATCCAATAGTCCGCTAATAAAGAGTCCTCAATATAAGTACTAGGGTACTTCTTCATGAGTGACTCATAATAAACTCGATCTGAGGATTCGAGTGACTCTTGAGCAATGCAGTTTACTTTACGACATGATGAAGCTAATAATCGCTCTAGTTTATTTTTATCTCCATTAGCAAGCTCATTAACAGCTTTAATTTCCTCTAAATGAAGTTGGCGATTATAACGTTCTATAATTTCAGCTGAATTCGCAGCACTATTGATACCACTTGCTTCACCTGTTGCGATTAGACCTGCGAAAGCTCCTGCTATGCGGCTAATTTGTGCTTGCTGCTCTTGCCAATTATCGGTTTTATCAAGATTATCATTAATCGTAATACCTGCTATTTGGGCCGCTAATGCACCTACAATTGCGCCTTTGGCATTTCCACCAGCAATTTCAGCACTAATACCCGACACAACGGAGTGACCTAAAAGCTTTCCTGTATGCCCTAAGATCTCTCCCTTATCACCAATCAGTTTTGCACCTTCCGCATTAACTTGATTGCCAATATTACTGAGTAGAGCATTTTTAAAATTATCGGTGAAACTGCCGCCTTGAATGGTGGTATTTACAGTTGAGCTAATCACTGACTGTGCAGCAACCCTCTGGGCAACCTTATTCCAATCACCATTGGTCAGTAACGGCAATTTGGCATCTGCTGGATTACCTTTAGTCCACTCCATTTTGATATCAAGGCCATTGAGCGCTCCTGAAATCACCATTTGAGCAATAATGGATTTGACGGTATCGCTTTTTCCAAGCGAGTTAAGTGTCTTGGATAGATTTCCTTGGTTTTCAGCCAGTGCGACCGCAGCTTGCGTAGAGAGTGCTGTCATGCCTGAATAGGCTGCGCCTGAGATGACCGCTGCGGTGGTTCCACTAGTTCCAGATGCTGCCCAAGCGGCAAACTGTGATGCAGTACCTGATGTCATGGCTGCAACGGTTATCATAATTAAAGCTGACGCAACAGGATTTAAGCTTTGGCTTTTATAATCCCAACTGTCATATGCATCCTTAACTAACCCCCACTGTACATCCTTGCGATCTTTTAGACCTGCGAGCCATTTTGTACCTTCGGTTTGCCCAAGGGTATTTAGGGCATTCTGTAAGCTTTGGTTATTTTTAGCTTTAACATCTGCGGTGACGCCCTTTGCGGCATCAATGGTCAACTTGCCACCAATGTGCAGGGCTGGCAGTACCCATTTATCTTCGGTATACCCTTTATTGCGTTGGGTAATATAAAACCCTTTCGAATTAGAAATCACTTGCTCAAAAGTGGTGTTCTTCACCGCTTTAAAATTCACCTTACCGGTTTGGCTGGTGATTTTGGCATTCTTGCCCGCATTAATTTTGGTGGCTTCTAACGTGACATCATCCTTGGCATACAGGTTAATATCACCGCCAGCGGTAAATTCAGTCACTTTATTGGTTGTTTCACTACGCGTTTTTTTGACTTCTTTTTTGGTTATACAAAGTGTCCATTTATTGCATTTTTTCTTTTGTTCTTCATAGTGGCTAGTTTCTTCCATCGCTTGTGCATAGAGATACCCGCCTTTTGCCGCAATATCCATCGCACCTTTGGCAACGAGACGAGACGCTTGAAAAAGAATGCTCCCCTCAGACAAAATGGTCAGGGTTTTACCGCTGTTAATTTCAGTGCCAATTTGGCGATATAGATCCTCTAATCGTTTACCCGATTGTTTGCGATAGTGGGTTTTAGCTGACTCTAAGCGAATATTTCCCCCACTGGAAATCGTAATGTCTCCCAGAGATTTGATTATGCTACCTTGTGCGGTGAGAGCGCCGTTTGAAGCCAGTGTAACGCCTTTATCTCCCGAAAGCGTCGAGGTCACATAGCGGATATTTTGGTTATCTTCATTTGGATTCGCAATAGCAGAATAAGCCGTAGCGGTTAATTTAATATCACGCCCCGAGAGCGCAGTGAGTTTACCCTTGGATTGAAGGTTTGCGGATTGAAAATCAATATCATGCGCGGCATTTAACGTGATATTGCCATTCGCGATAAGTTGGGAGCGAAGCTCTGGATAGCGATTGGTTTTAAATACATTGTCGATATCTTTAATGGCTTTAGAGCCTAACAAAATATCTTGGCCCGCATTGAATGTTAGAGATTTTCCACTGCTAAAGGTTATGCCCTGCGCTTCAATATTTTTGCCTGCGGTGAGGTTTATTTCCCCCGAACTAGCCCAATTTCCTATTTTCGTGATTAATGCATTGATATTTGCGGCTGGCTCTAAAGCCGCGAGTTTCATTAAATTGGATTCATCACGACGAATAACAATATTGTCATTAGCACTGAGGGTCAGTTTATTCGTTTTGGCTAATTGTGCATTATCAAAAGTGATATTTTTACCCGCTTGGATATGTAACGAATTCGCAGCGTTAATAACCGGAGGCGATAATACATTGTCTTTAAACGCAGAGACGGGATTTAAGCTGTACGAGATATTGCCATTTTTCGCAATTAAAGTGCCGTCTTTCGCAGTTAAATTGACTTGTTTAAGATTAAGGTCGTTATTCGCAATTAGGCTTTGTGATTGATTGGCTACGAGCTGTGCATTATTAATATTGATGTTTTGACCCGCGATAATAGACAGGTCATTTCCAGACTGTAAGTTGGAGGAAATATTTATATTATTAGAATTTAAGATGATATTTTTTGCGGTAATGGCAAAGGAAGGAGCACCTACTTGCATTATTTTCGCGATAGGTTTTTCGGTGCTAGGAAGTTTGCTTTCAAGATTAATGGTGTTTTTAAAATCAAGAACAACATTATTTCCCGCAGATATAGACTGATAACTTAATGCATCAGGAGACCAAGAATAGAATTTATCGATTAACTTAAAATCTACTGGCTCACCAACATAGAAAATATCATAAGTCCCCGTATCATCACTTTCATCTGCAAATTTGCCTAAATCTGCATTAGATCTATCGTACTTATACCAAAGATCTAACTTACCTGAGTTAAAAGAGGATATTGATACATTTTGTCCTGTCAATATCACATTATTTTTTGCAGTAATTTTCCCAAAATAACTAACTAAATCATTTGCATTAATATAGGCATTCTTTCCTGATGTTATAGTCCCAATATTTCCCAGATTTAAATACTGTTTTCGTTCAACATTAATACTGTCATTGTTGATAAAATCCATCACCCCAAACCATTTTTTATAGGGGAAACTTTCTAGTCGGGGATAGAGTGAAATAATCGATACAACTCCCTGCCTTGAACCAAAAAAAGAAGATACATAAGTACCGTTTTTATCGCTGGTAGTTGCATTAATATTGGAGATTTTTATAGGCGATGTTATTGCTGTATTGGTAAGTTTCTTCGTCCGAACAATCAAATCCCCTGCATTGGTCTTTATCGTTCCCGATTTATTTTCAATCAGGGTGCTCAAATCCCCTTTGGCATTTTTTTGCATCCACAAGTTGTCTTGTGCCTGAATAAGCGCACTATTGCCCATATTGCTTACTGACTCAGCGAAGACACGCATATCCTTACCAGCGATAACCTTTCCATTATTGCTGAGGGTGTTGGTGGCTAATGTGATGTCCTTGGTGGCATTCACCTTGGCGTTGGCGTTAATTTGCAGGTTTTTGGTGCTGATATTAATGTCTTTTTTCCCTTGAATATTGCCTGCAAGGGTAATTTTGCCATCGACGGTTAATGTCAGGTCATTTTGGTTGGTTTGCACATTGCTGAGGTTAATTCCTACCCCAGCTTCGGTACTCACCAGTTTCACTTGATTGGCGTACATGCCGCCCAGTGCTTTGGTATCTACCGAAATACTCGGCTTTGCCCCTTCCCCCGCAATGGGTGCCACGGTGCCTTTTTGAAAGTCGACACGGTTGGTGCCTTGCATCAGAGTCAAGTTCTTAGCTTTGATTTGCCCATTCAATTCGGTAGCGCGGCTGATAATATCGGCATAGGTTTGTGCTTCAGCATTCATGCCATTAGCGCCGATAACCACACTGCCTTTTTTCACTTCAACTGCAGACAAGGCGCCCTTGTTATCCAAAATGGGTTTCCCTGTGGTCAAGGTAATCGCAGGGGTATTCACAAAGCTACAGCCATTGCAGGTAATCCCATTCGGGTTGGCAATTAAGACATTCGCCCCTTTACCTGCCACTTCCAGCTTGCCCTGTAATTCTGAGCGGCTACTGCCTGTCACTTCGTTAATAATCAGATTGGCAGCATTCCCTTTTAAATTGGCATTGGCTTTGAGTTGCCCGGCAATTTGGGAGTTCACATTGCTGGTGGCGTTATTGAGTACCGCGCCTTGTTTATCCACATTGAAGTCTTGGAATTTATTATGTGATACCCCCGCCCCATTCGGCGTGGCAATATTAATAACTGGAATATTATTTTGCTGGCTGACTTGGGTGTTTTTATCTGCCGCCGTCATGACTGCCCCCCAAGCAGGATGTAAAGGGTAGACAGCCGTTAAGAAAATAATGGTGTAACTTAATAGCCGCTTAGGGCGCGAAGGCAACTGTTCATTTAGCATAAATAATCCTTTAAAAACGTAAAGCTACAGAGAGAATGAGACCGACCAGTAGGCCGACCAATTGTCTGGTTTAAGTTGTGAGGGATAATGCAAAGGCTTACTGAGTAAAAACTGAGAATAAAACAGGCTATTACCGGTAAAAGAGAGACCAACGGCTCCACCCGCTAGGGTGTCATGTTCAACGTGGTATTTATCTGAGCCAATAAACCCGTAATCTAACGCACTGATGAATCGCAGTTGCCCAATTGCTGTATTGGCGATGTCTTTGTTAATTTCATTACGCCAATACCCACCTCGGTTACCACTTAAAGACTGCTCATGGTAGCCACGAACAGAGTACTGCCCACCAATACTGATGCGTTCAATGCCATATAAGTTATCGGGTGAGTATTGACCGAAAAATGAGGTTAAATAGGTCAAACCATTGGGGAAAAAATACTGATAGCTGCTGCTTAGACTGAATTTACGGTAATGACTGCGAGGTGAATCTTTCGCAAGGGTGTCCGATGAGGCCCCAAAAGCGGATATTCCCCATTCTGCGGTAGGGTTAAACGTGGCATAGCCTTGCCCGAGTGTGGTGCTGTACTGCGGAGTAAATGAGAGGGAGGTTAGCGTTGGGCTACTGATACTCAGTGTTTGGGAAGCCAACTGAGTATTGGCTTTTTTATGTTTTAAACTGCCTTGTAAGGTTAAACGCTGCTTGCCATCACGATAAATTAAACGGCTGACATCAAATTGTTGGTTGGTATTTTTGCCTTCATAACGGTATTGCTGACCTAACGTCTTAAACGGTTGTAGCGTGCTGTTACGGTAAAATTGATAGCGGTAAGACCAATAGCCATAAGGAACGTTGATTGCAGCAACCGTGTAGCGACTGTGATGAGAACAACTGAAATCTGTATCGGTACTGGCACTGAATGACCACTGTTCACCAAATTCCAAAAGGGAATCAGCCGTCAAACTGCCAGTAATTAACTGTTTCCCTGTTGCCTTCATCCCTGAATTATCGAGGTTCAATTGGCTCGTAATCGGCCATTTTTTACCTTGTTTATGAATAATAATCCGAGAGTCGCCATTTTGGGTGCCTGGCTGAATATCGATAGTGTATTTGGCTGACGATAATCGATTGAGTTGCTCCAACCCTTGTTCAATATCCCGTAAATTTAATATTTTGCCTTGTTGATGAGGAAAGATCTGATGAGCTAAACGCTTAGGGGAATTTTCTATCTCGATAACTTCAATTTTCCCTTCAATCACTTGCAATATTAATTGATGTGAAGATAAGTCTTGTTCTGGGATGATTGCTTGGGAGGTAATAAACCCTTGCTCAATGTAATAGTTAGTGACCTGCTTGGTAAGCCCATATATTTCGCTAAGTGTGAGACAGCGTTTGAGATAGGTGGAAGTTAATTGCGTCTGAGTTGTGGCACTAAGCTGTGTAGCGCCGACAAATTGGATCTCGTTGATAGGAAAACAGGTTTCATCTTGAGTCGGTTTTAAAAAAGCATTATCCACAATGATAGCGCTCTGTTTTTCCAGTTGATTACGTTGGTTCAGTTCCGACTCTAACCGTTGTTTTTGTTCAAATTGAACGCTCTCCTGTGGTGAGCTCAGAAATTGGTTTCCTGCATAACCATAAGGAGAGATGATGAATAACGATAAGTATATTAAACGCCAAAAAATTTGATGAATAGTCATGTTGTTTGAGTTTACGTATGAGCAGTTACTTTTACGTAATGTAACTCATTCTCATTCAATTTTTTCAGCTAAAAAACATACATCATGACTAAAATTTAATCTTTCTTGTATTAGATTTTATTTATCGCACTCTTTTTATTCAATTGCTTCAATAAATCTTCATTTAACAAAAAACGCTATTATAAATTAGCGATCAAGAGGCTGGAATTCCAAGCTTATTGAGTCGATGTGAATACAAATTCAACTACAATGGTTTCACAGGAAAATATAATACTTTAGATTGGAATAAATTTGATATGGTCAATGGGAAAGAAATGACTCCTCGATAAGCCCGAGATCATTATTTATAATCCCACGACCAAAACATCGACAAGTCATATTTATATCAAGGTATAGCCACCAACAGCATTATTATACGAAATTTGAAGAAGGCTATGCGCTCTTACTTCTATCCATAATATTGCTATAATCTGGGCTCTCTAATGCAATCAGCTCTTCCAGCAATGCCGTCAATTGCTGCATTTTCTCTTGGGAGAAAGCCTGTTCAATCTTTTGATAACCCTCTTCAACTTCCTGACGCGCCTTGTCATACAAGTCTTGTCCTGTTGGCGTCAGAGACACGTACAGTTTACGTTGGTCATTCAATGGCTTTAAACGGAAAATAAGCCCTTCGCGTTCCATACGAGTCAAAATTCCCGTTAAGCTCGGGCGCAAAATACAGGTTTGTACTGATAATTCATGAAAATCAATAGAGCGATTATCCGCTAGCACGCGGATGATACGCCATTGCTGTTCGGTCAAATTATAGGACTTTAATATTGGTCGAAAGAAGCCCATTGCGGTCTCTCGCGCCTGTAATAATGCAATTGTCAATGATTCATGCATAAGCTTAAAACTCACCACGCTATTTAAAGTTATGAAACACCCACGACAGGGGGTTAGTCAGCCTCCGTGCTGGTTACCATTTTTAACGCTGCCATTTTTAATGCGGCTGTTTTTTAACACTACCGTTTTTAACGCCGCTTTAGGGTTAGCAATAAATCATAGGGTAACTGCAACACACTCAATTATCTTAAATGCAAGAGTAGCATGCAGCACTAACAATCACAAAGAAAAACACCAAAATATTAATGAGTAAATAAATTTTATTAAAAACTTAAAGTTAATATATTGTAAAATCCTAAAAGTTAAAAAAATAATAAACTCATTATATACAGCTAGTTACATAGCCACCTCTTTATTATGTTAATAAGATCACAATTAAAATTAACATTTCCATAAAGCTATTGCTTATTACAAAATAATACTTTATTAATATATTAATAATTACTCAGAATCGATCTCTTTAATAAGGAGTTGTCAATGAAAGGCACTGTTTTTGCCGTTGCCCTCAACCATCAAAGCCAGCTTGATCATTGGCTCGAGGCGTTCCAGCAAGCCCCTTATAAAACCCCACCGAAAACACCTGTGTGGTTTATTAAGCCGCGTAATACACGCATTAATTCCGAGGATAACATCCTGCATCCTGCTGGCGAAGAAGTGCAAAGTGGCGCAACGCTGGCGTTAGTGATTGGTAAAGATGCACGCAAAGTTAGCGCTCAGAATGCGCTGGAATTTATTGCTGGTTTTGCTCTGGCGAATGAAGTTAGCCTGCCAGAAGACACCTTCTACCGCCCTGCGATTAAAGCAAAATGCCGTGATACTTTCTGCCCAATCGGCGAGTTAGTGAAAACATCGTTATCTTCACCTGTTGAGATAGTGACACTAATTAACGGCCAAGAAGCTGACAGATGGTCAACCAAGGATCTCGTTCGTAGCGCAAGCGAATTAGTGGCTGCACTGAGCGACTTTGCAACCCTAAAACAAGGGGATGTGATTTTACTGGGTACTCCTCATAAACGCGTCACCATCAAACCGGGTGATCACGTTGAGATCCAAGCAGCTGGCTTCCCAAGCCTCAAGAACAACGTTGTTGCGGCAGGAGGACAATAATCATGAAACACGCAAAAATTCGTTATCAAGGCACTGAATATTCCGTCACTGTCGGTGACGACGAAACCATCAAGCTGCCAAATGGCAATGTAATTGCTGGCGATAGCGCAGATGTTGAATGGCTACCACCTGCACAAGGTACTTTATTCGCGTTAGGTCTGAACTATGCCGACCACGCCACTGAATTAGAATTTAAGCCACCTGAAGAGCCACTGATTTTTATCAAAGCAGAAAACAGCTTAACCGGTCACCGCCAAGTCTCCGTTCGCCCAGACAATGTTGAATATATGCACTATGAGTCTGAGCTGGTCGTGATTATTGGCAAAGCGGCACACAAAGTTTCTCAAGAAGATGCCATGGATTACGTCGCAGGCTACACCGTATGTAACGACTACGCGATCCGTGACTATTTAGAGAATTACTACCGTCCAAACCTGCGCGTAAAAAGCCGCGATACGTTGACGCCAATCGGCCCATGGATGGTAGACAAGTCAGATATTAAAGATCCACACAACCTCGCACTGTACACCTACGTTAATGGTGAATTGCGTCAAAAAGGCACCACCGCGGATCTGATTTTTAATATCCCATTTTTAATTGCCTACCTAAGTGACTTTATGACACTGCAACCGGGCGACATGATCGCAACGGGCACGCCAAAAGGGCTGTCCGATGTGATTCCAGGTGATGAAGTGATCGTTGAAGTTGAAGGTGTGGGCAGGCTGATCAATACCATTATCAGCGAAAAAGAGTATGAGGAGCGAGTGTGATGACTAAGATTAACCATTGGATCAACGGTAAAAATGTTGAAAGCAAAGAGTATTTCGAAACCACTAACCCAGCAACGGGTGAAGTATTAGCGGAAGTGGCATCCGGCGGCCAAGACGAGATCAACCAAGCGGTTGCTGCTGCAAAAGAAGCCTTCCCTAAGTGGGCAAACACGCCAATGAAAGAACGCGCACGCTTAATGCGCCGCTTAGGTGAGCTGATCGACGAAAACGTTCCTCAAATTGCTGAGATGGAAACTAACGATACCGGTTTACCTATCCATCAAACTAAAAACGTGTTGATCCCTCGCGCGTCACACAACTTTGAATTCTTTGCTGAAATTTGCCAGCAAATGAACGGTCGCACCTATCCGGTTGACGACAAAATGATGAACTACACCCTGATCCAGCCAGTGGGTGTGTGCGGATTAATTTCGCCGTGGAACGTACCATTTATGACCGCGACATGGAAAACAGCACCATGTTTAGCGCTAGGTAACACCGCGGTTCTGAAAATGTCTGAATTATCTCCACTATCTGCAAACCGTTTAGGTGAATTAGCCCTTGAAGCGGGTATCCCTGCGGGCGTACTGAACGTGGTGCAAGGTTACGGTGCTACAGCGGGTGATGCACTGGTGAAACACCATGACGTTCGCGCTGTCTCCTTCACTGGGGGCACCGCAACGGGTCGCGCCATTATGCAAAACGCGGGTCTGAAAAAATACTCAATGGAATTAGGCGGCAAATCTCCGGTTCTGATTTTTGAAGATGCCGACATTGAACGTGCAATGGATGCCGCGCTGTTCACCATTTTCTCTATCAATGGCGAGCGTTGTACTGCGGGTTCACGTATTTTCATTCAAGAAAGCATTTACCCAGAATTCGTAAAACGCTTTGCTGAGCGTGCAAATCGCCTGATCGTTGGCGACCCAACGGATCCGAAAACCCAAGTGGGCGCACTGATCAGTCAACAGCACTGGAACAAAGTGTCTGGTTATATCCGTATTGGTATGGAAGAAGGTGCAACCTTGTTAGCGGGTGGCCCAGACAAACCAACGGATCTGCCGGCTCATCTGAAAAATGGTCATTTCCTGCGCCCTACGGTTCTGGCGGATGTGGACAACCGTATGCGTGTGGCTCAAGAAGAGATCTTCGGACCAGTCGCTTGTTTGATCCCATTCAAGACCGAAGAAGATGGTCTGCGTATGGCGAACGATGTGGAGTACGGTCTGGCTTCTTATATTTGGACTCAAGATGTCAGCAAGATCCTGCGTCTTTCTCGCAATATCGAAGCCGGTATGGTGTTTGTTAACACCCAAAACGTCCGTGACTTACGCCAACCATTCGGCGGCGTAAAAGCCTCCGGTGTGGGCCGTGAAGGCGGCGAATATAGTTTCGAAGTCTTCGCCGAAATGAAGAACGTTTGTATCTCCTACGGCGACCACAACATCCCACGCTGGGGTGTGTAATAAAAAGCAAAATTATTCCGTAGCAAGCTACACCATTCTTTATTCTAAGTAATTTTGAATCAATGATAATTAATTTAGCTACTTATCCTAAATAATTCGTGTTGTAGCTAGGCGGCAAGTGAAGTTATCCCTAGGAGCATACTGAAGTATGTGACTAGGGTGACTTTATGAAGCCAACAACGCTACGGCGCGAAGTATGACGGATAAGCTAAGGGGGAAGGAAATGGGTAAGTTGGCATTAACGGCGAAGGTAACACACGTCCCATCAATGTACCTATCTGAACTGCCGGGCAAAAACCACGGTTGTCGCCAAGCCGCCATTGATGGGCACAAAGAAATCAGTCGTCGCTGCCGTGAACTCGGCGTCGACACCATTATCGTTTTTGACACTCACTGGCTGGTCAACAGCGCTTATCACATTAACTGTGCCGATCACTTCAAAGGCATCTATACCAGTAATGAATTGCCGCATTTTATCCGCGATATGGAATATGAGTATGACGGCAACTCTGTATTGGGTCAGATGATCGGTGAAGAAGCTCGCAAGCTAGGCGTTCGCGCTCAAGCTCATGAAATTCCAAGCCTAACTCTGGAGTACGCAACGCTGGTTCCAATGCGTTATATGAACAGCGACCGCCACTTTAAAGTGATCTCCATTTCAGCATTCTGTACCTCACACAGCTTTGAAACTAGCCGTAAATTAGGTGAAGCCGTACTGACTGCGATTGAAAAATATGATGGTACCGTGGCGGTATTAGCGAGTGGCTCCCTGTCTCACCGCTTTATTGATGATCATCGTGCGGAAGACGGTATGAACAGCTATACCCGCGAATTTGATGAGCAAATGGACAAACGCGTCGTCAAACTGTGGCGTGAAGGTCGTTTCGCTGAATTCTGCAAAATGCTGCCAGAGTACGCGGACTACTGCTACGGCGAAGGTCACATGCATGACACCGTGATGTTACTGGGTCTGCTCGGTTGGGATAAATATGACGAGAAAGTGGAAGTATTAACCGACCTGTTCGCCAGCTCCGGAACTGGGCAAATCAACGCGATTTTCCCGCTGCCAAAGTTTATTACTGATAAACAAGCTGCCAACGCATAAGGAACGGATATGCCTCATTTTTATGCTGAATGCACCGACAACATTCGTGAAGAAGCCGCCCTACCCGAGCTGTTCGCTAAAGTAAACAGCGCACTAGCTGGCACAGGAATTTTCCCGTTAGGGGGTATTCGTAGCCGTGCAATCTGGCTGGATACTTGGCAAATGGCGGATGGCAAACACGATTACGCGTTTGTGCATATGACTTTAAAAATTGGTGCGGGTCGCTCCCTTGAAGATCGCCAAAAAACTGGGGAGATGCTGTTTGATCTGATCAAAGTACATTTTGCCGATTTAATGGCAAAGCGTTACTTGGCGCTCTCTTTCACCATGGAAGAGCTCGATCCTGTTCTGAACTACAAACAGAACAATGTGCATGCCTTGTTTAAGTCATAGAAAGTTTAAGTCATAGAAAGTTTAAGTTGTCATTGATGCGTATTCATTGATAAATCACGATAGGGGGCAATATGCCAATTTCATTTACCAATAGACCGATACCGCGCTGGTTGATCCCGTTACTGGGCTCACTGGTGGCGTTCGGTCCCCTATCGATTGACATGTACTTGCCAGCCTTACCACAAATGGCACAAGCGCTGAATGCCACCCAAGGACAGATGCAGTATACCCTCGGGGCATTCTTTGCAGGTTTCTGCGTCGGCATGTTGTTTTATGGTCCCCTGAGCGATCTGCTAGGACGCCGTAAAATGTTGCTAAGTGGACTGGTCATTTTTACCCTCGCCAGCCTGCTATGCGCCCAAGCCACCAGCTCGGAAGCCTTAATTACCTTTAGAGCATTACAAGCATTTGGAAGTGGTGCCGCGATAGTGATGGCGCGCGCCATTGCCCGTGATGTGTATCCTTCTAGCGAGCTGCCTAAAGTGCTGTCACTGATGACATTAGTCACCATGATAGCCCCATTATTAGCGCCATTAGTGGGCGGGTTTTTATTAATTCATTTTGAATGGCAAGTCATTTTCTATGTGCTCGCGGCCGTGGGATTGTGCTCTGTTTCAGCAATTTTCTTACTGCTACCTGAAACCTTGCCTCATCAGCGCGAATCCCGCCATTTAGTGGGTATCGCCTTTCATAATTATCGGTTGGTGCTCACAGACCGAGAAGCACTGAGTATCATTGGCACCATGGCATTCTCTTTTGCCGGTATGTTCGCCTTTATCAGTGGTTCACCGTTTGTGTATATCAATTATTTTGGTGTTTCTGAACAGTATTATGGGCTGCTGTTTGGCTGCAATATTTTGGGCATGATTGCCATGTTGCTGCTTAACGTCCGGTTGCTCAAGGTGTATAGCCTGCCACGAATCTTGGGCATGCAAAGCGGTATCCAATTGATTTTTGGTGTCCTGTTGTTAATTTTCTATCAACAAAGCCTACCAATTATTGTTATCCTAGTGGTTCTGTTCCTATCGATGGTTAATGCTATCGGCACCAACAGTTTGTCACTGTTACTGCAACACCGCGGGAAAATCGCAGGCAGCGCCAGTGCGCTCGCCATCTCAATTCAGTTTGCCTTGGCAGCCCTTGCCAGTGTTGCAGTGTCCATACTACAAGATGAATCCCCATTTGCTATGGCACTCGTAATGGCGATTTGTGCCGGACTGAGTTTTTCAAGCCAACGCTTGTCCGCTAAAAATGTCCACGCACACGTTCATTCAGTGTCTTCGGAGAACAACGAAAAATGAGCTTAAACACCAATTCTAAATTATTCCGCCAACAGGCTTACATTAATGGTCAATGGGTGAATGCCCAAGACAGTAGCCAGTTTGATGTGACTAACCCAGCAAATGGAGAAGTGATTGCTCGCGTCAGTAATGTGGGTGCCACGGAAACTCAGCAAGCCATTGAAGCCGCAGAAAAAGCATTGCCAGCTTGGCGTGCCAAAAGCGCTAAAGAACGCAGCCAAATTCTGAATAAATGGTTCCGTTTAATGATGGAAAACCAAAAAGAACTCGCGCAGATCCTGAGTACTGAGCAAGGTAAATCCCTCAATGAATCTATGGGTGAAATTGCCTACGGCGCCAGCTTTATCGAGTGGTTTGCCGAAGAAGGTAAACGCACTTACGGTGAAACTATCCCATCCCCACTGCCGGGTCGCCGCTTAGTGACCATCAAGCAGCCAGTGGGTGTGGTCGCCGCTATCACCCCTTGGAACTTCCCGAATGCGATGATCACCCGCAAAGTCGGCCCTGCCCTCGCGGCGGGTTGCACCATGGTACTAAAACCTGCGGCTGAAACCCCATTATCTGCGTTGGCATTAGCCGCGTTAGGTGAAGAAGCGGGTATCCCTGCTGGCGTATTCAATATCGTCCCGGGTACCGATGCCAAAGCGATTGGTGCAGTCATGACTTCAAGCCCGATTGTTCGCAAACTAACCTTCACCGGTTCTACCCGCGTGGGGAAATTACTGATGGAACAGTGCGCAGATACCGTGAAAAAAATGTCTCTGGAATTAGGTGGTAACGCACCGTTTATCGTATTTGACGATGCGGATTTAGATGCTGCGGTTCAAGGGGCTTTAGCGGCTAAATTCCGTAATAGCGGACAAACTTGCGTGTGTGCAAACCGTATTTTAGTTCAAGAAGGTATTTACGATGAGTTCGCGGCTCGCCTCGCGAAAGCCGTGAGTGCCTTAAAAATTGGTCCAGCGACCCAAGCTGATTCTGAGCAAGGCCCGCTTATCAACCAAGCTGCCGTGGATAAAGTGTCTGAGCACATCGCGGATGCCGTTTCGAAAGGCGCTTCTATCGCTGCGGGCGGTAAATCATCCAGCCTTGGTGGTCTGTTCTTCGAACCTACCGTATTGGTCAATGTGACTGAATCCATGAAAGTCGCGAAGGAAGAGACATTTGGTCCATTAGCACCGTTATTTAAATTCCGTGATGAACAAGAAGCTATCGACCTCGCCAACGATACTGAGTTTGGTCTGGCATCCTATTTCTATTCACGTGATATCGGACGTATCTACCGTGTGGCTGAAGCATTAGAAAGCGGCATGGTGGGTATTAACGAAGGCATTATTTCAAATGAAGTGGCTCCGTTTGGTGGTATTAAGCAGTCAGGACTTGGTCGTGAAGGCTCACGCTACGGAATCGAAGATTATCTGGAAGTGAAATATCTCTGCTTTGGTGGTCTTTCTAATTAGAAAGAAACATTAGCTGGCGGTCTTCGCTTTTAAAATCTTAGCTCTAAATAATTCAAGTTAGAACAAAACAGTAAATGAGACTAATCCCCTAAGAGCATACCGTGTGACTAGGGGATAGGCGCAAGCCTATCGTGAAGCTAACGTAGTTATAGCTCGAAGTATGACGAGCTGAGGTGCAAAAGGAAAAATAAGATGTTGCAACAAGATACCATTTCAACAATCGCTCAACGCCTAAACCAAGCGGAAAAAAGCCGCCAGCAAATCCGTCAAATCTCTTTGGATCATCCCGAGATGACCATTGAAGATGCCTATGCCATTCAAAAAGAGTGGGTCGGCTTAAAGCTGGCGGAAGGGCGTGTATTAAAAGGGCATAAAATCGGTCTGACATCCAAAGCGATGCAAGCCAGTTCCCAGATTGATGAGCCGGATTATGGCGCACTACTCGATGATATGTTCTTTGATGATGGCTGTGATATTCCAACCGATCGCTTTATCGTTCCGCGTATTGAAGTTGAACTGGCATTCGTGTTAGCAAAACCGCTGCGCGGCCCTAACTGCACCTTATTTGATGTGTATAACGCGACGGACTATGTGATCCCCGCTTTAGAGCTGATCGATGCCCGTTGCCACAATATCGATCCTGACACTAACCGTCCACGTAAAGTGTTCGACACCATTTCAGATAACGCGGCAAACGGCGCAGTCATCTTAGGCGGACGTCCGATTAAACCTCGCGATTTAGACATGCGTTGGATCAGCGCCCTGCTTTATCGTAACGGCGTGATTGAAGAATCTGGCGTTGCGGCAGCGGTGCTAAACCACCCAGCTAATGGTGTGGCATGGTTAGCCAATAAATTAGCCCCACACAATGTCGAGCTACAGCCGGGACAAATTATCCTTGGCGGTTCATTCACTCGCCCTGTTCCTGCTCGTAAAGGGGATGTTTTCCACGTTGATTACGGCGTGATGGGCTCAATTAGCTGCCGCTTTGCATAAGGAGTTCACTGTGGATCTGTTAGAAAATAAATTCAAAAAAGCCCTGAAAACAGGCAAACCACAAATTGGTTTATGGCTAGGATTGTGCAGCCCATACAGCGCTGAGCTGGTTGCGGGCGCTGGATTTGATTGGCTGTTGATCGATGGTGAACATGCACCAAACAATGTGCAAACCACCTTAGCGCAATTACAAGCTATCGCTCCGTATCCATCGCAACCCGTGGTTCGCCCGGCATGGAATGAGCCGGTGATTATCAAGCAATTGCTGGATATCGGCGCACAAACACTTTTACTGCCAATGGTGCAAAATGCGGAACAAGCAGAGCAAGCGGTACGCTCAACTCGTTATCCACCGGCGGGAATTCGTGGGGTGGGCAGTGCCTTAGCGCGCGCCTCTCGCTGGAATCGTATTCCTGATTATTTAAAACGCGCTAATGATGAAATGTGCGTGATTGTCCAAGTGGAAACCCGCGAAGCTATCAAAAACCTACCTGAAATACTCAAAGTTGAAGGGGTTGATGGTGTCTTTATCGGCCCTGCGGATCTGAGTGCAGATATGGGCTTTTCTGGCAATCCGAACCATCCTGAAGTGAAAGCGGTGATTGAAGATGCCATTAAGCAAATTCGAGCAGCAGGTTTAGCGCCGGGAATTTTGATGGCAGCGCCGGATATCGCGGAACACTATATTAAGCTCGGCGCCCTGTTTGTCGCCGTGGGTGTGGATACCACATTATTAGCGCGCACCGCTGAAGCCCTTGCGGCGAAATTTGGTAAAACAGTTTCCGATATGGATAACAGTGCATCTAGCGTGTACTAAGCAATCTGAACTCCTCTAGGTCGTTCAATTTTACCCTACGCTCATGGGCGACCTAGATAGTAAGCAATAAAATCGCAACCACAACAAGGCAGCCCAAATGACTGCCTAGTAGACCCTTGTACCTATAATAAATTGTAATTAGAGGGCATTATAATGAGTCATTCACAGAATGTTGCTAGTACCAACCCTGCAGAGCAACATAAGAACCTTACCGAACCGCAACAGCGGGTGATTAATAAGCTTTTTAAACGACTGATCGTATTTCTGTTCGTTCTGTTTGTTTTCTCGTTCTTAGACCGGATTAATATCGGCTTTGCGGGACTAACAATGGGGAAAGACATCGGTCTGACATCTACCATGTTTGGTCTAGCGGCTACCCTGTTTTATGCAACTTACGTTATTTTTGGTATTCCAAGTAACATCATGCTCGGCATTGTCGGCGCTCGTCGCTGGATTGCCACTATCATGGTGTTATGGGGTATCGCCTCTACCGCAACAATGTTCGCCACCGGGCCAACGAGCTTATACATTTTACGTATGCTGGTGGGTATTGCTGAAGCTGGTTTCTTACCGGGGATTTTAGTTTACTTAACTTACTGGTTCCCGGCTTATTTCCGTGCCCGTGCTAATGCTCTATTTATGATTGCAATGCCAGTCACCATGGCTTTTGGCTCTCTAGCTTCCGGTTATATTTTGGAGCTGGATGGTGTTTTAGATCTAAAAGGCTGGCAATGGTTATTCTTACTGGAAGGTTTCCCATCCGTACTGCTGGGTATTTTAGTGTGGTTTTATCTGGATGATTCTCCGAAGAAAGCGAAGTGGCTGACTCAGGAAGATAAAGACACCCTGCAAGAGATGATGGATAAAGATCAATTAGAATTAGTACAGCCACACGGTTCCAAAAGCCAGACTGCACTACAAAATACCAGTCTGTGGAAAGAGATTTTCACCCCAGTGATCTTAATGTATACCGTTGCCTATTTCTGTCTAACTAACACACTGAGTGCCATTAATATTTGGACGCCACAAATTATGCAGAGTTTTAATCAAGGCAGCAGTAATGCCATGATTGGGCTATTAACGGCGATCCCTCAGTTCTGTACGATTTTGGGGATGATTTATTGGAGCCGTCGTTCGGATCGCTTGCAAGAGCGTAAGATGCACACTGCGTTGCCGTATTTGTTTGCGGCGGCAGGTTGGATCATTGCAGCAATGACTCATCAGCCAATGATCCAATTATTGGGGATCATTATGGCATCCACAGGTTCGTTTACTGCGATGGCGGTTTTCTGGACCACGCCAGATCAGTCGATCAGTTTACGCGCTCGCGCAATCGGTATTGCCGTAATCAACGCAACAGGTAATATAGGCTCCGCGGTCAGTCCACTATTAATCGGTTGGCTGAAAGATCAAACGGGTAGCTTCAATTCCGGTCTCTATTTTGTAGCCGGTTTGCTGGTCGTCGGTGCCCTTCTGGTCATCGCCATCCCAATGAAAAACTCAAGACCAAGAGCCACACCGTAAACGGTAGAATTATATAGTTTTGTTAGCTAAAAATGAGTGCTGCAACAAATTGAAAATATTTAGATTTTTTAATTCTCCCTTAAATATTGTTCAAAATAATTCAAGTTGCAGCTAGGCGGCAAGCAAGTTAATCCCTAGGAGCATACACCAGTATGTGACTAGGGTTATCTTGTGAAGCCAACAACGCTGCAGCTTGAAGAATGAAGAACAATTATGACGGGCATTACAAACATAGATATTGGGAAAGATTATGATGACGTTCTGGGCAACGACGACGTCCACTACCAAACCTTCGGTAAACTCGCCGCCTTCTTCGGCCGCGACATGCCAGCTCATCGTCACGATGGCTATTTCCAATTACACTATTTAGTCACTGGGCATATTACGCTTCAGCTGGATGAGTCTCGTTATTCTGTGCAGGCACCTCTATTTATTTTAACGCCCCCTTCTGTCGCCCATGCGTTTTTTACCCAAGAAGATACTGACGGGCATGTACTAACCGTACGGCAAGATTTAATTTCGCCACTATTGGAATCACTTTATTCTGCCAACCTAGACAGAGTGGATATTCCGGCAATTTGTTTATCTGTCGCGGATAAACCCCAAGATATTGAAACTTTTAATCATTATTGGGATTTAATGGCGCGGGAATCTGCCAATAACTATATTGGTCGAGACCAAGTGTTATCTTCACTTGCCCAAGCCCTATTCACCTTTTTACTGCGCTCTGTCCCTCTTGACGAGCACCATGTTAGCGGCGTGCGTGGTGAACATCGATTATTCCAACGTTTTAACCAGCTTATCGATATGCATTATCGCGAGCATCTCTCTGTCCCTGATTATGCGGATAAACTCGGCGTCACCGAATCTCGCTTAAAAGATATGTGCCGGCGATTTGCCAACCGCCCTCCGAAGAAACTCATTTTTGATAGGATTTTACGAGAAGCCAAACGCATGCTGCTCTTTTGCGATATCTCCATTTCTGAAATCGCCTATCAACTTGGATTTAAAGATCCAGCCTATTTTGCCCGCTTTTTTAATCGTTCAGAGGGCACCTCACCGAGCCAATGGCGCGAGCAAAATATCCACTAAATCGTGGATACTAAAATTTTAGCATCCCTCTTAAATTATTTTACATAATGCAAACATTTTTGATGTCTTGCACTTTTATTTTTAAAGTTACACTTGTACTATTAGTCGCAAACAAAAAGTGAATATAGAGCTCAAAAAATAACCAAATAAAACAATAGAAAATAAAAGTCATTAAGTTTTTAATAAAAATTAAAACAATGATAAATAAGAGTTTATTTAAAAAAAATGAAATAGCATTAATATTAAAATATCGATAAGATCACATTTCTTTCATAAAACCATCTCACCAACGAAAAGTACCTGCGTTTCTTTGGAAAGTCTCTTTTAAAACCCCATAGAAAACGATTCAATTAGTAAACACAAAACAAACATAAAATTAACATCATTCAAGCTTGCAACCTTTGTTCGCCGACAACCCGCAAGCCCTCTTTGCTCTAAAACGAGGTAGACATGAAACCAGAAGATTTTCGTTCCGATGCTAAGCGCCCATTTAATAGCCAAGAATATCTAAAAAGTTTGCAAGATGGTCGCGAGATTTATATCTATGGTGAGCGTGTTAAAGATGTCACCACGCACCCTGCTTTTCGTAACTCTGCAGCTTCTATAGGACAGTTATATGATGCGCTTCATGATAAATCGACTCATGACCAGCTTTGCTGGGGCACAGACACAGGCAACGGCGGGTATACACACAAATTCTTCCGCTTCGCAAAAAGTGCCGATGACTTACGCCAACAACGCGACGCCATCGCCGATTGGTCACGCCAAAGCTACGGATGGATGGGACGCACTCCAGACTATAAGGCGGCATTCGCCAGCTGTTTAGGGGCTAACCCAGAATATTATGGTCAGTTTGCCGACAACGCACGCAACTGGTACAAACGTATTCAAGAGAGCGGTTTGTACTTTAACCATGCAATTGTTAACCCACCTATCGATCGCCATAAGCCTGCCGATGAAGTTAAAGATGTTTATATAAAGCTAGAAAAAGAAACTGATGCAGGTATTATCGTCAGCGGTGCAAAAGTTGTTGCAACCAACTCTGCGTTAACACACTACAACTTTATCGGTTTTGGTTCTGCACAAGTCATGGGTGATAACCCTGATTTTGCTCTGATGTTTGTTGCACCAATGGATGCGGACGGTGTGAAATTAATTTCCCGTGCATCTTATGAATTAGTTGCTGGTGCAACAGGGGCTCCGTTTGATTACCCGTTATCAAGCCGTTTTGATGAGAATGATGCCATTCTGGTCATGGATCATGTGTTAATTCCATGGGAAAACGTGCTGATTTATCGTGATTTCGACCGTGCTCGTAACTGGGCGGTACAAGGTGGCTTTGCTCGCCTGTTCCCATTACAAGCGTGTGTACGTTTAGCCGTCAAACTGGACTTCATTACAGGTCTTCTACAAAAGAGCCTTGAATGTACGGGTGTTATTGATTTCCGTGGCGTTCAAGCGGATCTCGGTGAAGTGGTTGCTTGGCGTAACCTGTTCTGGTCACTGACTGATGCTATGTGTTCAGAAGCAAAAGCTTGGGAAGGCGGCGCGTTCCTGCCAGATACTCAAGCCATCCAAACGTATCGCGTTATGGCACCAATGGCCTACACCAAAATCAAGAATATCATCGAAAGTAATGTAACAAGTGGTTTGATCTATCTGCCATCAAGCGTTCGTGATATGAATAACCCAGAGATTGATAAATATCTGGCAAAATATGTTCGCGGTTCAAATGGGATGGATCACGTTGAACGTATTAAAATTTTAAAATTAATGTGGGATGCTATCGGTAGTGAATTCGGTGGTCGCCACGAGCTGTATGAAATTAACTACGCGGGAAGCCAAGACGAAATTCGTCTGCAATGTCTGCGTCATGCATACGGTTCTGGCAATATGAAAGCCATGACAGATATGGTTGATCGCTGCCTGTCTGACTATGATCAGCACGGCTGGAAGCGCCCTCACCTGCACAACAACAACGATATTAATCTGTTAGATTCGCTGCTGAAGTAATCGGCAGCAGGAGGTCAAAATGTCTTTAGAAAATGAACATCGCTTACGCTTCAGAGATGCGATGGCAAGTCTCGGTGCCGCTGTTAACATCGTCACCACGGATGGTCCAGAAGGTCGTTGCGGTATTACTGCCACCGCGGTGTGTTCTGTGACTGATACGCCACCGACTTTGATGGTATGCGTTAACCGCAACAGTGCTATGAATGCGGTTTTTCAAAAGAATGGCCGCCTGTGCGTTAACGTTCTCAACCATGACCAAGAAGATTTAGCTTGTCACTTTGCGGGTATGAAAGGCTCGACAATGGATGAGCGCTTTGGATGGGATATGTGGGATAAAGGTATTTTAGAACAACCATTGTTAAGAAATGCCCTTGCCAATCTTGAGGGTGAAATTACCCAAGTCCAAGATATTGGCACTCACTCTGTGTATATGGTTGAGATGAAAAAAATTGTTGTTAGCGATGACGGACATGGTTTAGTGTACTTTAAACGTAAGTTTCATCCCGTTATGCACAAAATCTTAGAACCTACGGCCTAATTGACCTTCATTATGTAGAACAAGCCCCTATTAAGGGGCTTTTTTATTACCTTAATCTAACTTAATGATCTTAAATGAAATAAATAATTAGGCTATTTCTGTCTAATTGACACCGACCAAATTAGAGGTATAAACTGGATTAATACTTATATAACACCTAAATAAATAAAAATAATCAAAATATGAAATATCTTATAAATAATATTATTTATGACAGCCATCAGGGGTTGTTATATCGCGATAATATCGACGATGCAATTAAACTAACTACCACACTAAACCGCTTATTATTGGTGTTAGTGCAAAATAATGGTGAAGTTTTAGATAGGGATACATTATTAAGCCGAGTATGGGATGAACATAACCAAGTTGCATCTGATAATAACCTTAATAGCAGCATTTCTGTTTTACGCCGCCACCTTTCTTCCTTTTTTGAGGAGGAAATTATTACGACTATTCCCAAAGTGGGCATAAAGTTTGATGCAAAATTACAGTCTCTATCGACTGAATTAAATCAAGAGCCCCATCAAGAAGAGCAACCCAATATATTACTTAAGGAATCTGAACAGCCTTCAATTATAGAAAATACCCCACCACTATCGGTAAAGAAAAAGAGTTACATTCTCAATAACCGCTATATTGAGCTTACCTTAGTTGTCATTATTATTTTTTGCTTGTTGTATCTTTTTAAAAGCTATTTTTTTGCTACGCGCACTGAATACCCTGAAGTTGGACGTATTGACCAATGCAGTATACGCTATATAAATAGCTACCATAAACCTGATATGACCACGATCAATTTTACTGACTTACAAAATCAGCTAACTCGATTAAATATTGATTGTAAAAAACCAGCGACCTTGTTTTATTACAACGTGGGTATCGTCACTAACGATAAAAATCTCTATGATAACTTTTTATTTTTATCTTATTGTCCTACCACCCCAAAAGACAGTACAACTGTGAGTTGTGAGAATTTCTATGTCAAATAAGAAATCGGTCAGAACCGTTTGGTTACTGATTGTTTCAACTATATTAGTCATTATGAGCGGTTATTTTTATTATAAAAATCATACTCCCATCGTGCCAAGTTGCCGAGCAACTTTGAAAATTAACATATCAGACGACCGTTCAGATTTAAAAGGTTACTACCTATTAAGTATTATCCCAAATGAACATGATCCTGATCACCATACCTTTATAATGAATGGAACAATTAGTAGTAATGGAAAAAATTATGCAATCTCTCGTAAGTTTTATATGAAATATGTCTTTCAAGGAGGGCATTTTTTTTCACGCGTTGAAAATATTTTCATTGATCCCAGTGACCAGGCCCAAGATAAAATCAAAATACGTGGAATTCCACAGCAAGACCAAATCTATTTTGTAAAAATAAAACGTTTAAGTGATAAAAATTATATTTTTGAAGAAAATTTTTCCCCTCTTTTTATTTGTACTATTTGACCTATCTCCGTAATTTTCCAATAACATTTCAATAACTACAAAAACAGAGCATCGGATTATGACATTCGATGCTCTATTTTTTTATAACTTAAAATTTACTTGTTAATTTACCTTAAAGCAAAAGTCATTAAACATTCATCGCCAGACGATATTGAAATTAAAACATTAAAATCAACGTTAAAAAAATTAATATTAGAATTAAATATTTTACTTTATTAAAGTATCAACATTTTATTTCAAAGAACTCCTCTAATGGATAAACTTGTTTTCGTCGAAATGACTTACACAAAAAGCCTACGAATGGATACATCAGGCAAATTGCATTCAACACTTCAGGGAATGATTTAACGTTTAGTACTTTTAAATACCAAGTACGTTTAAAAATGAAGTCTTCAATCCTAAGTTGAAACATTCAGTTGCTTAGGCTTTTTAGGGACTGACAATTACTTATCTTTAAGGATCTATAATATGAAATTGAATAAATTATCTGTTGCTGTTTTATTTGCAGCTTCTACTCTGTCTGCTTCTGTTTTAGCTAGCGGCAACACGGGTGAATTACATTTCAGCGGTCAAGTAGTTAACTCTCCATGTAATATCGAATCTGAAAGCACCAAACAAGAAGTTCCATTTGGTCAACTGTCACGTGCTTCTTTAGAAGCAGGTAATGCAGCAGAGAAAGATATCTCTATTAAATTAAAAGAGTGTAACTTCGACGAATTCAGTAAGGATACTGAAGGTAAATGGGTTGCAGTTAAAGATATCAAAATCACTTTCGGTGGTAAAAACTACGTTGGTACTAATAAAGAATTCTTAGGCGTGACTGGTACTGCTAATAACGTTGGTATTCAAATTAAAGATTTTAAATTTGATGAAGCTAAATCTGTTCTGAACCAAATTCGTAACAGACAAGGTGAAAACGTTCTGGAATTTACTGCATTAGCAAAACGTGTTGATGCTGCAACTCCAGTAACTGAAGGTGAATTTAACTCTATCGCTGACTTCAAAATCACTTACGAATAATTTTTATGGGAGGGGTAACCCTCCCAATAAAAAGGTTCATTATGCGAAATTTATTTTTTTTATGGTCAATATTATTAACACCTTTTATTTCTAATGCTGAATACACAATTGATGGCGGTATTCGTGGCGAAACAGTGATGCGTGGATATATTGTTGCTGCCCCTTGCTCAATAGAAACAGACAGCCAATATCAATATATTAATTATGACCTTGTTTCTAAAAGTGACATCAGTACAGAAGAAGCAAAAAATAATAATAGAAAAATATTCAACATTAAATTAAACAACTGCATTAGTGAATATGACAAAGATAATAGCAAAGGCATAAAAATTAAATTCTTTGCCAATAGTGATATCTACAACAATGCAATCAAACTATCAGGCCCCACGGATGGCGTCGTTGTCTATATTTATGACACCAATAACAATTTAGTCACTCCGAATAAATCGTATTCTATTTCAAATAGCGCTATTTACTTTGATAGAAAAACAAAAACCAGCTTTTTGAAATATGAAACAGAAATTGACACCATTAATAATGAGATTGAACCCGGAAATTACTTTGCCACGATTAAATTCACTGTGAGTTACGACTAATAAATATTTTAAATGATAAGAACACTATGGCTAAATTTAATATTTTTCACCAGTTAATTATTATATCTTGCTTATCCAGTATTCCTACTGTCGCTTTTTCTGTTGAATTTAATACAGATATGCTTGATACCAAAGATACTCAGAATATTGACTTTAGCCAGTTTTCTCAGGCCGGATTTATTATGCCTGGAAATTATCACTTAACGATTAAAGTCAATAACGAACGTTTGGGTAACGCGCGCGATATTACTATTGGTGCACCTACGTCTTCTGAAGATTCATTATTTAGTGTCATATGTATTCCAGCGGAAATTACAGATCAACTCGGTTTAAAACCTGAAGCGATTCGTTTAGTCAAATATCGTGATAACGATCAGTGTATGGATTTATCTGCTCTTGAAGGTAGTACGCTGAGTGTGGATTTATCGACGCTAACATTGTCAATTCTGATCCCACAAAGTTATTTGGAATATACCGATCCAAGCTGGGTGCCACCTTCTCGCTGGGAAGAAGGTATTAATGGTTTTTTACTCGACTATTCCTTAACGGGCTCATTCAGCCGTCGAGATAGCGGAACCAAAGAGTCCTATTTATCAGCTAACGGAACCACAGGATTAAACCTTGGTGCGTGGCGTTTACGTGGGGATTACCAAGCAAACTACCGTAAATCATCGGGTAACTATAACAATGAATATAGCGATGCCATATTCAGCCGTTTATATGCTTATCGTTCATTAGCAAATATCGCCTCGGTTCTCACGTTAGGGGAAAACTATTTCTATTCCGCAATTTTTGATTCTTGGCAGTTTACCGGTTTGTCATTAGAAACCGACGAAAATATGCTACCACCCAAACTGACGGGGTATGCACCTGAGATTATTGGGATAGCACAAACTAACGCAACGGTCATCGTTAAAAGCCATGATCGTATCGTGTTAGAGACCACGGTTCCTGCGGGACCGTTCCAGATCCAAACGTTGGATAGCTCAATTCGTGGAACCTTGGATGTCACCGTACGTGAAGAAAATGGCGAAGAGCAAAAATTCAGCATCACCACGGCGGCACTCCCCTACTTAACGCGTCCGGGACAAATTCGCTACAAATTTGCTGCGGGTAAACCACGTTACGATGGTCGTCATCTTGAAGGGGATATGACCGCATCAGGCGAGCTGTCATATGGACTTAACAATATTTGGTCTATTTATGGTGGTTCGATTTTATCCAAAAACTACCAAGCTTTTTCTGCGGGTTTTGGGCGAGACTTATTTACCTTCGGGAGCCTGTCATTTGACGTGACACAATCCCATGCGAAATTGCTGGACAACACCCTGACAGGGCGCAGTTATCGCTTAAGTTATTCAAAATCGTTTGATGAAGCGAGGACAGATATCACCTTCGCAGGATATCGATTCTCGGATGAAACCTATCGTTCATTACAACAAACATTGGACGAACGCCGTACAGGGATTGAAACCCAAGCACACAAAGAGAGCTATCAGGTCAATATCAATAAATATTTTGACGCGTTCTCACTGGGTGGAAACTACCAGTACAACACGTATTGGAATAGCCAAACGGAAGAGCAATTTGGGGCTTACATTAACACCGCATTCAATATTGTCGCTTTAGGGTTGAAAAACATTAGCCTAACTGCATCAGCGACTCGATCCAAAAGAGCGGGATATCAGGATGATGCCATTACGTTGTATGTCACCGTTCCCCTCACAATGGGCAGCAGCATGAGCTTCTCTGAGGGTTATACACGTGACCAAAATGGACGCCGTTCTTCAACCCATAATGTGGGATACAGCGGCTACAGCGATCAACGTAGCTATAACCTCAACGTGGGTTATCAAACGGGACAATTTCAGGATTCACAAACCAGTTTCAGCGGTTACTTGAGCCAGAACTTTCCAACGGCGTCGCTATCCGCCAATGCCAGTTATGTACCAAACCAATACCACACCATTGGTGGGTCGATTAACGGCGGGATCACATTGGTCAAAGAAGGAATTGCGATGCATCAGGCAGCCTATGGTGGAACGCGCTTAGTCGTTGAAACACCGGGAGCGAGCAACGTGCCATTAAACGGCGGTGTTTATAAAACTAACCGCTTTGGCTTAACCGTACTCCCTAACGTCAGTAGCTATCGCAAGACAACAGCATCAATTAATACCAGTAAATTACCGAACAATATCGAAGCGTTAGAGAGCGTTACCGAAGCCACATTAACTCGTGGAGCCATCGGTTATCGCAGCCTTAATGTTATCCAAGGGGAAAAAACCTTTGCCCGTTTAAAATTGGCAGATGGTACTTATCCACCCTTTGGCGCCAGTGTGCGTAATAAAAATAACATTGAGCTCGGCATTGTGGGTGAGCAAGGGATCACATGGATTGTCGGCGTGATGCCAAATGACCTGCTTAACCTTTACTGGGGAAATAAATTGCAATGCAGCACGCAAGTCACTGAGTTTAAAAACAGTGCGGAAAGCTACCCTGTATTAATTTGTCATTAGGAAACAATTTAAATGAAATCAAATCTTTTTAATTTACTTCGCACCAGTGTCTTATTGACCTCTATCGGTGCTATGGGCGCTACTTACGCCGCAGTGACACTGGATCGTACTCGTATTATTTTTGATGGTGATCAGCAGTCTATTAACATCACTATTCGCAATGATAACCCTGAACTGCCTTACTTAGCGCAGTCATGGTTAGAAGATGCATCAGAGAAAAAATTGGAAGCTGGCCCGATTATCGCGACACCACCGATTCAGCGTATGGAGCCAAAATCCACCAGCTTAGTGCGTTTAAGCACTGCGCCAGATATCAGTAAGTTACCTCAGGATAGAGAATCTCTGTTTTACTATAACTTGCGTGAAATTCCACCAAAATCAACAGAAGCGGGTGTTCTACAAATCGCCCTACAAAGCCGTGTAAAACTGTTTTATCGCCCAGAAGCGATTGTGGCTGATAGCAAAAAAGATTGGACAAAACAGGTGACATTAACCCCAACAGCCAATGGTTATCAACTGAATAACCCAACAAGTTTTTATCTGACTATTATCGGCATTGGTAACAGCCAGAAGCAGTCTGAGCAGAGTGACTTTGATGCCGTTATGGTGCCACCGAAATCAACCCATAACCTAAAATCAGCAAAATTTGCGACACCATATCTCACCTATATCAATGATTATGGTGGAAAGCCATCACTGGCGTTTAAGTGCCAAGCATCGCAGTGCACAGTCGCACCATAGACGTAACGGATAAACAGGAATATCAACATGAAACTGTATCACTTTGGGTTATCGCTCATGTTCGCCATGCCTGTATTGGCAGAAACGCCATCGCAACCCTCATTATTGGAAACAACAGGCACTGTTTATGTTCATGCGCGTTTTCTCATAACGCCTTGCCAGCCTAATGTGACGATGACGAGAGCAGTCAATCATGTCAATGAGCCTGTTTATCAATTTACCGTGAGTTATGCCCATTGTGTCACCCGCACTTATAACCAAACGTGGGCGCCATTCACGTTGAAATTTGCGGGTCAGCAATATGTTTTTTCAAAGCCGCAGACAAATGAAAGTATGACTTTTTTACTTCCAGCCGAGAATTCAGCACGCCGTTTGGAGATGATTTATGACTAAAACATTCGCACTTATGGTTAGCATGAGTAGCTTGTTATTCACCAGCTACGGCAGCTTGGCAAATAGCTTATCCGTCTATTTTGAAGGAACACTCGTGCCTCTTGGTTGCCGTCTATCCGATGACGATACGAAGAAAAAGGTCTACCTATCTGGCTTACGATTTTCTGAACTTGAAAATCAAGGTCGTTCTGATATTCAACCTTTTCAGTTGGATATCGTCGATTGCTCAACCGCGGCATTAAATAAGACCATCAAAATTACGCTAAATACTCAAGATACGGAAACTCACAATGGCGTCACCTATTTGAAAACAACTGGCGAGTCCAATGTGTTACTGGCGTTAACTGATGGCAAGAATGCTCAAGCGTTGAAATTTAATACCCCGATTGATATCAGTACCGTCACGGAATCGGGAAAAGGCTCCATTAATCCGCTGCAATTTGGGGTATATGCACAAAAGCCCTTTAACGGGCGGCTCAAAACAGGGAGTTTCTCATCCTTAGTCACTTTCAATCTGGACTACCAGTAGGAGAATGCAGATGAAAATATCCGGTTTTTTAGGGGCGATTTGCCTACTGATGAGCAGCTTTTCACTGGCTGATATTTTAATTACGTTGGAAACCACATTGGTGCGCCCATCCTGTGTGATCACCAATGAAAACGGTGATAAAGAACTGTACGTCAATTTTCAAAATATCGCTTTGGACCGCCTAACAGAAGAAAAGCAAAACTTTGGGATCCTAATTAAGCAATGCGATCTGCGTAAAAACTTACGGATTTATTTGTCCCCAAAAGAGGGTTCGACCCTCACGATTAATAACGAAACGGTATTAAGCACCACGATCCAAGGTTTAGGGATCCGCTTTTCCCAAGCCAATAGAAATACCGCTATCAATCTACTGAAATGGGAGCCCATCTTCCCGTCAGTGAGTGGTGACACTGCCACATTGACCTTGCAGTCACAATTAGTTACGAATCAAGTGGCTGAAACACTTGAAGTCGGCCCGTTTAGTGCGGCACTGTCAGTCATGATTGATTATCTTTAAAGTTAGGTAACGACAATGAAAAAAACATCGAAAATTTCATTAATGGCAATGGTTATGTCATTGTTTTTATACAACCAAGTTTCCCATGGATTAACCCGCTATTCGGGTAGTGGTGGCTCCTATAAAATGAACCTTGTTTCTAATAATTCTGTATTAGCCGACACCCCAACGATTGGCAGTAATGGAGAGAAATACTATTCCGTTGCTCCGCCTAATAAAGAAGGCATTGTGATTGATGAAAGCACTTCACAACCTGTTGGCACGGTGTACTGTAAAGTTAACTATTTAGAAGGTAACTACCAAAGCGGGCTGGCTTCAAGCTATGCCTTCCACCGTGTATTTTCGTATATGCCTGAAGCTGGATTTACTATCAAAGGGTTAACTGCATATAAAATTAATGGTAATACGTTTTTTACTTTGTATTCAGACAACGGAATTACCCAAGGCTGGAAAAATATTGCCGGTAGTGGATGTAGTGGTACGGAAACCTCACAAAGTACTTCCTATTTTACCGTTCAATTTCCATTTGAAGTCCGTATCTATGTAAAAGAAATTCCACTGGATGGCAAAGTTGTTATTCCACCAGCAATGATTGCGGGTTATACACGTATGTTCCAATACCCAGGAACACCCGACATGTTTATTCCTGCTGAAAAATCAGGCGTGAAACTGGATTTAACTCAATCAATAATTAACTACCCATCAAACTGTAAATCCAATATTGATAACTTAAATATCAATCACAATACACTGGATGCCATTGAATTTGACAGTAAACAAACCCGCACTGCAACCTACCAATGTGATCGAGGTCAGGGGATTAAAGTTAAATTCGCCTTAGATTATGTAACCGATAGTGATCCACAAAAGCGGGTGCCGTTAAAATCAGGCAATAACACCATTTATTCCGAGCTATCCCTGTACGATGCAGAGAGCAATCAACGGGGTAAAACCATCGAAACCACCATTGAAAAAGTAAAGAATATTCAAATTGAAAGTCATCTTTACGGATTAGATGCTGAACCAGGTAAATATACCGGTAATGCGTGGTTAATTGCGACTTATTTATAATAACATGTTGTAAAAAATAATATGATTATGCTTTCTCGTGCTGTATTTATTAGTATTTTTATTATTTGGAATCTCGCCAGCATAATTTATATTGATAATTTAGGTAGTTTAAGGCAATCGCTGCCTCAAAACATTATTAGCTGGTTAGCGATTGCATTAATCATTTCCATCATTGCATTTACCGTATTTTATAGAAAAAATCGGATTTTCATTACGATTCCTGCAATGTGTTTTTGTCTAGGGCTCGTGATATTAAGCATTAATCTTTTTTATGTGCAAGAAAATACCAATATCATATTTTGGTATTGGTCTGGAATTAGTGCCGGTGTAATACTCTATATTGTCGGACTGCAAATAAGAGAAAAATGGTTAATTCAATCTTTCTGTATTTATTGTTTAATAATTATTAATGTAATTCAGTGTCTCTTTACTATTTACCAGTATATTTTTGAAACTAATATTTTTTATTTTGCAACGGGCATGCGCTCATACGGCTTGACCCAGCAAATCACCGTTTTGTCGGTTAATATGGCAATGAGTTGCATATTATCGTTAATGGCGATGGTTTTATCGCAGTTTAAATTAGCATCAATTTTCCAAGAAAAATGCCGCACGATGCTATTGGGTATTGGCATTTTCCTTTTTACTATGATGCTAGTTATCTTGCAGTCCATGACGATAATATTGAGCTTTGCAGTGTGCGCCTTTACATTTATCTGCTTGTTTTATCAGAAAAATAAACTCAGAGTGAGTGTAAGCTACTTCATCATTGCTATTGCCGTTTTTATCGGTGTTTACTTGATTCAGTTATGTCCAAAATATATTGATAGTGAAATTATTAATCGTTTCCATATTAAACAAATGTTGAGGTTTTCCATTTCACTGTTTATCTCACCACCAACTGAAGTGTGGGAAAAACCATTAATAATGAATGCGAGCTTTGAAGCAAATCAAATTCCATTCTTGAGTTCTGATAATTACATCATGCCACATGTTTTTAATGAAATTTTACGTTGGGTGATGACAGGTGGATATATTAATCTTATTTTCATGTCATTTCTTATTACAGGAGGAATTTATGTTATTTATCAGTCAATCATTAAATATAAAAAAAATGGAAATGGATACTCAATATCGTTGGTATTAGCGCTAACGCCTGTTGTCATCAACAGTAACTTAGAGCACCCATTTTTACAGTCGGTACTGCATTGGGGAATGATTATACTATTTTTATCATTTTCAGATGCGTTATTCCCATTAAAAGAACAATCAAACTTTTATATTAACAAGCACTTATCGTTATTATTTAGCTTTAGCACTTTTATTATTGGCCTAAGCGTTTTTATTATTGGATTAAATTTATTTAATGGCCAATCTTTCTTTCACACCAATATTTTCTCATTTGCATAATGAGAAAATTAAAGGATAAACGAGGACAGCATAATGACTCTCTATGACAATCAAATCTCCAATACCGATATTGGTGCAAAAGTTCGCAAGCGCCGCCTATTATTAGGTTGGAGCGCCAGTATTCTTGGTAAAAAAACTGGCTTAAGCCAACAACAAATCTCTCGTTATGAGCGCGGAACTCAAAATTTTACGATCCACCGATTATGTATTTTTGCTAATGTGCTTCAGTGCGATTTAAATTACTTTTTAGAACGTAGGAATTCTTCGGTAACATTACCGATTAATCTGTAATGCCGCTGTATTCATACCATCGACAGCCTAATTTAGTCGCGACATAATCATGCCCTCTAAGTCTCTTTTTAGAGGGTATTTTCATTTATAAAGCAGTCTAAACTAATATCAATGACTTTTATTTATGATAAAAAATAATTTCTGGGTCATTATCATCGAGATTGTCAATCTGCCCGCTAGGAATAAAACCCGATTTTAACAGTAATTTTTGCATCAACAAATTGGATTGGTTGGTCGATGTAAATAATTTAGGGTGATGGCAAATTTCCTGTAAAGCCTTCAATAATGCCAGACCAATACCTCGGTGGCGAAACCGCTCAGCAACCATAAGCATTTCAATGAAACCACAGCCAAAGAAATGGTAATTTAATACGCCATACCCCAGCACTTCTCCCTTTTCTTCCGCAAGGTAACAGCTTTGACTCATAACCCAGTCTTGAATTTGCTGCCTACGGATAGAGTCAACCATGATATAGGTATCAATATTGAGGAGTGCAGCAATATCTTGCAAAGTGGCTAGACGAATCAGCATAGTGGTTTACTCTCCATTCGTAGTGACGATCCATAGATAGAGATCATAGCGGGACGGGATGTATCTTTTGGTCGAGGCATTAAACGCGGTGATTACCCCACGGATCATCAGACAAATTAGCATCATCCATTGAATCGTCTTCTAGCATATCAAGATAAAGCGCTTCAACTTCAGCTCGTGCCCATGGCGTTCTTCGTAGGAATTTTAAGCTTGATTTGATACTGGGATCTTTGTTGAAGCAATTGATTTTGATGATACTGCCTAATTTTGCCCAGCCATAATGGTTAACTAATTCTGTTACCTGCATTTCAAGCGTAACCCCATGTAACGGGTCTTTAGATTTATGTTCAGTCATTTGGATTACCTTATAGGGCATTTCAGAGTGTTCAAAGCACGCGAAGGTTACAAGAAAAGCAAGGCGCTCGCAATCAATACGGCAAGTGACAGGCTCCTTAGTGAAAACATAAAAAATCCCCCAGCAAGCTACCCTGCTGGGGGATGATTTATTCACAAGTTAAACTCGTAAATTACAGAACGTCTACGCAGTTCAGTTCTTTGAATGCTTGCTCTAAACGAACAACCATTGAGTCTTGTGCTTTACGCAGCCACACACGTGGATCGTAGTATTTTTTGTTTGGCTTATCATCGCCTTCTGGGTTACCTAACTGAGATTGCAGGTAGCCTTCTTTCGCTTTGTAATACTGTAAAATACCATCCCATGTTGCCCACTGAGTATCGGTATCGATGTTCATTTTGATAACACCGTAGCTTACTGCTTCTTTGATTTCAGCAGCGCTTGAACCGGAACCACCGTGGAAAACGAAATCTAAGCTGTTGTGTGGCAGGTTAAATTTCTCAGACACGTAGTCTTGGGAGTTACGCAGAATTTTTGGCGTTAATTGTACGTTACCTGGCTTATAAACACCGTGTACGTTACCAAAAGAAGCCGCGATAGTGAAACGTGGGCTGATAGCGTTCAGTTTTTCGTAAGCGTAAGCCACGTCTTCTGGTTGGGTGTACAGCGCTGAGCTGTCCATGCCAGTGTTATCAACACCGTCTTCTTCACCACCAGTACAACCTAATTCGATTTCCAGAGTCATGTCGATTTTCGCCATGCGCTCTAAATATTTAGAACAGATTGCAATGTTTTCTTCCAGAGATTCTTCTGACAGGTCAATCATGTGAGAAGAGAACAGTGGTTTACCGGTTTTCGCGTAGTGTTTTTCACCCGCATCTAACAGGCCGTCAATCCATGGCAGCAATTTCTTCGCACAGTGGTCAGTGTGCAGAATCACTGGCACACCGTAGTGCTCTGCCATTTGGTGTACGTGGTGTGCACCTGAAATTGCACCTAAGATAGCTGCTTGTTGCCCTTCAGCTTTCAGGCCTTTACCTGCGATAAATGCAGCACCACCGTTAGAGAACTGAACAATAACTGGAGCGCGTACTTTAGCCGCCGCTTCAAGTACGGCGTTAATTGAATCAGTACCAACACAGTTCACAGCTGGCAATGCAAAGTTATTTTCTTTGGCAACCGCGAAAACTTTCTGTACATCATCACCAGTGATAACACCTGGTTTAACAAAATCAAAAATTTTAGACATGTGAAAAGGTCCTGTGGTGAACAGGCAGCCTACGCTGCCTGTTGTGTATGAACAAATTAATTACGCTTTAGCACGTTCTTCTAGCATCACAACGGCTGGGAGCTTTTTACCTTCAACAAACTCAAGGAAAGCGCCGCCACCGGTAGAAATGTATGAAATCTTATCAGCGATACCGAATAAATCGATCGCCGCTAGGGTGTCACCACCACCAGCGATTGAGAAAGCGTCACTGTCTGCGATAGCACGAGCAACGATTTCAGTTCCCTTACGGAAGTTAGGGAATTCGAATACGCCCACAGGGCCGTTCCAAAGAATGGTTTTCGCATTTTTCAGAATTTCAGCCAGACGTTCTGCGGATTCATCACCTAAGTCCAGAATTTGCTCATCATCTTTGATAGCGTTACTTGCTTTCAGTGTTGCTTCAGCCGTTTCTGAGAACTCGGTAGCCACGCGAACATCAGTTGGCACTGGGATTTGGCAGTTAGCCAGTAATTTTTTCGCTTCTGGGATCAAGTCCGCTTCATACAGTGAACGACCCACATTGTTGCCTTCTGCTGCGATGAAAGTATTCGCGATACCGCCACCCACAATCAGTTGGTCAGCGATTTTAGACAGGGAATCTAACACTGTCAGTTTAGTGGAAACTTTAGAACCACCTACGATAGCCACCATTGGACGCGCTGGGTTACCTAACGCTTTGCCTAATGCTTCTAGTTCGTTGCTTAACAGAGGGCCTGCACACGCAACTGGCGAGAATTTAGCAACGCCGTGCGTTGACGCTTGAGCACGGTGAGCAGTACCGAATGCATCCATGACGTACACATCACACAGTGCAGCATACTGTTTAGACAGCGTTTCGTCGTCTTTCTTCTCGCCTTTGTTAAAGCGCACGTTTTCTAAAACGACTAATTCGCCAGCAGCGATATCAACACCGTTCAGGTAGTCTTTAACTAAACGAACTGGGTTGTCTAATTTTTCTGCCAGATAGTCAACAACAGGTTGCAGTGAAAATTCTTCATTGTACTCACCTTCCGTCGGGCGACCGAGGTGGGAAGTAACCATGACTTTAGCACCTTGTTTCAGCGCTAATTCAATTGTTGGTAATGAAGCACGGATACGTGCATCTGAAGTAACTTTACCGTCTTTAACAGGAACGTTTAGGTCCGAACGAATGAAAACGCGTTTACCCGCTAAGTCCAAATCGGTCATCTTAATTACAGACATGGTGAATCCTCTTGTTGATTCTCTATAAAGTTTTCATTAGCGACTGTGCAAGGTGGTCAATAGCGTATTTATCTATTGTGCCCCGCTGTCTGTCAGACGCCAATTAGTTTAAACCTGTTGCTGCCATCGCTAGGGTTGTATCTAGCATCCGGTTAGCAAACCCCCATTCGTTATCACACCAAACCAGGGTTTTGATTAAGTTCTTGCCGCTAACTCGTGTTTGCGTGCCATCAATAATCGCGCTGTGCGGATCATGATTAAAATCCATCGAGACTAACGGTAGTTCAGTATAGTCTACTATACCACGAAAATGCCCGTGCGCGGCGCTCTGTAATAGCTTGTTGACTTTATCAACACAAACATCCGCATCGACAGTGACGCTTAAGTCAATGGCAGTAACATTGGTGGTTGGAACGCGTACAGAAATCGCTTCGAAGCTGCCTTGGAATTTTGGAAAAATTCGTGTGATCCCCGCAGCCAATTTAGTATCGACAGGAATAATCGATTGGCTCGCTGCCCGCGTTCTGCGTAAATCTTTATGGTAGGCGTCAATCACAGGTTGATCATTCATGGATGCATGAATGATGGTGACTGTGCCCGACTCAATACCAAATGCATCATCCAACACTTTGATGACTGGAATAATACAGTTGGTGGTACAAGATGCATTGGAAACGATACTATCGCTTCTTTGTAGGCTGTCATGGTTAACGCCATACACAATGGTCGCATCGAGATCATCGGTTCCCGGATGGGAAAAGAGCACTTTTTTCGCGCCGGCTTGCAGATGCTTTAACCCATCTTCGCGAGAGCCGTAAACGCCCGTGCAATCTAACACCACATCCACACCTAACTCTTTCCAAGGTAGCTTGCTGATATCCGCTTGATGGAAAAGACGCATATTGTCATCCCCAACTTGTAGCAGATCGCCATTGAGGCGGACATCCCATGCAAAGCGTCCGTGACTTGAATCATACTTCAGCAAATGAGCGATACCTTCCGGCTCCGCTAATTCATTGACCGCAACAACGACAATTTCTGCCCGGCGACCTGATTCATATAACGCTCTGAGGACACTTCGACCAATTCGACCGAAGCCGTTTATTGCTACCCTGATTGCCATTCTACACCTTGTATCTGAGCAAAATCACACGGTTGCTAAGGATAACTGACTACCACCAACTCTACTGCTCATTTTAACTGTCAAACATCAAAAGTGTGCTTCACTCGACATTTTTAAAATTTATTTACATTATTTCAAATGCAACTGAAACGGTTCAGCTTATTGAGTTTTAGATTAAGGGATATATTTAGAGAACGCAATAGAAAAACAAGAAACGGTGCACAAAAAAACAACGCCCCAATACCAAACTTGATATTGAGGCGTAAATTAGATTAATTCACTTTATTTTCAGAGGCGCAGCCGGTTATTCGGAACACACCTCAAGCAATCAAATGAATTATTTCAGCAGAGATTTCGCAGCTTTAACGGCGTTTTCAACCGTAATACCGAACTCTTTGTACAGCTGATCCGCTGGTGCTGATTCACCGAATGAGTGCATACCGATGATAGCGCCATTCAGGCCAGTGTATTTGAACCAGTAATCAGCGATACCCGCTTCGATAGCCACACGAGCAGTTACGTTTGCAGGCAGAACGGCTTCACGGTAAGCCGCATCTTGCTTGTCGAATGCATCGGTAGAAGGCATAGAAACCACGCGAACTTTACGACCTTCCGCAGTCAGTTGCTCAGCCGCTTTCACTGCTAATTCAACTTCAGAACCGGTTGCAATAAAGATCAGCTCAGGCGTACCTGCGCAATCTTTCAGGATATAAGCCCCTTTCTCGATATTTGCTAATTGCTCAGCGGTACGAGGTTGCTGTTCCAGGTTTTGACGAGAGAAAATCAGTGCGCTTGGGCCATCTTTACGCTCAATGGCATATTTCCATGCAACTGCAGATTCCACTTGGTCACATGGACGCCATGTGCTCATGTTTGGAGTCACACGCAGGCTTGCCAGTTGTTCTACTGGTTGGTGCGTTGGGCCATCTTCACCCAGACCGATAGAGTCATGGGTATAAACGAAGATGCTGCGAATTTTCATCAGCGCTGCCATACGTACCGCGTTACGTGCGTATTCAACGAACATTAAGAATGTTGCGCCGTAAGGGATGAAACCACCGTGAAGAGCGATACCGTTCATGATTGCGGACATACCGAATTCACGAACACCGTAATGGATGTAGTTACCCGCTTTGTCTTCGTTCAGAGGTTTAGAGCCAGACCACATGGTTAAGTTACTTGGCGCTAAGTCCGCAGAACCGCCCATGAATTCTGGTAATACTTTACCGAATGCTTCTAACGCGTTTTGAGATGCTTTACGGCTTGCGATATTCGCAGGGTTTTGTTGCAGATTTTCAACGAATTTTTTCGCTTCTGCATCAAAGTTCGCTGGCAGTTCACCCGCCATACGACGTTCGAATTCTTTCGCTAATTCTGGGTGTGCTTTTGCGTATGCCGCAAATTTTTCATTCCAAGAATGCTGTTTTTCTTTACCAGCTTCGCGCGCATCCCAAGCTTGGTAGATATCCGCTGGGATTTCGAATGGACCGAATTTCCAGCCCAGTGCTTCACGAGTTGCTGCGATTTCTGCATCACCTAAAGGTGCGCCGTGAACCGCTTCGGTGCCTGCTTTGTTTGGTGAACCAAAACCGATAACGGTTTTGCACATAATCAGTGTTGGTTTATCTGATTGTTTGTGTGCTTCGTTCACTGCAGCGTTGATTTGGTCTGCATCGTGACCATCGATGTCACGGATAACGTGCCAGCCGTAAGCTTCGAAACGAGCGGCGGTATCATCAGTAAACCAGCCTTCAACTTCACCATCGATAGAGATGCCGTTGTCATCGTAGAATGCGACCAGTTTATTTAATTTCAGGGTACCCGCTAATGAACACACTTCGTGGGAGATACCTTCCATCATACAGCCGTCACCCATGAACACATAGGTATGGTGGTCGACAACGTCATGACCTGGGCGGTTGAATTGTGCCGCTAAAGTACGTTCTGCAATCGCAAAACCCACTGCGTTTGCAATACCTTGACCTAAAGGACCGGTAGTGGTTTCAACGCCTGGCGTATAACCATATTCTGGGTGACCCGGGGTTTTAGAATGTAATTGACGGAAGTTCTTTAACTCATCAATAGATAAGTCATAACCGGTCAGGTGCAGCAAGCTGTAAATCAGCATTGAACCGTGACCGTTAGACAGTACGAAGCGGTCGCGGTTAGCCCAATGTGGATCTGCTGGGTTATGATTCATATGGTTGCGCCAAAGAACTTCAGCAATATCAGCCATGCCCATTGGTGCGCCAGGGTGCCCTGATTTTGCTTTTTGAACCGCATCCATACTTAGAAAGCGGATAGCATTAGCAAGGGTTTTACGAGTCGTCATTAGTATACTCCAAGTAGGATAGAACGTACTTAAACCAATATTCACAACGCAATAGGGAATCATTGCGGTTTATAGAGTTAGCCTCAATAATTCGAGCCGCAGGTGCATAAAAGCTTATTAGACCTACCCACAACTTGAAGTTTGGCGATGAGACCCTACGAAACTAGCGCAATTTCATCCATACAGCAATTATTTGAAACAATATGACAGCAGACTGCGGATCTTTATCGCAACCGTCAAGCTGAATCCTTTCCATTGCGCAAAATATCCCTTTGAGTTCTTCGTTTTGCGCAATTGCCTGACCGTATTAAACCTGAGTTCACCACTTAGGATCAAGGTGATTTATGCTTCTTGAGTAATTAGCCGCAATATTAGTGATATTTGGCAAATTTTTTACTGGAAAACCCGCACAAAACAACAAGGGCGCTCATCTTTGCACCCTTGTTTTCACATTGCTTTCTTTTTGTTTTCTTTTATCGCGATTAACGCTCTGTCATCGCCTGTTTCATCCGCGTGATAGGCTTAATCAGGTAATCAAAGACGCTTTTTTCGCCCGTTTTGATATCCACCGATGCCACCATACCCGGAATGATTTCCATTTTATGGTTATTTTTATCTAATAAATAATTGGTATCCGTTTCGACAAGAATTCGGTAGAACGTCTCATCCGGATTAAGCTTCAATTCACTACGGCGATTATCATTACTCAGCGTGTCAGGGCTGATTAACTTTACCACCCCATTTAAGCCACCATAAATAGCGTAATCATAAGCAGTTACTTTCACCACCACTGGCATTCCCGGTCTTAAGAAAGCCACATCTTGCGGACGAATATAAGCTTCCACCATCAATTTATCATCGAGGGGAATGATCTCAAGGATGTCTTGCCCTGTATTCACCACGCCACCGATGGTATTGATCTTAATGTTTTTTACGATGCCGTGAACGGGTGCGCGGATCTCCGAGCGTGTAACAGGGTCTTCGCGCATGCTCATGGTCTCTTCCGCTTGATCCAGTTCCGATTCCACTTTCACTAATTCGGCGTTCGCTTCCGCAAGGTAGTTATTCATGCGTTCGTTAATTTGCGTTGCTAATTCAACAGATTGCCTTTCCATTCGCAGGATTTCCACATTGGAAACTAACCCTTCTTTCGCCAATGGTTTAGTGATAGCGATTTCTCTGTCTAATAACCCTTTGCTTTGGCGTAAACCTGCAATAGCTTGGTCACGCTGCGTTTTTTTCGCGTTGTAGGTGTTGATTTCACGCTCCACTAATTCTTGGTCGGCTATCTTTGAAAAATCAGGAGCTTCGTTGCGAGATTCGCCCTGCAAACGCGCTGAAATGGCTTCAAGGTTTTGCACTCGCGCTTGGCTTTCACGTAATAATACCATACTGCGCGCATCATCCAGTTTCAGTAAAATTTGTCCTTTTTCAACAATATCCCCCTCTTTGACGTACATCTCTTGGATATTGCCAGGATCGATACTTTGAATAACTTGCTCGCGACTGCTTGGGATAATAGTTCCCTGCCCACGAATGATCTCTTCTAAGTTACTGTTATAGGCCCAGACCACAAAAATCGTCAGTAATAGCGCCAGAAAGATAATAGGCAAAAACAGTAAGTTACTGTGCTCTTTTCTCATTACCGATTCTAAATCGTGAGAAAAATCGCTGGAAAAAGTGCGATGCTCTTTTGGCGCTTTACCATATTGATCCATTTTAAATCGCCCCTTCTTCTTTATTAATTACGTGTCTAACCTGTGAAACGACTCGCACTTGTGGCGCAGGTTGTGGAGCGGGTTTATCTGTCGTGACCGTGCCAGTGGCTTGCTCCGTTTGTCCTAACGCTTTTAAGACTTTTTGTTTCGGACCATCAATTAAGATTTTGCCTTCATCCATCACGATAATGCGGTCAACTAAACGTAAAATTGGCAATTTATGGGTGACGACGATCAGCGTTTTGTCTTTCGTCCACGCTTCTAGCGCATCAAGCACCCGTTTTTCGGTATCCACATCAATGCCCGTGGTTGGCTCATCCAGCAACACCACATTTGGGTTATGCAGGGTTAACTGCGCCAGTGCCACCATCTGTTTTTGTCCGCCTGAAAGCCCTAAACCATCTTCCCCTAGCGGCATATCTAAACCTGCTGGATGCTGACGAATGATTTTATCGAGCTGGAAGCGCTTGAGTGCACGCACTAAATCGTCATCGCTGGAATAGCCGTCAAGACGCGCCAAATCCAAGTTTTCACTCAGAGTTCCGAAGAATAAACGTGGCTTTTGTGTCAACATGCCGACTTTGCTTCTGAGGAAAATCGGGTCAATTTGACGAATATCGAGCTCATCTAAGCTGATATTCCCTTGCTGCTGTTCATATAGCCCGGTGAGTAATTTCAATAGTGTACTTTTCCCGCCACCAATTTTGCCGAGGATCGCAACTTTCTCTCCCGCTTTGATCTCCAAATTAATGTTGTTTAATGCTGGCTGCCCATCTTTATTATATTGATAGGTCACATTGGTCAGTCGTAATGCGCCATTAACGGAAGTCGGCGAGATGTATTTCTTATGATCTTCGCGTTCGATAGGACGGCTAAAGATATTGCGTACGCCGGCTAATGCCATACGCGCTGATTGGAAACGTGTTGCCAGACCCGCAATTTGCCCCAGTGGCGCTAATGCTCGACCAGATAAGATTACACTGGCGATCAGCGCCCCCATCGTAATGCGCGAGTTCACATCGTTCGCGTGGATCAAATAAGTCCCTAAACACACTAAACCGACGGTATTCAGCTGCTGCATCGCCGCACTGAAGTTGACCATAAAGTTGGTAAGATTGCGCACCGCAATGGATGAAAATGCGGTTTTTTCTGTGAGCATTTCCCAGCGCTGTTGCGCCCAGTTCACCGCATTGTTCAGCTTTAAGGTTTCAATCCCTTCAATGGATTCCACCGCTAAACCTTGGCGTTGAGACGTCTCTTTCATTGATGCGTTGATCCCTTTTGCCAGCGGCTTTTGGATCAAAAGACCCGCGATCACCACAATCGGGATAATGGTCAGTGGCACCAATGCTAAGTAACCACCGATCATGCTGATCACGCCGATAAACAGCAAAATAAACGGCAGATCGACGAGGGCTAGTAGGCTCGCGCTGGTCATAAATTCACGTCCAGTTTTGCAATTGCATCACGATCTTCTTGGTCAAGCTGTAATTCTGTGGCTTTTAGGTTACTGATTAAATTTTCACGCTTGGTTGATGATGGGATCACAGAATAACCTTCACCCATCGCCCATGACAAAATAACTTGAGCTGGGGTTGCGTTATGTTTTTGCGCAATGGACTGGATAACGTCATCTTTTAATGCCTTGCCGTAAGCCAGTGTCATATACGATGTAATATGAATACCTAATTCTTTTGCTCGCTCAACCACTTTGCGGTTTTGCAGATACGGTGATAATTCAATTTGGTTGGTGGCAATATTTTCCGCACCAACGACAGCAACAGCTGTCTTCCATCAATGGAATAGTAAAGTTTGATACACCAATTTCACGAGTTAAACCTTGTTTTTTCGCTTCTAATAAAGCAAGCATAAACTCTTCAACAGAAACCGCATCATTTGGAGATGGCCAGTGGACCAATGTTAAATCGACATAATCTGTCTGTAAGTCGCTCAGGCTTTTTTTCAGGCTTGGAATCAGATTATCTTTGCTTAAATTCTCAATCCAAATTTTGGTTGTAATATAGAGTTTATCGCGTGCAATACCGCTTTCAGCAATTGCCTGCCCAACAGCAGCTTCGTTTTCATAGATTTGAGCGGTATCAACCGCACGATACCCAACATCTAATGCATTTTTTACTGATGCAATCACAACATCATCTTTTAAACGAAACGTACCAACACCCATCATAGGAACAGTAATTATGTTATCTCTCTTAAATTAGTTCACGTTAAACTTCACGGGTAATTATCTGGTTAGACCACCTTCATTAACGACAAACTAACGAATAATTACCACGACAATTTGAATACCACAGAGAATACGGTGGAATAATGCAGAGGGAAATAGCCATAAGCTCAATAGACTTTTGCTAAAAAATCAACAATCCCTCTAGTTAATAGCTTTAACTATAAAAATAGTCTTTATGGAGACATTTGACTAAATTCAGCTTAATCAAATTACCATTTAAGATAATCAAACTATAAGTGACCATTCATTACTCCGCTTTTTGTCTTTATTTTAGTTTGTTAGCCTTAATACAACTTAGCAATTAGTGAATAAGGTAATACAAATGAAAATTCGGCTTCTCAATGGCGGGCAAACATTTGCTCACTCAGCAGGGTAACTTTATTCCTGATGAAACCAAAATACGTAGTAACGGTAATATGTGGCACAAATTCACTCAAACGATAGCAGAGGCAGCACAATTTGAGGTCTATGTTGATGATAAGCCGATAGGAAAATTTCAATCAAACGAAAAAATAGGCAAAAAATTTTTACAGACTTTGATTGTGCCCATTGCACTATCGAGATTAATAGTTGAGAAGCTTATCGCAGATAACAACTTGGTTGGCACTTAAGTTGTTATTCTTAGATTGACAAAAAAGAGATAAAGAATCCAATACCCACCAATACAATCGGAGGGAAACCAAAATAAAGAGGCATACTGAATGGCATACTGGCAAAACCCTAAAAGCAAAAACGCCATGCTAATCAATAGCATGGCGTCATAATGTGGCGGAACGGACGGGACTCGAACCCGCGACCCCCTGCGTGACAGGCAGGTATTCTAACCAACTGAACTACCGCTCCGAAGTTCCCTACTGGGAACGCGAAGCATATTACGAATACTTGATATGACAGTCAACTCTTTTTCTTGAAAAATCGTACGATTGAGCAGTTTTTAGCCTTATCAGATCACAAAACTGTCGACCTAATGAAGAGTTTCGTCATCTTGCTCAGTTTGCCGCCATAAACAGGGTTTCCCCCCTTTTTTATCCACGATATCTAAGCGGGCTTCATGCTCTGCAATTTCTTCATCAGAAGCATAAATAATTTTTAATCCACTGACTGGACGCTTAATACGTTGAATTTCATTGGCTTGCTCTGTATTGCTGGACTCAGATTCCATTGAAAATGCAAGAGAGGTCTGCCCCCCTGTCATCGCTAAGTAGACGTCAGAGAGGATCTCAGCATCGAGTAAAGCGCCGTGCAATGTTCGCTTGGAGTTATCGATAAGGTATCTATCACATAAGGCGTCTAAATTATTACGTTTACCGGGGAAAATCTTGCGAGCTAATACTAAGCTATCGGTAATGGTGCAGAATTCGGAGGTTGGAGGAATGCCTCTGTTGAGCTTACGAAACTCGTAGTCCATAAAACCGATATCGAAGGGCGCATTGTGAATAACAAGTTCTGCACCGCGAATAAATTCGATAAATTCATCGGCTATATCGGCAAATACTGGTTTGTCTTGCAAAAACTCATCACTGATTCCGTGGACTTCAAAAGCTTCTGGGTCAACGAGACGGTCTGGTTTGATGTACACATGGAAATTACGTCCTGTTAGGCGGCGATTAATCACCTCTACAGCACCAATTTCAATGATATTGTGCCCTTCATAATGAACACCAAGCTTGTTCATACCTGTGGTTTCAGTATCGAGGACAATTTGTCGGGTTATCGCCGTGCTCATAATGTTTTTTTGTGTCAAACTAGAAGTTGATGAATAAGGAAGAGTGTAACAGAAATGACAAAGCAGGTAGAAATTTTCACTGATGGGTCTTGTTTAGGTAACCCAGGACCCGGCGGATACGGTATCGTACTTCGTTATCAGCAACATGAGAAAACACTCAGTGATGGTTTTTTCCTCACCACCAATAATCGCATGGAATTACTCGCGGCAATCGTTGCTTTAGAGTCACTTACCCGACCTTGCGATATTATCCTGACTACCGATAGCCAATATGTACGTCAAGGGATCACTCAATGGATCCACAATTGGAAACGCCGCCAATGGAAAAAAGCGGATAAATCGCCAGTGGTCAATGTGGATCTTTGGAAGCGTCTCGACCAAGCAATTATACGCCATACTATCGATTGGCGCTGGGTAAAAGGTCATGCGGGTCATGCGGAGAATGAAAAGTGTGATGAATTAGCTCGCGCCGCGGCCAATGCGCCAACAAAAGAAGATACAGGCTACCAGCCTACTCAAGAATAGTCAGGTTCAGACTTAACGAAGTTGCTTCGATTTACTGATTTCTTTCGTTGCACCCAACGCTGTTGAAATTTTCACCTTAGGCTGCTTAAATTTCAGGGGCGTTGGCGTTAATGGATATGTCCGTTTTCTTGCAACAATCACGCTGATCACGCCAATTCCACCACAACGTTTATTGACCCGTTTTTCCGATGAAACCCAAGGAAGCACTTGGCAGTTTCGGTGATATAGCACCTCATAATTGAGTAACCCTAGCCAATCAAATACCCGGAGAGAAGGGAAAAAACGGCTACAGTAAGGCTGCTGCTTACGCAAAATAGGCACTAATTTCGCCATCCCAGCTAGGCTAAATGGATTAAATCCCGATAAAATCAGCCAACCATCATCGATCAATACCCGATCAACTTCCCGTAAGATCCAATGCGGATCATGGCTATAGGCAAGTAAGTGGGGCATTAAACAGGCATCAATAGTCTTATCCGCAAAAGGCAGTGCTTCGGGATTTGCCGCGACATCAAATACGTGAGGATCTTCACCTAGCGTGAATTGATGAGGGATCATGCACTCTTTAGTGTGGATTTCTGTACTCAAATGACCTAATTTAAGCAGGTGAAAACCAAACATTTTTTGCCACCAAGGCGCTAACTGGGCTTCCAAGGCTTGGCGATAGTGTTCACCAAAAGGAATATCAGACCAACTGGCGGGCATTTGAATCTTTTCTTCAATACGCGCAGGTTTCATAACATTCCCCTTAAAAATCGGATCGAGGTTGATTATGGAGTTAATTCGAGTACCAGCGTTAAATGATAATTACATTTGGCTACTAGCAAACAACCAGCAGTGTATCATCGTTGACCCTGCTGAGTCAGAACCGGTTCTCTCAATATTAACGGCTAACCAATTGACCCCTGTTGCAATTTTACTCACCCATCATCATAACGACCATACACAGGGTGTGAAAGAAATTATTGCTCAATATCCAAAACTCCCTGTATTTGGCCCCCAAGAAACCTTAGTTAAAGGGGCGACAGAGTTGGTGTGTGATGGCGATTCCGTCACCATTGATGACTTCAATTTTCAAGTCATCGGTCTCCCAGGTCACACGCTTGGACATATTGGTTTTTACCAAGCTCCTTACCTATTTTGTGGCGATACATTATTTTCAGCCGGTTGTGGGCGGATCTTTGAGGGTACTCCCGCTCAAATGTATCAATCGATTCAAAAAATCGCAGCACTTCCTGATGATACTCTCATCTGCTGTGCGCATGAGTATACGCAGTCTAATTTACAATTCGCTCATCATATTTGGCCTGAAAATGAGACAATTACGAACTATTCCGAAAAAGTAAGAACTTTGCGCAATAATCAGCAAGCAACAGTACCTAGTACATTGAAAACCGAGAAAAATATCAACATTTTTTTACAGTGCGAAAACCCTGAATTGCAACAAAAACTGAACATTAATATGACAAATCCATCATTACGAGCAGTTTTTACATTATTACGCCAATTAAAAGATGAATATTGATGTATAATTATTGTCAATAACAGCTAAAGCCAGTATTATCTGGTCAACTTTTAAACATTAAAAACAAAGAAAAACAGAGCTAATGAAGATAATCGCGACCCTCATCGCCATTGTTTTGCTTGCGGGCTGTCAAGGCGCTTCCAAAGTCACCGTTAAGCAACCAAAATCTTCAGCCAACCACTCAATTGACACTGTTGCATCCCATAACCAAGCAGCAAGTAGACAGGTTTCCAAAGTCGATCATGACCTTTGGGGTTATATTAGTGGTGAACTGAAGATGGATATTCCCGAAAACGCAACAATTCGGGAAATGGCCAATAGTTACTCCAATAAACAAAGTTTTATCTATGATGTGGCAGTAAGAGCAGAGCCTTACATGTACTTAATTGTAGATGAAATCAATGATCGTAACTTACCAATGGAATTAGCCTTAATTCCTGTCATTGAAAGTTCATATAACCCTAAAGCCACATCCCCTGCACAAGCGGCGGGTCTTTGGCAAATCGTACCCATCACGGCACGTTCATATGGGTTAAAACAGACGCAGTGGGTTGATGAGCGACGCGATGTTGTGACATCCACAAAAGCAGCGTTAGATCTCCTTGAAAATCTAAACATTATGTTTGGTCACGATTGGGAGCTCACACTTGCTGCTTATAACTGCGGTGAAGGTTGCGTACAAAACGCGATTAAAAAGAATGAAGCTGCTGGCTTACCAACAGATTTTTGGTCTCTTCAATTACCTAAAGAAACCAAACAATATGTTCCGAAGATCCTTGCGCTTAGCCAAGTGCTGAGACAACCAGAACGCTATCAAGTCAGATTACCAAAAAGCAATAAGAATAGAGGGTTAACGCAAGTTGATGTGGGACAACAAATCACATTGACTCAAGCTGCTGAATTAACAGGTTTAACGGAAGAATCCATTAAAACCTATAATTCGGGTTATACCCGAGGCGTTACGTCACCAAATGGTCCGCATTATATTATGTTGCCAACTGCAAAAGCTGAGCAGTTAAAAGTTTCACTGACGGATCAAGACGTATTAAATGATATTCGTAACGCGGTAGCACAAAATCGTTATGCGAAAGCCACAGCGAGTAATATCCAGACAGCAAAAGCGAACTCAAAGCAAGCTAAAACCTTTAGTTATAAAGTTCGCAAAGGTGAATCTATCGCGAGTATTGCTAAAAAATTCAATACAACGGCAAAGAACATCCAACAGCTAAATGGGTTAAAAACAGCTAAAGCTAACATCCTTCCAGGACAAACATTAAAAATTTCAGGTACGACACCGACCAGCAATAACCGCAAAGGTGGAACCTACAAAGTCAGAAAAGGTGATACTTATTACAGCATTGCTAAACGTCATGGAATTAAACTTAACGACCTGATGAATTGGAACTCAGGTGTTAAAATGGCAGATTTAAAGCCAGGTGTTACATTGAATTTATATCTTTAAATTAAATATTTCAAAAATCCCCATAAAAGTTAAACCTTAGGGGATTTTATATTAAATAAATTTCAATGATTAGAAATAAACTATTTAATTAGGCTTAATCTCGATATCAATCTCGATCACAATTTTAGTTGTAACATATCGTCTAAATACACTTAATTGTCTAAACCGCACAATATCATTTACATTCTTCATTAGAGTGTGATAGAAAAATAATTAGCCCGATTTTTCCTAGTCCTCTTACGGTTCCCTCCATAAAAAAGTCATTATTGGGTGGTGACTTATGAAATAAAAGTGCTATTATTATTGATGTGGCGAAAGCAATCTGAGCAATCAGTTTATATTTGAATATTACTTTTATATTAGTGACAATCTAAAAACTCTCTCAATTAGTGATAATCTTATATTTATCAATATACTAACTATGTTTGCTTATATTGAAAACAGATGCTTATATTTAGTTGATATGACATTATTTTTGATACAAAAATACGCAAAGTAAAAGTCAGATTCGCCCATGGAGGTGATTATGGATGAATACTCACCCAAGAAACATGATATAGCTGAATTAAAATATCTGTGTAACAGTTTGAATAGAGACGCAATATCAAGTTTACAAAAAACAAATACCCATTGGGTAAATGATCTTAGTTCGCCACAAAGCATCAGTCTCAATGAGCTCGTTGAGCATATTGCAGCTTTTGTCTGGCGATTCAAAATCAAGTATCCAAAAGAAAATCTCGTTATTTCTCTTGTTGAAGAGTATCTTGACGAGACATATAATTTATTTGGCAGCCCAGTAATAACTTTCAGCGAAATCATTGACTGGGAAAGTATGAATCAAAATCTTGTCGCCGTGCTCGATGATGATCTAAAATGCCTGACAAGTAAGACATAGAATCACCATTTACCTTTAATTTCACTATCCCATAGTATATTTTAGGTTATCGACACATAAAGAAAGGGCGTTATGACCAAATCCGATTATCTGATGCGTTTAAGAAAATGCACCACTATTGAAACACTTGAGCGCGTCATTGAGAAAAATAAGTATGAGTTATCTGATGATGAATTAGAGTTATTTTACTCTGCAGCAGATCATCGTCTTGCCGAACTCACTATGAATAAACTTTACGATAAAATTCCAGCATCTGTTTGGAAGTTTGTTAGATAAATACTTATTTACGCACATAGATAGTGAATGGTTATAGCCGGTAATACTTTATCGGCTCAATGAAAATTCCTTATTTATCTTAGTTAGTATTCACCGAATACTGACAGCCTCTTTATACCCTTTTATTTTTACCTTTCCCTAATCCCAATTAATTTAACATTTCATGCGATAATAGCTATTTTGATATCAATTTAACCATTGTAAATATCAATTAAGAATAGTAATCAATTTCTTATTATTAAAATATATTAAACCAAGCATGATAATAACAAGAAAGCATAGCCAAAAGACAATAGCTGTTGTTACTGAACATGTGATTGATGAAAACGAGAATATGAAGATTAAGAGAGGACTTAATATTGGGTGGGAGCCCTGCCAGCGACATCCCGGCACACACGACCCCTGCTATGGCTGCTTCCTTCCGGACCTGACCTAGTTAACAAGTTAGCGTTGCGGGAGAACCAACAGAGCCCCCATTGATTGCTTCTTTCAAAGCACGGGCATTATGCTTGATAGATAGTTAAATAGCAAGAAAGCGGCGATCAAGTGCTGTTTTATTACACAAAAATCTGAATGGCTATTTAATACAGTTTAGTATGAACAATAAATATTGGCAGGAATTAATACTTATTAATAAAAAGCAACCGCTAGTTAGCAGGAACCAGAAGTAAATCAATATTTTCAACCATGCCATTGTTGATCACTTCGGTCGGCGATTCTGTAATATAGACTAATTTTCCATCAACGTGTAACGTCGCACTAACCGTGATTTTAGCTTGATTTCTTATTTCATTTTTGTGGTATGTCAGCTGATACGGAAGCGTCACTTGATTGTTCAAGTTAGTATAGTGCTTTTGAGATAATATCAGCGCTGGCAACTCAACAAATGAGTTATCTACCATGGTAACCGTAATATCCACGTTTTCAGATAATCCTTTATTTTTAGCAATAAGGATATTTCCGCTGATCGTACCAATATCTACCTGCTGATTTTCGTGATTACTTTTCCCTTTTATCCATTTTTCAGGGGGATTGGCGTTGTTCCCTTCACACCCGACTAAGAAAATAAGTATCAACGAACTAATCATGTAACGATAGAATGTCATTATAATTACCTGTAATATTTTGATTTAATTAGACATTTCAATATGATTATTCTTGATATATTAGAGTTTATCTAAACTTAGAAAATTATATCTAATACAAATTAAATAATGAAATTATATTTCAAATTGTAACCAAAAACGATTGTCAATTAATCCGTACACAAACTGCCTACCTATTTCTGTGGATTAATGGGAAAATAGCGGCATCTGATATTTTTTAACCATCTTCAAGGTAACTATGAGCACAGAATTACAAAACTTAATTAGCCTAATTAAACTCGAAAAAATTGAAGAAGGTATTTTTCGGGGGCAAAGCGAAGATCTTGGTTTGCCGCAAGTTTTTGGTGGGCAAGTTGTTGGGCAAGCCATGTATGCAGCGAAACAAACCACACCCGAAGATCGCATCATAACCTCATTTCATAGCTATTTTCTGCGCCCAGGAGACAGCCAAAAACCGATTGTTTACGATGTAGAAATTTTGCGTGATGGTGGCAGCTTTAGTACACGCCGTATTAGCGCCATTCAAAATGGTAAACCGATCTTCTTTATGACCGCCTCATTTCAAGAACAAGAAGACGGGTTTAACCATCAAAATTTAATGCCCGATGTCCCCGCGCCAGAGCAATTGATTTCACAGGATGAAATCATTCAACGCTTCGCAGACCAGCTTCCCGATGCTGTCAAAAAATATGCGCTGCGCCCTAATCCTTTCGAGTTTCGCCCGATTCAATTCTACAGCCCATTTGATAGCGCTCCTCAAGAACCATTTCGCTATATTTGGTTTAAAGCGAAAGGAGAGCTTCCCAATACACCAGAGTTACATGACTACTTGCTAGGCTACGCATCGGATTACAATTTCCTTCCCACTGCATTACAGCCTCATGGTCGCGGCTTTATGGAACGCGACTTACAAGTGGCAACTATTGACCACTCAATGTGGTTCCATCGCCCTTATCGTATTGATGAATGGTTACTGTATGCTATTGAGAGCCCTTCTGCTTCTGGTGGGCGTGGCTTTGTTAAAGGGCAAATTTATAATCAACAAGGGGATTTAGTGGCAACTACGGTACAAGAAGGGGTCATTCGTAAGAGAAAACCTCGATAATTTCCCGATGTATATCAGCCCGAAAAAAGTAAGTCATTACTTACTTTAAAACAAGAAAAGCCTCAACTAGATAGGAACTCCTAATTGTGAGGCTTTTCTTATTTGGTAACCTTATCAATTCCATACAGACTAGTCAGTGAGTACTAACTAAACTAATAATGCTTCCGCAGCCGCTTCATCACGAGAGTTCAGCGACTCGCCCACTTGTTGTAATTGATACATTTGGTAATAGCGGCCTTCCTGCTGGAGAAGCTCAGCATGATTTCCTTGCTCAACGATCATTCCTCGATGAAGAACAACAACTTGGTCAGCATCCACAATCGTCGATAAGCGATGAGCTATCACCACCAGCGTAGTGTTTCGACGAATAACACGTAGCGCCTTTTGAATTGCCTGCTCAGTACCAGAGTCTATATTCGCGGTCGCTTCATCCAATATCAGAATTTTCGGTGTTACGACGAGTACTCGCGCCATCGCTAATAACTGTCGTTGCCCAACGGATAACGTATTTCCTTGCTCACCTAACAACGAATCCAATCCATCAGGCAATTCACGGACATGCTGAGCTAATTGTACAGTTTCAAGGACTTCCCACACTTTTTCTTGGGAAACATCGCGCCCTAGAGCCACGTTATCAAAAAATGAAGCCGCGAGTACTACTGGGTCCTGCTGCACCATAGCAATACCATTTCGTAATACTTGATGGGAAAGTGAATTTAAATCTCGTCCATCCAGTAAAATTTCCCCTTCCTGCCATGGGTAATACCCCATGATTAAGTTTGCAATGGTACTTTTTCCACTTCCCGTGTGCCCAACGAGTGCCACAAAATGGTGTTCTGGGACAGATAAATTAATGTCATCGAGGACTTTTTTATCATCTCGATAAGCAAAAGAGAGGTGTTTTATCTCAATTGATCCACCCTGTAATGGTGCAACATTTTCGCCATAGCCTTGCTGTGGACTATCCATCAACTCAAAAACACGTTCACCGGATACAACCGCTTGTTGCAACATGGATTGCTGAGATGTCAGCTCAATTAACGGTTCGTTTAAACGACCTAAATAATTAATGAAAACATACAGAACCCCGACACCGACAGTACTGGTGCCGTCAAATCCAAATAGCAACAATAGCCCACATAGCACACAAGCAGAAAACAAACTCAGTAATGGCCTGAGCAATAATCCATCTAACTTCAATGCTTTCATTCGGGAATGATAGTGATTTTCACTTGCTTCCAACATTTTTTTGCCAAATCTGGCTTGCTGTAAAAATTGCTGGATAACCGTCATACCATTAATGACTTCATTGAAACCATTATTAATATCTGCAAGGTATGTCCTAACACGGCGCACAATTGGCGTACTAAGTCGCTGATAAACCAACATTACAACCAGAACCGCAGGGAAAATGAGTACCGCAATGGATGCCATTCGCCACTCTAAAGAAAACATGGCGACTAACATGGCACAAATTAATGCCAAACTGCGAAAGACCGTTGGTACAACCATAACAAACAGATCTTTGATCACCTCAGTGTCGTTGGTGACACGAGAAATAATCTGCCCCACGGGTTGCTTATCAAAAGCACTTAATGGCTGGCGCAGAGCCGCATTCATCACATCGGTCCGTAGATTTTGCACCACGCCAACTGAAGCTTGATTAAACAGAATTTTTTGATGGTAATGAAGAAGTGCAGCAATGATTTGCAAGGCAATAAATCCAATCACCATATACAGCGTTAGCGGCATAATGATCTGTTTTTTCGCCACCATATTGTCAATAAAGTAGCTAATCAGTAAGGGTCCACTAACTTCTGCGGCAGCAGCCAACCATAGCATAGCAATCGCTACCCCCATGGTACCGCGGTAAGGTTTACCGTAAGATAATAAGCGTTTTAATGCTGGCCAAAGCGGCTTTCTCTGGCTCATAGATCACCGTCCAAAGCAGCTTCGATTTGCTGATAATGATACATATCGCTGTACCAACCAGATTGCTGGGAAAGTACTTTATGAGTGCCTTTGGCAACTATGCCACCATGGCATAATACAAGAATATTATCAGCATCCACCAAAGCCGATAGTCGATGTGCGCTAATGATCAACGTTCTCCCCTGCCTCCAACGACTCAAATTCTGCAAAATGGTGTGCTCTGTCTGCCCATCAACCGCAGATAGCGCATCATCTAAAATAAGAATTTCTGCATTTTGTAAAATTGCACGGGCTATGGAAATCCGCTGTTTTTGCCCCCCTGAAAGCATAACGCCACGCTCTCCCACCTGGGTTTGATACCCTTCTGGTAGACGTAAAATATCTTCATGCACACAAGCCACTCGAGCCGCTTCTTCTATTTGTTCCATTGTTGCATTAGGCCGCCCAAGAGCGATGTTGTTTGCGACCGAATCAGAAAATAGGAATGGAGATTGATTCACTATTGATAACCTTGCCCGCCACTCATCGAGTCGAATATCTGTCAGTAATTTATTCTGATAAATAATCTCACCGTCATTCACATCAAAATGGCGTTGTAATACAGTAAGTAATGTCGATTTTCCCGCCCCCGTTGGCCCACATAACCCAAGGAATCCCCCTGGTTTTACGTTGAACTGGATATCATGCAAAGCATGGCGCTGGGTTTCAGGATACGAAAATGTTCTGATATTGACGTTTAACTCGCCTTTTTCTGCAAGCAAGCTTTGACTACCATCCTTAATCACTAATGGCTCGTCTAATAAGCTTAAAATCCGGCTATACGCTGCACTTCCTCGTTCAACAATGTTAAACATCCATGCAAGAGCAAGCATCGGCCAGATCATCAGCCCTAAATACATCACAAAGCTGGTAAGCTCACCGAGGGTTAATGTGTCATTCAATACCATCCAGCTTCCACCCGCGATGGCTAATAAGTTTGCCATTCCAATCGCCATAAAAATGGTTGGGTCGAAACGAGCATCAATCTTCGCGACATGCATATTTCTTCGCCCAGCTTCAGTGGCAACTTGCTCAAATTGATTGGATTGATGGTTTTCAAGACCGAATGCTTTGATCATCCGGATACTGGTTAAACTCTCTTGCGCATGGTTATTTAACGATGAAAAAGCACCTTGTGCATGTTTAAAACGATGATGAAGCTGATCCCCATAACGCTTAATAACCAGTGCCATAATGGGCATCGGAATCAATGCAAGGAGTGTGAGCTGCCAACTTATTTCTATGCTCATCATGATAAGGACCGCACATCCCATCACCAAGGAGTCAACGAGAGTTAAGACGCCTTCACCTGCAGCAAATACCACGCGATCCACATCATTTGTGGTACGCGCGATGAGATCTCCCGTGCGATATTTCAAATAAAATGGCTGATTTTGTAAGCTAAGCTGCTGATAAATTTGTTGTCTTAATCGGACAGCCAATTTGTAGGAAGCGCCAAATAGCCATAAACGCCAAACGTAACGCAACCCATAAACGGTTAAAGCAATTCCGAGCATGGATAATACGTATGCCAAAAGCTGTTGATTCGTCATCGACCCTTTGCTAATACCATCCACTATCACACCAACAAAGCGCGGTGGGATCATTTGTAGAATAGCAATGACCACAAGAAAACAAATCGCGCCAGCATAGCGACGCCATTCGCTTATAAAATACCAACGTAATTGTGAAAATAATCGCACGTATTACTGCCTTGAATGATGTTAGTGACTGCTTGCTTTATTATTACGAACTTTGCACTCTTCCGCTAATAGATGACTTTTTGATTAGTCAGGGATGGGCAACACGGTTGTGTATTTGATTTTTTCCATTGCAAAACTGGAGGTTACATCAATTAAGCCATGAACGCCATTGACCAGTTTCTTATAAAATAGATCATAGGATTTCATATCATGAACTTCGACTTGCATCAGATAGTCATACTCACCGGCCATGCGATAAAACACTAAAACTTCTGGTAATTTTTCTACAAATGAAACAAATTGCGCATACCATTCGCTATTATGTTGTTGGGTTTTAATCATGACAATCACCGTCAGCCCCAACCCCAGCTTTTCACCGTCTAATAGCGTGACACGTCCTCGAATATATCCTTCGTCTTCTAACCGCTTAAGTCGCTTCCAGCACGGTGTCGAGGTTAAGTTGACGGCTTCGGCTAATGAGTTTAATGATAGGCTGCTGTCATTTTGTAATAAGCAAAGTAGTTTTTTATCTATTTTATCCAGCATGTTTAGCCCCTGAGCGAATCCTATTATCAGCAAAATTCTATCATGATGAAATAATAAAGCTGTTACGAATTGCTAGTATTGTAGAATAACTTTGCATAAATAACCGAAACATAGCATAAATTGCTTAAGTTAGAGGTTGAAGGTACAAAAACAGACTGTTCATTCTCCTCTTGGCTCGTTAACATAGGGCTAAATTAATATCCTCATTATTTAATCTTAGGAGAGACTCATGAAACGTGCTGTTGTTGTCTTCAGCGGAGGGCAAGACTCAACAACCTGCCTAATTCAGGCACTCAAACATTATGATGAGGTTCATTGTGTCACCTTTGATTATGGTCAGCGCCACCGCTTAGAAATCGATATTGCACAAAAGCTCAGCTTACAATTAGGCGCAAAAGCGCATAAAGTTCTCAATGTCACTCTGCTTAATGAGCTAGCGGTTAGTAGCTTAACCCGTGATAATATTCCGGTTCCTGACTATGAAGAGAGTGAAGCCAGCGGGTTACCAAGCACATTTGTACCCGGACGTAACATTCTATTCCTAACACTCGCCGCTATCTATGCCTACCAAGTTAAAGCGGAAGCCGTAATCACTGGTGTCTGTGAAACTGACTTTTCAGGTTATCCCGACTGCCGTGACGAGTTTGTCAAAGCGCTCAATCATGCCGTTAGTCTAGGCCTAGCAAAAGACATTCGTTTCGAAACACCACTTATGTGGTTAGACAAAGCGCAAACCTGGGCTCTTGCTGACTATTATGGTCATCTGGAGACTATCCGCACTCAAACTCTCACTTGCTACAATGGTATTCCTGGTGATGGCTGTTCCGAATGTGCTGCCTGCCATTTACGCAGCAAAGGCTTGAATTATTATCTTAATAATAAACAAGCCGTTATGGATTCATTACTCAAACAATTGAGCGCAACGAAGTAATTCTAGAAGCCAACCCTAGTCAGTGTTTTCTGGTTGGCTATCCTTCTAGTTTTTCTATACTTCAATTTGCCTATACTTCGATAAAAGCATCTGTTTTATTGTTCAGTGACTCAATTTTTTCTCGGAGTTCATCCTCGATCACCATGGCTTTATTAACTTTACCATCAATGAAAACAAACGTGATGTACGCATCGGATACCACTTCATCAACCCCATTACGATGGCGAATAATTTGTTGGTAACAAACAGCACTCTTCACTCCGATTTTATCCATTCGTGAAATGACGGTTAGCTCATCGCCCAATCCAACGGCTTGGAAATAGTTAACATTAATATTCACGGCCGCCATAACTATTCTATGCTGGATAGCCCATTCGATAAGATTAGCTTTGCCCATCCAATCCCATCTATCCGCTTCATAGAACTCCAAGTACCGAGCATTATTGACATGCTGAAAGACATCAATGTGATAACCGAGCACTTTTATGTGTATTGCCATAACTACTCCGACCAGCTGAATTATTTGATAACATAAAAGTAACAAATATTTGAAAGGGCTGCTGAAAAAATATCACTAATCAGACTTAGCTCTCATATTCGTGCTTTAAATTAAATTTAATAGCATAAATATTACCCATAATTTATTTTTAATCTCATAACACGACTTTCTATTTCCTAAAAAATAGCCCACGTTGAAAGTGGGCTATTTTGCTTATAGGACAAGTTTATTACGATTTTTCTCTAAAAATGCAGGTCCAATTCCCTGCACTTCAAGGATGTTTTCAACCGTATTAAAAGCGCCGTATTTTTCTCGGTATTCCACTATAGCCTGAGCTTTCTGCTTACCAATTCCATTGAGTTTCCTCGCTAACTCTTCTGCAGTGGCTTGATTAATGTTCACTTGGTCTGGGGAAGCTAAACTCGCCACGTTTTTTATTTCATCACTCTTTTGAGGCTGTACTATCGCTGCTACCGGTTTTTCAGTTTCTGCTTTCTTGACTGCTGCAAATACAGATAAAGGGCATAACATTGCCACCATTAACGCTGTCCCTAATCCTTGTTTAATGCTTTTATTCCATTTCATCATTGTTCTCCTATGTGTGTTGAGACATCACAATGCCAGAGAACTTTTCCAAACACTTTTCTTTGGTTTATACAATGCGAAAGGCCACCCAATGGGTGGCCTTCTATTACAGAGATTACAATTTTAGTTGCGAAGCGCTTCGCAATTATTCCATGCAAATAACTTATTCTAAGCTTTGCACTTCAATTTTTGCATTCGCGCGTAAATTCAGCATTAACGCTTCATTCACCGCTGAGCTCATTGCGCCACGATACTCGTTAGATAACTGAGTCAGTTCATCAGCTGTTGGCTGACCTAAAGTCACTTTATCTAATTGAACAATTAGCAGATTATCTTTTTGATCATAAGCGATTGCATAAGTTGGCTTACCGTCAGTTGGCGGTGTCATTTTCATCGCAACGCCAGTCACATCCGTTGCAGGTGCAAGGAATGAAACTGTTTGAACAGCGCCAAATTGGGTGTCTGCAGCTTTTAATGCTTCATCACCTTTGCCCGCTTGTAACTCTGCCAGTAATTTCTCACCATTCGCTTTTAATTGAGCAGATGCTTTCTGACGCTTAACTAATGCTTCAATATCCGCTTTTACTGTTTCGAATGGCTCTGTTGATTCCGCTTTATAGTCAGTCACACGCAGGACAAACGCACGGTCCCCTTCAACGTTGATTACGTCAGAGTTGATACCTGTTGTGCCTTTTTTATCGACTAAACGGTCGCTGAAAACTTCATTAATGACTTTCGGGAAATTCAGTTGTGCCGGTGGGTTTTGACGATCGAACCAGTCCGTAGTCGCCACTTTCAAGCCAGAAATGCTTTCAACTGATGCTAATGATTCATTATCATTAGTCGCAGCTTCACTCACTTTCTGTTGTAAATCGTAAAATTGTTTGACGCTTTTATCTTGAACTAAGCTAGTTTCAATACTTGATTTAACGTCATCAAAAGGCTTAATCGCTTCTGGCTTAACATCATCCAAACGGAATAAGACATAATTATCTTGGACTTTGATCGGTGCAGAAATTTGACCTTTCTCGGTTAAATTCGCACTGATGATTTCGCTTGGTGTCGACGTTGCTTCCATCCAGCCAATCACGCCTTTGTTGCCTGCACTGAATTTATCTGTGGATTTTTCAGTAGCTAACGTTGCGAAATCAGCGCCGCCTTTCAGCTCGGCTTCTAAAGCTTGCGCATCTTTTTCTGATGCCACTTGAATCATGCTATATAGCTTTTGTTCCGCTTTAGTGAAATTCTTCAGATTTTCATCATAGTAAGCTTTCACTTCTTCAGCCGTCACAGATGCTTTTGGCATAGATGCCGCATCCATTTCTACATAGCTTACTTGAACTTGTTCAGGAGAAATGAAACTGTTTTGATTTGCTGCGTAATACGCTTTTAATTCATCTTCAGAAACAGTTTGTTTAGCTTCTAGCGCAGCTAACGACAAGCTTGCTGTACGAACTTCACGCTCTTGCATAAACAATTCTGCATACGCTTTTACTTCTGAAGGCAGAGCAAATTCTGTTCCGGTGAACGATTTACCTAATTGCGCGCGAACTAAATCTTGGCGAATTTGTGCCGCAAAATCATCTGCATTAATATTGTAACGTTTTAAAATTTCGCGGTATTTCTCACTATCAAAATTCCCATTCGTTTGGAAAACTTGCATAGCAAAAATAGCTTGCTCAATTTGTTGGTCGCTAGCAGAGAGTTGTAATTCATTAGCATATTGGTTAATCAATTGATTATTGATTAAGTTATTCAAAGCTTGGGTACGCAGCTCTTTCATGTAGTTGTCATTACTTGCAACTTCAGAGAATTTATCTCCTAAGTATTCTTGTAATGACTGGCGCTCTTGCTGGAAAGCTTGCTGTAATTGTTCCTTGCTTATTGGCTGTCCATTGACTTCAGCAGCATTATTACTTGAGCCACCAATCACATAGCCAGCAACACCTGTCAGCACGAATGACAAGATAATAATAGCTAACAACACTTTAATAAAAGGACTGTTCGCCTTCGTGCGTAGATCTTCCATCATAAAAAGGCTTAACTCCGCTTTGCTTTGTTGAATTTCTTAATATTACGCTAATTTTAACTCAGATAGAAAAAAAAGCGCACCATTTCCATGGCGCGCTTATATATTAGCTGATTAAAGACATTACGTCAGTTTGAGTTTTCGCAAAAATGCGTGAAAGACGAAACTAAACTCAATTAACCGTTAACAGCGTCTTTAAGACCTTTGCCTGCACGGAATGCAGGAACTTTTGCCGCAGCGATTTTAATTTCTTTACCTGTCTGCGGGTTACGACCTGTACGTGCTGCGCGTTGACGTACATTAAAAGTACCAAAACCAACTAAAGTAACATCATCACCTTTGCTCAGAGACTTCGTTACAGAAGCAACGAAAGCGTCGACTACGCGACCTGCTGCGGCTTTAGAAATATTCGCTTCTGCAGCGATTTTTTCAATCAGTTGAGACTTATTCACTATTATCATCCCCATATTAGTTTTGACTTTATCGGTTAATTAACCAACTACAGTATAGTTAACATTACTAAGTATAGTTAATTAATGATGCAGCCGTTATATCAATCCTGAATATTAATGGCAAGAAAACAGATAGCACGCTAACCATTATCAGAATCTTCGCTAAAGTAACGACGAAAAAAAAGGCTGACAAGCCCTAAATTAGCTGTCAGCCTTAATTTTATACAAACTTCTTGATTCAGCTCACTCTTTTAGCTTTCTTTTGGACCACTTCAGCCCCAAAAGGAGGATTGACTAATGCTAGTGAGAGGACTTCTTCAATTGTCTTAACAGGATGGATTTGCAAATCGGCAATCACATTCTGAGGGATTTCTTCTAAATCACGTTTGTTATCATCAGGGATAAGAACCGTTTTAATACCACCACGATGAGCTGCCAGTAATTTTTCTTTCAGCCCGCCAATTGGTAATACTAAGCCGCGTAACGTAATTTCACCAGTCATCGCCACATCCGCTTTTACAGGGTTACCTGTTAAGCAAGAAACCAGTGCCGTTGACATTGCGATACCCGCACTTGGACCATCTTTCGGTGTTGCGCCTTCTGGTACGTGAACATGAATATCACGTTTTTCATAGAAATCGCCGTTGATACCCAGTTTTTCTGCACGAGCGCGTACCACAGTCAATGCTGTTTGAATTGACTCTTGCATCACTTCACCCAGAGAACCGGTGTAAGTTAACTTACCTTTACCCGGTACACAGGCAGTTTCGATGGTCAGTAAATCACCGCCCACTTCTGTCCATGCTAAGCCAGTCACTTGCCCTACACGGTTTTCGGTATCAGCATGACCGTAGTCAAAGCGACGAACACCCAAGTAATCTTTCAGATTATCCGCAGTGATCTCAATATGCTTCAGTTTTTTATCCATCAGCAGCGCTTTCACCGCTTTACGGCACAGTTTAGAAATTTCACGTTCTAATCCACGCACGCCAGCTTCACGAGTGTAGTAACGAATGATGCTCATAATTGCGCCATCATCGATAGATAATTCACCTTTTTTCAAGGCATTACGCTCGATTTGCTTAGATAATAAATGTCTCTTAGCAATATTCAGTTTTTCGTCTTCGGTATAACCAGACAGACGGATCACTTCCATACGGTCTAATAATGGTGCCGGGATATTCATCGAGTTCGATGTTGCCACAAACATCACGTCAGACAAGTCATAATCAACTTCCAAATAATGGTCGTTGAATGCAACGTTTTGCTCTGGATCTAACACTTCTAACAGTGCTGATGCAGGATCCCCACGCATGTCTGAAGACATTTTGTCGATTTCATCCAGTAAAAACAGTGGGTTTTTAACCCCAACTTTCGCCATTTTCTGGATAAGTTTACCCGGCATTGAACCAATATAAGTGCGGCGGTGACCACGGATTTCTGCTTCGTCACGAACCCCACCTAGAGCCATACGGGTATATTCACGCCCTGTCGCTTTCGCGATAGATTGTCCCAGAGACGTTTTACCAACCCCTGGAGGCCCGACTAAGCATAAGATTGGCCCTTTGATTTTACTAACACGGCTTTGAACTGCGAGGTATTCAAGGATACGGTCTTTAACACGCTCTAAGCCATAGTGGTCTGTGTCGAGCACTTCTTGCGCTTTCACTAAATCTTTTTTGACTTTGCTGCGCTTATGCCACGGAACCTGAACCATCCAGTCAATGTAGCTACGAACCACAGTCGCTTCAGCTGACATTGGAGACATCATTTTCAGCTTCTGCAATTCAGCTTCGGCTTTTTCTTGTGCCTCTTTTGGCATTTTCGCTTCTTCGATTTTACGTTTCAGCGATTCGTTTTCATCTGGAGCATCATCCATTTCGCCAAGTTCTTTTTGAATCGCTTTCATTTGCTCATTCAAATAGTACTCGCGCTGGCTTTTTTCCATCTGTTTTTTCACGCGGTTACGAATGCGTTTTTCAACTTGCAGTAACTCAGTTTCTGATTCCATCATTGCCATCAGGAACTCAACACGCTCAGCAATGTTTGCCATTTCTAAAACGCGCTGTTTGTCTGCCAGTTTTAACGGCATATGTGAAGCAATCGTATCAGCCAGTTTATCTAGCTGGTCTTGCTCAATTGCATGCAGTGAAGTCAGAACTTCAGGTGGAATTTTTTTGTTCAGTTTGATGTAGCTTTCGAACTGGCTAACAATCGTGCGATATAATACTTCTTGCTCTTTTTCGTCAACCAATTCCGCAGTACTAGGCACTTTTGATGCGTCATCGTAGATAGCCGCTTTCGCACCATCATTCGCTAGGTATTCAGCTTGTGCTAAGAAATACTCGCCGTTATCAGTCAGGCTAGTAATACGAGCACGACGTAATCCTTCAACTAGCACTTTAACGGTACCGTCAGGTAGTTTCAGCATCTGGATCACAGATGCAATTGTCCCAACAGTAAATAGATCATTCACCCCAGGTTCATCGGTTGAGGCTTCTTTTTGCGCAACCAGCATCACTTGCTTATCATGATCCATTGCTGCTTCCAGACTGTGAATGGATTTTTCACGTCCAACAAACAGTGGGATCACCATATGTGGGTACACCACTACATCACGCAGAGGCAATACTGGTATTTCAATGCGTTCGGAACGCTCTGGATTCATAAAGCTCTCTCTTCGTTTAGCACACGCCAGTTAAGGGTTTCTGCTTATAACAGAAAAAATTCTTGTAAAACACTGCGATATAAACAGCGTTCTTTCAAAATAAGGAAACCACAACTAAGAATATAAACTATATGGGGACAAGATTTTAGCATTCAATGGTTAGTTAAGCATAAAAAACAAAATGAGGGTTACCCCTCATTTTATTTGATTACTTCTTGAACACAGACAAGAAATTAATTATCGCCAGAGGCTTGAGCATCTGGTTTGCTGTAGATTAACAGCGGTTCTGACTGTTCATTAATCACATTTTCATCTACAACCACTTTTTCAACATCACTCATTGAAGGTAGATCGTACATGGTATTAAGTAGAGCAGCTTCGACGATCGAACGTAAGCCACGAGCACCGGTTTTACGCGCCATCGCTTTTTTCGCTATCGCCGTTAATGCTTCTTCACGAAACTCTAATTCAGTGCCTTCAAGGTTAAACAGCGCTTGATACTGTTTAGTCAATGCGTTTTTCGGCTCTTTTAAGATCTGAATCAGTGCTTCTTCACTCAGTTCAGTCAATGTGGCAACAACTGGCAGACGACCGATAAATTCAGGGATCAAACCAAATTTAATGAGATCTTCAGGCTCCGCTTGAGTGAGTAACTCACCTTCTGTTGCCTTCTCAGATTCACCTTTAACTTGCGCCGCAAAGCCAATACCTGAACGAGTATTTAGACGCTGGCCAATAACTTTATCCAACCCTGCAAATGCACCACCACAGATAAACAGAATTTTCGAGGTATCAACCTGTAAAAATTCTTGTTGTGGATGCTTACGACCGCCTTGTGGCGGAACCGCAGCTACGGTGCCTTCAATCAGTTTCAGTAATGCTTGCTGCACCCCTTCACCTGATACGTCACGCGTGATGGATGGGTTATCGGATTTACGAGAAATTTTATCAATTTCATCGATATAGACGATACCACGTTGAGCTTTCTCAACATCATAGTCGCATTTTTGTAGCAGCTTCTGGATGATATTTTCAACATCTTCACCCACGTAACCGGCTTCAGTTAATGTAGTCGCATCCGCCATAGTGAATGGCACATCTAAATAGCGAGCTAACGTTTCTGCTAGTAACGTTTTACCACTACCCGTCGGGCCAATGAGCAGAATGTTACTTTTACCTAATTCAACACCATCGCTGGTTTTATCGCCATTACGTAGACGTTTGTAGTGGTTATAAACAGCAACCGCTAACACTTTTTTCGCTTTTTCTTGACCAATAACGTAGTCGTCAAGATGCTGTCTGATTTCGTGGGGAGTTGGCAATTCACTACGCTCGCGATGCGGAGCCAGTTCTTTGATCTCTTCACGGATGATGTCGAGGCATAAATCCACGCATTCATCACAAATATAGACTGACGGACCGGCAATCAGCTTACGCACTTCATGCTGACTTTTTCCGCAGAAAGAACAGTACAGTAATTTACCTGCTCCCTCTTTGCGTTTATCTGTCATCAGTAGACCTCACTTATATTTATAATGCCTTGTTTTATCTAACTTTCGTAGTAAAACAAGGCAACAAATTTTCAAAAACCTTAGGATATAAACTAATTATATCAAAATATTCGCAAATTAACGGCTGGTATAAATATGATCAACCAGACCATATTCTTTAGCTTCATTTGCTGATAAGAAACGGTCACGCTCTGTGTCGCGACTAATTTCTTCGATGGATTTCCCAGTATGTTGGGCCATCAATTCATTCATGCGCGATTTCACTTTCAAGATTTCTTGAGCGTGAATTTCAATGTCTGTCGCTTGTCCTTGATAGCCACCTAATGGTTGGTGGATCATGACGCGAGAGTTTGGTAAGCAGAAACGTTTACCTTTTGTACCTGCGGTTAATAAAAACGCACCCATTGAGCACGCTTGTCCCATACAGATAGTGCTCACATCAGGTTTAATAAACTGCATAGTGTCGTAGATTGACATCCCTGCAGTGATCACGCCGCCCGGTGAGTTGATATAAAGTTGGATATCTTTTTCTGGGTTTTCTGCTTCAAGAAATAGCATTTGAGCGACAATTAAGTTCGCCATATGATCTTCTACCTGACCGGTTAAGAATATAATACGTTCTTTTAAGAGACGTGAATAAATATCATATGAGCGCTCACCTCGAGAGGTTTGCTCGATAACCATTGGCACAAGTGCCATTTGGGATGCTAACTGCTCCTGACCGCCAAAATGTGACATCGAAATCTCCTATTAAAAACTTTCTGGTGCTTGCGCCTAATTTGCTGTCTGTCCGCCATTTTGGGCAGGGCTCGTGCTACAAACAATATTTCTAAAAAACAATATTTCTAAAAAAACACTCTTTCGAAGTTAGTTGTGTCTGCCTGCTTACGCTCTTCGCTTACTTCATTATTTTAGTTACTTTTTTAAATCTTGGTTAAAAAGTAGCTAAAGAATTAAGCCAGAATACAGTTGAAAACACTGCGGTAGGCAAGACGCTCTGTTAAAGAGTTTAACACAAGTCTATCTAGTTACACGGTTTTATACTGTCGAAAAATGTGTTCCACACTAAAATCCCAACATCATCTAGCGAACGATATCTTGATGACTCTTATTATAATTAGGATTTAAATGTAATTTTCAAGATGATTTGCACAAAGTCTAAATATTACGACGCTAATTGACAAAAAACCCGCAGTGAAACACCACGGGTTTTGCTTTGTACTTCTAAAAAGAAGAGTATTGCTAAAAAGAAAAATTAACCAGCTTGAACTTGGTTCATCAGCTCAGTGAAATTAGTTTCTTTTTCAGTTACTTTAGCCGCTGCCAGAATAGTTTCTACCGCTTGCTCTTCTAACGCTAAGTTACGAACACTGTTCATCAGCTCTTCATTTTTGCTGTAGTATTCGATAACTTCTGATGGATCTTCGTAAGCAGAAGCCATGTCTTCGATCAGTGCTTTAACACGATCTTCGTCAGCTTTCAGCTCGTTAGTGCGGATAACTTCGCCTAACAGCAGGCCAACAATTACGCGACGTTTAGCTTGTTCTTCGAACAGTTCACGTGGTAATTCCATCGCTTGTTTTTCGTTGCCACCAAAACGCTGTGCAGCTTGACGACGCAGAACATCGATTTCACCATCAACAACTGCTGCTGGGACTTCGATTTCGTTAGCGTTAACCAGACCTTCCAGAACTTGCGCTTTAACACGGTTACGAACTGCATTTTTCAGCTCACGTTCCATGTTTTTACGAACTTCTGCACGCAGACCGTCTACTGAACCGTCAGCGATACCGAAACGCTTAACGAATTCTTCAGTAAATTCTGGCAGTTCACGTTGTTCAACTTTCTTCAGAACGATAGCAAACTTAGCCGCTTTACCTTTCAGGTTTTCTGCATGGTAATCTTCTGGGAAGTTAACTTCGATATCGAATTCTTCACCCGCTTTATGACCAACAACGCCTTCTTCGAAGCCTGGGATCATACGACCTTCGCCCATAACCAGTGCGAAGTCTTCAGCTTTACCACCTTCAAACTCTTCACCGTCGATAGAACCTGTGAAGTTAATAGTGATACGTGAATCAGCAGCCGCTGCATCTTCAACTTCTTTCCACTGTGCTTGTTGCTTGCGCAGAGTTTCCAGCATGTCGTTGAGGTCTTCGTCTTTCACGGTTACTACTGGTTTTTCAACTTCGATAGTTTCAAAACCTTTTAATTCGATTTCTGGGTACACTTCGAACTCAACCGCGTAAACGAAGTCTTTACCGTCTTCGAACATTTCTGGCTTGTAGCTTGGCGCACCAGCTGGGTTGATTTTTTGTTCAATGATTGCATTGATAAAGTTACGTTGCATAACATCGCCCAGAACGTCTTGCATTACAGACGCACCGTAACGTTGTTTAACGATATGCATTGGTACTTTCCCTTTACGGAAGCCATCAACACGGACTTTTTTAGCAACGTTAACCAGCTCGCTATTCAGCGCTTTTTCAATATCAGTGGCAGGAACGGTGATTGTTACACGACGCCCAAGGCCTTGAGTCGTTTCAACAGAAACTTGCATCTTCTTACCTCAAAATAAATCTTAGTGATCGGTCTACTCCAGAGTTATGCCATTAAATCATAATGGCAATCTCCCTTCCAGAACCGGGGGCGTTACTTTCATAACGGTCATCCCTGATATCAGAAGCGTCCCGAAACCTTACTGAAAATTAGACGCAGCATTATACCGATGCATGCGCCCTGAGTCGAGAAAAGCCGATAAAAGAAGCGATCATTCCTCTTTATTTGTGACTTTTCTGACTAAAAATTCATTTTTCTCTCTCGAATTGAGGAAAAAACACTCACTTACAGCCACTCAATAAACACACTATTGGTATTCATGTGCCATCAAGACGTTTGATTAGCGATTCACACCACCAACACCACGACAAGCGGGTGATTTTAGCGCTGTACTCGCTAATTCATCCCACTCTTTCGGAGTATAAGTGTGTAAGGCTAAAGCATGGATCCCACCTGCAAGCTCGTCAGCCAAAATAGCATAAATTTCACGGTGACGACCAATCATACGTTTGTTTTCAAATTTATCACTGACTAAAACCACTTTAAAATGGCTCTCTGAACCAGGTAACACATTATGTTGGTGACTTTCATTAATCACCTCCATGTGTTCAGGTTCAAAGGCAGACTGTAGCTTTTCACTCACGCGAGACTGCATAGTTTGTGGCATATTGGCGTCCATCGAGACTCCTAAATTAATTAAAGAATGCTAAAGCTCATTTGAAAAAAAATCACCCAATCACGCTGCTGGCAACTATCTTCTTATTATAGAAATAGCGGATAATAGCATCTACATTGTTGAAACTATGGTCTGGGAATACAAAATGTTTATCGACTGCACATTTATGCGAATTTTTTCTCAAACTGTTGTCTAATAGTGTGAGTTGTTGCACCCCGAACCATAACGGAACATTTTCAATTAGGAAAGATGAACTGGGAAGAATTATGTTAAGAAAACTGTGTTTTCCACTTTTTGCGTTATTTCTATTAGCGGGCTGTACTGCACCGTCTAATACGCTATCCCTCGAACCTAAGATTGCATTACCAGCCAAGAACCCGACACTCAATGCGACTTCAATTAGCGTGAGTAGCGTTGATAACCGTACAAATCGCTCATTGGCTGAAATTAATCGAAACGGTACTTTAGAGGTGCTTAATCCCTCTCGCGATCCGCGTTACCTAATGCAAGAAGCCGTAGAAAAGCAGATGGCTGCTCGTGGTTTCATGGTGACTTCTCCTGCCAATATCAACTTAGTGGTTCAATTAAACAAATTGAGCACACAAGTGAGCGAAGGAAGTTTACGCCATAATATTACGGTTAATTCCAGCGTTGTCGTTAATGCTACCGCGCCAAACGGCTCAACAAAAAGCCGGACTTATAGCCGTAATTACAATACCCAAGGAGCATTAGGCGCAACCAATGAAAAAATTGCTGCAGCGATTAACCTTGCTTTAAGTGATTTAATTTCAGATATGGCGAAAGACCAAGAACTAGCCGATTTTATCAGACAAAATTCACGATATTAATCGCGCATTAAGAATGATTTCATACTAGTATCATTCTGGTTCATCGGAGGTTAGCAAAAAACGGTCTGCTTTCTCCTACTAACCCAAGTTATTTTTTAATACTAATAGCTTGGGTTGTTCTATCTTTCTACTGCGCCATTCTTCGCGCAACGTAATACATCAGCATCAGGCGATGAGGGAATAATGCCACGTTTTACACTGCCCAATAATGTTACCTTAATTTTACTGGGATTCGTCTCAGGGTTGCCCTTGGCATTAACCGCTGGAACATTACAAGCTTGGTTAACCGTTGAAAAAATTGACATTAAAACCATCGGTTTCTTTTCTCTCGTCGGTCAGGCCTACGTTTTAAAGTTTCTATGGTCCCCCATGATGGATCGCTATACGCCTCCATTTTTAGGGCGTCGCAGAGGGTGGTTGTTAACAACGCAAATTTTGCTTGTTATTAGCATTGCAGGCATGAGTTTTATGAACCCGTCGGAACATCTTTGGTGGTTAGCAGCGCTAGCAGTCACTGTAGCCTTCTGTTCCGCATCCCAAGATATTGTCTTTGATGCCTATAAAACAGATTTATTAAGCGCAGAAGAGCGAGGTATTGGTGCAGCAACATCTGTCATGGGCTATCGCATCAGTATGCTGGTTTCTGGGGGATTAGCTCTTTGGCTTGCTGATAAATTCTTAACGTGGCAACAGCTTTACTTAGTCATGGCTGCTCTGATGTTTATTGGGATATTCGCAACACTTTTCGCGAAAGAGCCTCAAGAAAATACCGCCCCACCAACTTCGTTAAAAGATGCTATTTATGAGCCACTTGCCGAGTTTTTTAGCCGAAATAACGCATGGCTGATTTTGTTGCTTCTCATCTTTTATAAGATGGGTGATGCTTTCGTTATGGCGCTAAATACTAACTTTTTACTCAATGCTCTTGGCTTTAGTTTAAGCGAGGTGGGTACAGTAAATAAAACCGTTGGTATGGCGGCGACAATCATCGGAGCCCTATTTGGGGGGTATCTGATGAAAAATATGAGCCTATTTAAAGCATTATTCGTCTTCGGTGTTCTCCAAGGTGGTTCAAATATTGGCTACTGGTTCCTTGCAGTAACACCGCCAAATATTATCAGCATGGGATCCATTATATTCCTCGAAAATATCTTTTCAGGAATGGGAACTGCGGCATTTGTCGCCTTGTTAATGACCTTATGTAATAAGTCTTTATCGGCCACCCAATTTGCCTTGCTTTCAGCATTATCCGCTGTAGGCCGTGTCTATATCGGTCCCGTCGCAAGTATTTTTGTCAGTACCTATGGCTGGCCAATGTTCTACTTAATTTCCATCGGTGTTGCAGTACCGGGAGTTTTATTACTACTCGCTTGCCGAACGTCGTTGTTATACACCCAAGATACAGGAGAGTTTCAGCGCAGAGAATTTTTTCCTCGAGAATATAAAATCGCGGTTTATGCGCTAATGGCAGCAGCATCTATCCTGGCAGTTTGGTTGATTAGTTTACTAATCACATCATTTGCAGGAGTGAAAGTTTACTTGTTTACTTCCCATATATCCCTGTGGTTAGCGCTGCCGACTTATCAGAATCTCATATTTAACATAGGTATAGCCATTGGCGCTATCAGCCTTATTGTAGGTGGAACCCTTGACTTCCTCGCTGTCCGCAAAGCCATAGAACATAAACTATCATAATGTTTTTGAAGAACTTTCATTCTATCTAATTCAAGATTCCCCAATTTGAACTAATTAATTTGGGGAATCTCTCCTTTTTTCGCAAATTAGATCTATCTTGCAAATATCGCTTAAAGATTGATGTAAATGTGATATTGATCACTCATTCTATGAAATGGATTTTTTAATTACAAACTGAAAGCATAATATCTCACATGTTTGAGGATGGTTAGTTGACAAGCTAAAAATTTGCGCAACAACTAATTTTTATTAATACATAAACGAAAATAATGTCTTATGAAAAAAACACTACTCTGTGCTGCTGCTCTAGCATCATTGGCAGGAACCGCGAATGCTGAAAATTTTCTTGGGTATCAGAATGGTTTCGCAGATATCAACGTGAACTATCTCGACTGGTCCCGTCATACAGAAAATAAATCTAAAAATACAACCCATAAGGAAGATTTCGCTTACTTCGAATTAGAAGGCGGCGCTAATTTCAATTGGGGTGAATTATATGGCTTCTTTGATGTTGAAAATCCATTAAATAAACAGCATGAAGATCCAGGCAAAAACCAGCGTTATACGCTGAAAACAACAGCTCGAGTCTATATCGCAGATACTGGATTCAACTTATACGGCCACGTTTATGGCACTTGGTCTTTACCGGGTGACAAACACGGCGGCAACTTCCACGAAGTCAACACACTGTATGGTATTGGTTATAACACCTCGATTGGTGATCTGTGGTTCAAACCTTTCGTGGCTTTGCACTATGTTGACCAAACCTATTATTCCGGTAATAACGGCTATGTAGTTGGTTGGGTTGCTGGTTATAACTTCAAAATGTTCCAAGAAGATTTCATGATCACTAACTGGCATGAAATGGAATTTGCACGTCATGAGCGTTATGGCAACGGTGGGCGTGATGGCGTGAACGGCGCATTAGCTTTCTGGTGGAACGCCACGCCGAATTTAGCTGCGGGTGTTCAATATCGTTATGCTGACAATAAGTTAGGTGATGATTTCTACCAAGATGCAATCATTTATACATTAAAGTATAACTTCTAGTGATTAAGGAAATATTGTTTATTTTTTTAACATATTTCCTTTAGTTTCAAAAATGTAACAATTTTTCTTTATTATTTTGCCGGTAAAGTAGCCAATTTCACTTTATCGGCAATATAATCAGTAATTTCCCTCACTCAAACTCTTAACAATCCAAGCAGTTTCCACATTTTTTTGTCAATTTTGTATATATTTTTCTTTGAAAAATTACCAAGATAATTTAGTATTCATACTGTTTTATCAAAACATACCTATAATTAGCAGCAATTTTAACTTTTTAGAAGCAAAAGCTTTACATGTGATCATATTAACATAAAGAGCTAACATTTCCGTTTCTTTACCTTACAATCATTTACACTCGCACAACCTTACCGTAAAATGCCCGCACTGATGAAACGACAATTAGATTCTTGTCATTTGGGGTCGTGGATGAGACTTATGAACTACAAAAAAAGCATTGGAGCAATCTCACTTGTTGCAGCAGCCTTATTATTAGGCGGTTGTGATATGGTGTTGATGGATCCGAAAGGCGCCGTTGGCGTAAAACAAAAAGAACTGATTCTTATTGCAATTGGTTTGATGCTTCTTGTTGTGATTCCTGTTATTTTCATGGCGATTATCTTCGCTGTAAAATATCGTGAGTCCAATAAGTCAGCTACCTACCGTCCTAACTGGGCTCACTCTAACAAAATTGAGTTAGTCTGCTGGACAGTTCCTATCATTATTATCATTATTCTAGGTGCTATCACTTGGAAAACGACTCATGAGCTGGACCCGTATCAGCCATTAGTTAGTGATCAGGAACCTGTCACCATTCAAGTTATTTCAGCTGACTGGAAATGGATTTTTATCTATCCAGATCAAGGTATTGCTACAGTCAATGAAATCGCATTCCCTACTGGTGTTCCTGTAAACTTCAAAATCACGTCTGATTCTGTGATGAACTCATTCTTCATCCCATCTTTAGGTGGACAGATCTACGCGATGGCGGGTATGCAGACAAAACTTCACTTAATCGCTAACGAACCAGGTACCTATAAAGGCTTCTCAGCAAGCTATAGCGGTCACGGATTCTCAGATATGAAGTTTAATGCTATTGCAACAGCAGATCGCCAAGGCTTCGATGAGTGGGTACAGAAAGTAAAAGCATCACCAAAAACTATGGATACGATGCAGGCATTCGACGAAGTTGCTAAACCTAGCATGAACGTTCCTGTTACCTACTTCTCTAGCGTGAAACCTAAACTTTATGAAGACATCATTATGAAGTTTGGTCATGAGCACCATAAAGGTCACGCTCCTGTAGATACTAATAATGAAGCAAATCATTCTATGCACATGGGCAACACAGCTCAAGCGCAAGAATCTACAGGTCATTCAATGCATATGAGCCATAACGCTCATGCAGGCGCTGAGGAATAAGGGCATGTTTGGAAAATTAACACTGGACGCAGTTCCACTTCATGAACCGATTATCGTTGTTACACTGATTGCCATTGTCCTCGGTGGACTTGGCTTAGTCGGTGCGATCACCTATTTCGGAAAGTGGAAATGGCTGTGGAAAGAGTGGTTAACCTCTGTTGACCACAAAAAAATTGGTATTATGTACATCATCGTTGCGATGGTGATGTTATTCCGTGGATTCGCGGATGCTATCATGATGCGTGGTCAGCAAGTGCTGGCTTCAGCGGGTCAAGAAGGTTTCTTAAATCCTCACCACTATGATCAAATCTTTACAGCGCACGGCGTTATCATGATTTTCTTCATGGCAACTCCATTTGTTGTTGGTTTGATGAACTTAGTTGTTCCTCTGCAAATTGGTGCCCGTGACGTTGCATTCCCATTCCTTAACTCCCTGAGCTTCTGGTTCTTCGTAGTGGGTGTTGTGTTAATCAACATCTCATTAGGGGTAGGTGAATTCGCACAAACTGGTTGGTTAGCATACCCTCCTCTGTCCGGCTTGGAGTACAACCCGGGGGTCGGGGTCGATTATTGGATATGGAGTCTCCAGATATCCGGTATCGGTACGCTATTAACAGGTGTTAACTTCTTCGCGACCATTATCCGTATGCGTGCACCGGGTATGTCGATGATGAAAATGCCAGTATTTAGCTGGGCAGCATTCTGTACCAACATCCTGATTATTGCAGCATTCCCAATTCTGACAGTGACCATCACGTTACTGACATTAGACCGTTATCTGGGCACCCATTTCTTCACTAACGATATGGGCGGCAACATGATGATGTACATCAACCTGATTTGGGCATGGGGTCACCCTGAGGTGTATATCCTTGTTCTGCCAGTGTTCGGTGTGTTCTCAGAAATTGCAGCAACCTTCTCGAAAAAGCGTCTGTTTGGTTATACCTCACTAGTGTGGGCAACCATCGTTATCACCGTTATGTCCTTCATCGTTTGGTTACACCACTTCTTTACGATGGGTTCAGGTGCGAACGTTAACGCCTTCTTTGGTATCGCTACGATGATTATCGCAATCCCTACAGGGGTTAAGATTTTCAACTGGCTGTTCACCATGTACCAAGGTCGTATCGAGTTCAAATCACCAATGTTATGGACTATCGGTTTTATCATCACCTTCTCTGTGGGTGGTATGACTGGTGTTCTGTTAGCGGTTCCAGGCGCAAACTTCGTTCTGCACAACAGCCTATTCCTGATTGCTCACTTCCATAACGTTATTATCGGTGGTGTGGTATTCGGATGCTTCGCTGGTATGACTTACTGGTTCCCGAAAGCTTACGGCTTCACGCTGAATGAGAAATGGGGTGTTCGTGCCTTCTGGTTCTGGATCACTGGTTTCTTCTTAGCATTCATGCCGTTATATATCCTTGGCTTTATGGGTATGACCCGTCGTCTGAGCCAAAATATTGATCCAACCTATCACGGTATGCTGGTTGCAGCTGCGTGTGGTGCTGGTCTGATTGCTCTGGGTATTGCTTGCCAAGTTATCCAAATTATCGTGAGTATCCGTGACCGCCATGAAAACCGTGATTTAACCGGTGACCCATGGGGTGGACGTACTCTGGAGTGGGCAACTTCTTCTCCGGCACCATTCTACAACTTCGCTGTTGAACCACAGATTCAAACTCGCGATGCTTGGTGGGATATGAAAGAGAAAGGTATCGCTCATAAGAAACCTACTTCATATGAAGAAATTCATATGCCGAAAAATACAGGCGCTGGCGTAATCATCGCTGCATTTAGCTTGATTTTTGGTTTCGCAATGATCTGGCACATCTGGTGGCTGGCAATCGTTGGTTTCGGTGGCATGATTGTTACTTGGATTGCAAAAAGCTTCGACGAAGATGTTGATTACTACGTACCTGTGGCTGAAATCGAACAAATCGAGAATAAGCACTTTGAAGAATTACGTAAGGCAGGTGTGAACGATGTCAACTAATACAATGACTAATCATAATGTAGCCCATGCAGAGCATGGGCACCACGATGCGGGTGCAACCAAAGTATTCGGATTCTGGATCTACTTAATGAGTGACCTGATCCTGTTTGCTAGCTTGTTTGCAACTTACGTGGTTTTATCTGATGGCACTGCTGGCGGTCCTGCTGGTAAAGACATCTTTAGTTTGCAGTTCGTATTAGGTGAAACATTCTTACTGTTATTCAGTAGTATCACCTACGGTTTTGCAATGATTGCAATGCACAAAGAGAAAGTCGCTGCCGTTAACTTATGGCTGTTCATTACTTTCTTATTTGGTCTTGGCTTCGTTGTTATGGAAGTTTATGAGTTCCACGAGCTGATCGCTGAAGGCTACGGCCCAGATCGCAGTGGTTTCTTATCTGCTTTCTTCGCATTAGTTGCGACTCACGGTATCCACGTAACTTGTGGTCTGGTTTGGATCATTCTGATGATTATCCAAAACTGTCGTCGTGGTCTGACCGCGGTTAACAAAACCCGTCTGAACTGCCTGAGCCTGTTCTGGCACTTCTTAGATGTTGTTTGGATCTGTGTATTTACCGTTGTTTATCTTCTGGGGGCTATTTAAATGAGTCATGCAAAAGATGCTCATACTGGAGCAAGCCACGGTAGCGTTAAGACATACCTGATTGGCTTTATTCTGTCAGTTATCCTGACTGTAATTCCTTTCTGGATGGTGATGAATGGAACAGCTTCACAAGGCGTTATTCTAGCAACTGTTGTTGGAATGGCTGTTGTGCAAATCCTTGTACACCTTGTTTGTTTCTTACACATGAATACATCATCAGATGAGCGCTGGAACCTGATTGCATTCCTGTTCACTATGCTAATCATCGGTATCGTTGTTATTGGCTCTCTGTGGATTATGTACAACCTGAACATCAATATGATGCTCGACTAAAGAGTTGCCGATATGTTTAAGCAATACCTGCAAGTGACCAAACCAGGAATTATATTCGGAAATCTGATTTCTGTGATCGGCGGTTTTCTGCTGGCCTCTAAAGGGTCAATTGACTACCCGCTGTTTATTGCGACTTTGCTGGGTGTATCATTGGTCGTGGCTTCTGGTTGTGTATTTAACAACTACATCGACCGTGATATTGACCGTATCATGGAAAGAACTAAGAATCGCCCTTTAGTTAAAGGGCTGATTGACCCGAAAGTTAGCCTGATTTACGCTGCTGCATTAGGTATTGCTGGCATGGTGCTGCTACTCGTAGCAGCCAATGCTCTGGCAATGCTCCTTGCACTCATTGGTTTCATTGTGTACGTGGGCGTGTATAGCCTGTACATGAAGCGTAAGTCTGTTTATGGCACGTTGATTGGCAGCCTATCTGGCGCAGCACCACCGGTTATCGGTTACTGCGCTGTCACAAATGAATTTGACGCTGGAGCCTTAATCCTGCTGTTAATCTTCAGCTTGTGGCAGATGCCGCACTCATATGCCATCGCAATTTTCCGCTTTAAGGATTACAAAGCCGCAAACATTCCCGTGTTACCGGTGATCAAGGGTATATCTGTCGCTAAGACTCATATCTTCTTGTATATCCTTGCGTTTATGGTCGCAACATTAATGTTAGCGATTAGCGGATACGCAGGCTATAAATATCTGGTTGTCGGCGCTGCGGTTAGCTTATGGTGGCTTGGTATGGCAATTTCTGGTTTCAAAACCGAAAATGACGACCGAGTTTGGGCGCGTAAGCTGTTCATCTTCTCTATCGTAGCGATTACCTCGTTAAGTGTGATGATGTCAGTTGACCCAACCGTTACAAGCGATACTGTTATAGCGTTAGTCCGATAATTTATTGCATCATTGACAATAAATGTGTTCAAACGGCGGGAAGTGCAAACTTCCCGCCGTTTTTCTTTGTCTGCGAATATTTTTGTGATGATTTTTATGGTTAAATAGCCGCCTGCTATTAATAAACCAATATTGTCATATAGCAAACTAACTTAACTTATTGATTTAAAATTAAATTAAATTAACACCAGCACCGCTACAGCCCGAAATAAAAAGAATAGAAATTGAATACTCAAAATAGTTCGTGTTGTAGCAAGGCGGCAAGTGAAACTAATCTCAGGGAGCATACACCAGTATGTGACCTGAGTTAGTGAGCGCTGCCAACACAGCTACAACCCGAAATATGACGAGTATTTATGAACGATAATAAAATGACAGCTTTAGAACTCCGAGCCACTTGGGGACTAGGATCCGTATTCTCCCTTCGCATGCTCGGCATGTTTATGGTGCTCCCGATCCTCACCAGTTATGGGATGCACTTACAGGGTGCTAACGAGTTTTTGATTGGGTTGGCGATTGGTATTTATGGGCTTAGCCAAGCTATTTTTCAAATTCCTTTTGGTTTGATGTCTGACCGTATTGGTCGTAAACCTCTCATTGTTTTTGGTCTACTCATTTTTATTGCAGGTAGTGTTATTGCCGCACTAAGCGATTCTATTTGGGGCATTATTATTGGTCGAGCTTTACAGGGCGCAGGTGCTATCTCTGCTGCCGTTATGGCTTTGTTATCGGATTTGACCCGCGAACAAAATCGTACAAAAGCAATGGCATTTTTAGGTATTAGCTTTGGTGTAACGTTTGCTATCGCCTTAGTTTTAGGGCCTATTGTGACCCATGCTATTGGTCTAAGCGGCTTATTTTGGGGGATCACCTTATTAGCCGTTGGCGCTATTTTCATCACTCTCTTTGTGGTACCTAATAATACTCACCATGTTGTAAACCGTGAATCTGCTTTTGTTAAAAGCAATTTAACAGCGGTTTTACTTAATCCCCAACTTCTCAAGCTGAATGTCGGAATTTTAAGTCTGCATACTCTGCTAATGTCCAGCTTTGTCGCCCTACCCTTGATCATGACCAATGCCGGTTACTTGGCACAAGATCACTGGAAAGCGTATTTAGTCACCATGTTAGTCGCCTTTGTTTGCGTACTTCCTTTTATTATTTACGCGGAAAAACAGCGCAAAATGAAGCAGGTTTTCCTGTTCTGCATTTTGCTCTTAGCGGCTGCGGAAATTGTTTTATGGCAATCAGGTCACCAGCTTTGGATTATCTTCTTAGGGATCCAACTGTTCTTTATTGCATTTAACGTGATGGAAGCCATTTTGCCGTCCCTGATCAGTAAAGAAGCTCCAGCCGGATACAAAGGAACGGCCATGGGTGTCTACTCCACCAGCCAATTTCTAGGGGTAGCCTTAGGCGGAATTCTGGGAGGCTGGTTGTATAAATTTGAAGGAGCCAGTACCGTATTTATTGGCGGACTACTGCTTTGTATTATCTGGTTTGCTATCAGCTTAACCATGAAACAACCGCCTTACGTCAGCAGTATTCGCATGGTTCTTCCACATCGTTTTAAAAATATCAACAAACTTCAGGAACAGTTAAAAGCCATGAACGGTGTGCTTGATGTGGTTGTGATTGCTGAGGAGATGAGTATTTATATCAAGATTGATAAGAAAGTGGTTAACCGAGCAGAGCTTGAAGCCATTATTCACGCTTAATCATATGTAATCTTATCATTAACAAATAGCCCTCAATATTGCGGGCTATTTTCAATAACTAAAACACGCTTATCAATTAGTCGCGGAAGTTATTAAACTGGAATGGTTGACCTAAGTTACCGCCACGGACTAACGCCATAACAGCTTGTAAATCATCTCGTGCTTTACCTGTTACACGAACTTGTTCACCTTGAATTTGCGCCTGCACTTTCAACTTGCTGTCTTTAATCAGCTTAACAACTTTCTTCGCCATACTCGCTTCAATGCCTTGTTTTAAAGTCACTTCCACGCTGTAAGTTTTACCACTATGTACAATATCTTCAGGGACATTCAGCACTGCGCCATCAATTCCCCGTTTTGCCATTTTCTCTCTTAAAATATCAAGCAGTTGTAAAACTTGGAAATCAGATTCACTGGTCACTTTGATAGACTCATTCTTATCGTTCAGTTCAAAGCTTGCAGTGATGTTTTTAAAATCCCAGCGGCTAGTAAGTTCTCGCTGAGCATTTTCTACCGCATTGCGGACTTCACTCATTTCAACTTCAGATACAATATCAAATGATGGCATTTTAACGCTCTCCTATAATCAATTGGCTTATAATAGCTTATTTGCCCATGACACTCCATGTTGTCAGATTGGCTCACTTGCATAACATAACTAATTATTTGGATATCATATTAAAATCGCTATGATGGCGGTTATTAATCCAAATCAACCGCTCTCAGATAGTAGGGAAAATCGATGAAAATAACCCTGATTGGCTGTGGTGCTATTGGTAAACTTTGGTTAGCTGCCCTCACCTCACAAGGACACGATGTTCAAGGATGGCTACGCGTTGCTCAATCCGATTTATTTGTTGATGTTAACGGACCTGACGATAAAATTTTCCGCGAATTAATTCCTTGCAATAATCATCAGCACCTACACACAAGCGAATTAGTAATTGTCTGTTTGAAAGCATGGCAAGTTTCAGATGCCTTATTGCCCCTGCTGCCCATCATTCCTGAAACTAGTCCTATTCTCTTGCTGCATAACGGATTAGGCACCTTGGAAGAATTAGGCACATTGCGCCATCCATTTTTGAGCGGAGTTACAACTCATGCGGCGTGGCAAGATAACAACCAAGTTTTTCATACTGCTAGCGGCATCACTCACATCGGTGCCGTCAACTCTCAAGCAGAAGCTTATTACCCTATCGCCAACATCCTGCATGAAGCTCTACCGGATGTGGCATGGCATAATCAGGTCCTCAATACCATTTGGCGAAAACTGGTCGTTAATTGCGTGATAAATCCGCTTTCCACGGAACACAATTGTACCAATGGGCAAATCATTCACTATCCTGAACAAATTTCACGGGTCATAGATGAATGCTGCCAAGTAATGGTTGCCGAGGGGTTGCATACTGATAAAGAAGAGATGACCGAACGCGTCTATGACATTATTCATCAAACATCGGAAAATCATTCATCCATGCTGCAAGATGTTCGCCATCATCGCAGAACTGAAATTGATTACATCACTGGCTTCTTAATCAAAAAAGCTCGAGCTCATGGCTTAGCCACCCCTGAGAATGACCGTTTGTACCACTTAATTAAAAATAGAGAACAAAGTTATGACAACCTCCGTGCTGATATGCATCGCCAATGGTAGTGAAGAAATTGAAACCGTCACGACCGCTGATTTACTGGTTCGCGCCGGAATACAGGTGACATTAGCCAGTGTGGCGGAAGACGGAGCGTTAGAGATAACCGCATCTCGAGGTATTAAACTCGTTGCCGACCTTCCCATCATCCGCGTTGCAGACGAACCTTTTGACGCAATCGTGTTACCCGGCGGTCTGGCAGGTGCCGAAGCTTTCCGTGATAGCCCACTGGTGGTTGAGAAAGTCAGGCGTATGCATTTAGATGGAAAAATTGTGGCAGCCATTTGTGCCGCTCCGGCACTTGTTTTGGAATACCACCAGCTATTTCCTCTCGGAAACATGACTGGCTTTCCCGATATTCAGAACAAAACAAGCATGCAAGATAAAATCCCAGCTCATAAATGGGTCGATAAGCGCGTCTATTTTGATGAGCGCGTGAATTTACTGACTAGCCAAGGCCCTGCGACAGCCTTTGACTTTGCACTGAAATTGATTGAATTATTGCAAGGACGAAAAACCGCTGCCAATGTCGCCTCACAGCTCGTTTTACCACCGGGTATTAATGATTATCTGGAAGACTAGAAACAAAAAAGCGAGCTAATCAGCTCGCTTTTTCATTCAACATCACCTGACAACTTACGGGCGATAAACCTTAATATTCTCAAAGCCTTGCTCTTTCAAGTACAACGCTTGCAGACGGCTCATTACGCCACGGTCGCAATACAGCAGGTACGTTTTCTCTTTTGGTAAATCACCAAATTGCGTGCTCAGTTTGTAGAATGGAATATGTTTAATTTCAATTCCTTCAACCTTCAATGGCTTGTCTTCAAACTCATCAATTGAGCGAATATCTAAGATAACTTCATTATCTGCCGAGAGTTGGCTAACCATCTCAACTTCAGGTACTTTCTCAAGACTTTCTTGTGCAATCTGGCGAATATCAATATTTTGCGCCTGCTCAACAACAGACTCTAAAATACCAAAATCGAAATTCTCTTCTTCCGCTTCAATACGAGCTTTCACCGCTTTCACAGTTGGGCTTTTCGAAATCACACCGCAATATTCCGGCATGGTCTTCGCGAAATCTTCCGTACCAATTTGACGAGCTAACTTGATAATGTGCTCTTTATCATGAGAGATCAGCGGACGTAAAACTAACGTGTCGGAAGCATTGTCGATTAAACGCAAGTTCGTCAATGTTTGGCTAGAAACCTGACCGAGCGCTTCACCGGTGACGATAGCTTGGACACCATAACGCTCTGCCACTTTAGAAGCCGCACGTACCATCATACGTTTTAATACGACGCCCATTTGACCGTCATCGACTTTCTCTAGAATCTCAGCCACAACAGGTTCGAAGTTAACCGCAATAAAACGCACTTTATGGGAGCTGCCAAAACGGTTCCATAAATAGTGAGCAATTTGCTTCACACCAATTTCATGGGCAGCACCGCCGAGATTAAAGAAGCAGTAATGCACTCGGCAACCACGGCGCATTAACATATAGCTGGAAACCCCAGAGTCAAAACCACCCGAAATGAGTGACAGTACGTCTTCTTGTGTACCAATTGGGAAGCCGCCAATCCCTTCGATACGCGCTTTCACGAGGATCAAATTGTCATCTTCAATTTCCAGATGTACGGTGGTATCTGGGTCTTTCAGTTTCACTTTCGCGGAGGCGATATGCTGATTCAAGCCGCCGCCGATATAACGCTCTGCATCAATGGATGAAAACTCGTGTTTACCACGGCGCTTCACACGCACACAGAACGTTTTGTTCTCCACAGATGCCCCGTAGGCTTCCAGTGTCATTTCAAAAATATGGTGTAAACTGGTGAAAGGCTTCTCTTCCACTTCTAAGATGTGGTGGATGCCGGGAATACGGCTCAGCATGTCACAAATTTCGTCGTGCTTTGATTCCCCTTTAACACGCACTTCAATGTTATCCCAATTACGGACAACCGAGATCTCTTCGCCAAGACTCTTCAATACATTGCGGATATTACTGGTTAGAATTTTAATAAAACGGAGTCTAACAGTTTGGCTTTTGATAGTGATTTCTGGGAATAACTTAATAATAAACTTCATAGTCGTGGCATGTTCTTGGTTAGTGGGGCAAACGGACGTTGCGAAAAAGTGACTGTTGTACACTTTACCAGTTGTCAATAAAGAGGCGTATTATAGCACTATCTTGCGTACTGAATCTAAAAACACCAATAATAAATTGTAACCATTGCGAGACTAAGTTAGTCTGCACAATAATTAAAGTTCCCCCACTTTTAAGTGATTTAACATTAGTGATTAACGATTATGGCTAAAGAAAAATCTCAGCAAGTTCCTACCGTTAGTTTTGAAAACTCCCTTCAAGAGCTGGAGCAAATTGTCGCTCGCCTAGAATCCGGAGAGCTACCTTTGGAAGACGCGTTAAACGAATTTGAGCGTGGCGTCCAAATTGCCAAGCAAGGTCAAAAAGTCCTCCAGCAAGCAGAACAGCGTGTGCAAATTTTGCTGAGCGATGACGAAAATAAAGCCCTCGACGATTTTTCACCTGATACAGAATAAATTATGTCCGAACAACACCCAGACACCTTTGCGCGTCAACAACGCCAAGCTCATGATCGCGTTAATCAGTATCTATTAACCTCATTAGATTCACTGCCTTTTGCTGATCTCCCCTTAGCACAAGCCATGAAATACGGCACGTTATTAGGGGGTAAGCGCTTACGCCCTTTCTTAACGTATGCCGTTGGCGAAATGCTGGGCGTGAGTCTTGATAATTTAGACGCACCCGCAGCCGCCGTTGAGTGCATCCACGCTTACTCGCTGATCCATGATGATTTACCGGCTATGGATGATGACGACTTGCGTCGTGGGCAACCCACTTGCCACATCAAATTTGGTGAAGGTAATGCGGTACTTGCTGGCGATGCCTTACAGACATTTGCCTTCCAGTTACTGTCTAGCGCATCAATGCCCGATGTCTCCGATAAAGACCGTATTGCGATGATTGCAGAACTGGCGTATGCCAGTGGCTTAGCGGGTATGTGTGGCGGACAAGCATTAGATCTTGATGCAGAAGGTAAACGCGTTGATCTTGTTTCTCTTGAGCGTATCCACCAGCACAAAACGGGGGCTTTAATCCGTGCCGCTATTCGTCTTGGCGCCTACGCCGCGGGGCATAAAGGATATCAAGCCTTAGCTAACTTAGATAAGTACGCGGAATCCATCGGATTAGCCTTCCAAGTTCAAGACGATATCTTAGACGTCATCGGTGATAGTGCAGTAACGGGCAAACGCCAAGGTGCTGATGAACAACATGAAAAAAGTACTTATCCATCACTGTTAGGTCTTGAAGCGGCTCAAGAAAAAGCCAAAGAGCTCTATCAAGATGCGATCACCGCTTTAGAATCATTGCAATCCCAAGGCTACAATACGGATTTGTTAAGAGCTTTAGCCAATTTTGTCATTGAGCGCAAAAGCTGACAATATGCTTTGCCTTTTGGTATAGATAAGACCGATAATTATAATATTGATTACCTGAGTAACTTAGAGCCGTTGTGACGACTTATAAAATACGTTTAACGAAGAAAAATCACTGTCACCAGCCGCTCAATGTTAACAGGCATCGCCCTAATTAATTTAAGTAGTGAGCACCTAATGAGTATAGATACCGCTAAATACCCAACGCTGGCACTGGCAGAGACGCCTGATGAACTGCGCCTTTTGCCAAAAGAGAGCTTGCCAAAGCTTTGTGATGAACTGAGACAATTTTTACTAAATAGTGTAAGTCGCTCGAGCGGTCACTTTGCATCAGGACTGGGGGCTATTGAACTCACCGTTGCTCTGCATTACGTCTATAAAACTCCATTTGACAATCTTGTTTGGGATGTTGGTCACCAAGCATATCCGCACAAAATTTTGACTGGGCGCCGTGACAGAATCGACACCATTCGTCAAAAAAATGGGTTACATCCATTCCCATGGCGTGCCGAAAGCGAGTACGACATTCTTAGTGTTGGTCATTCCTCAACCTCCATTAGTGCCGGTTTAGGTATGGCTATCGCCGCAGAAAAAGAAGATAAAAATCGTAAAACCGTTTGTGTCATCGGTGATGGTGCGATTACCGCAGGAATGGCATTCGAAGCCATGAACCATGCCGGTGATGCCGCGCCCGATATGCTGGTGATCCTCAATGATAATGAAATGTCCATCTCTGAAAACGTTGGCGCGCTGAATAACCATTTAGCCCATTTACTTTCCGGCAAGCTGTATACCACACTGCGTGAAGGTGGAAAGAAAGTTTTCTCGAATATCCCGCCAATCAAAGAGTTACTCAAGAAAACCGAAGAACATATCAAAGGCATGGTTGTGCCTGGTACCATGTTTGAAGAGCTAGGCTTTAACTACATTGGCCCTGTTGACGGACACGATGTGATTGCGCTGATCCAAACGTTAAAAAATATGCGCGAGTTAAAAGGCCCTCAATTCCTGCACATTATGACCAAAAAAGGTCGTGGCTATGAGCCAGCAGAGAAAGATCCAATTAGCTGGCACGCCGTACCTAAGTTCGACCCAGCCACTTTTACGTTACCAAAAAGCAAAGACACCAGACCGACATTCTCAAAAATTTTTGGGGATTGGCTGTGTGAAGAAGCTAAAGGCGACGATAAACTGATGGCCGTCACCCCAGCGATGCGTGAAGGCTCTGGTATGGTACGTTTCTCTAAAGAGTACCCAGACCAATATTTTGATGTGGCGATTGCCGAACAGCATGCAGTGACTTTCGCAGCAGGTCTTGCTATTGGGGGTTACAACCCAATCGTGGCGATTTACTCGACCTTCTTACAACGTGGTTACGACCAAGTCATTCACGATGTGGCTATCCAAAAACTCCCAGTGATGTTTGCCATTGACCGTGCGGGTATCGTCGGTGCTGATGGTCAAACTCACCAAGGATCATTCGATATTTCATTCTTACGCTGCATCCCAACAATGGTCATCATGACACCAAGCGATGAAAACGAATGTCGCCAAATGCTACATACTGGGTATCATTATCAAGAAGGTCCAACCGCGGTACGCTATCCGCGAGGTGCTGGTACAGGTGCAGAATTAATGCCATTGGCACCACTCGAAATTGGGAAAGGAATTGTCCGCCGCCAAGGTGAAAAAGTCGCTATTCTCAGCTTTGGTACACTGCTCAGCAATGCACTCGAAGCCGCAGAACAAATCAACGCAACCGTGGTTGATATGCGTTTTGTGAAACCATTAGATGAAGCCTTAATCCTTGAAATGGCGAAGAGCCATGACATGCTTGTGACGCTGGAAGAAAATGCGATTATGGGCGGCGCAGGAAGCGGTGTGAATGAATTCTTAATGAAAGAGAAAAACGTTCTCCCTGTACTGAATTTAGGTTTACCGGATTTCTTTATTCCTCAAGGGACACAAGATGAGTTATTGGCTGATCTGGGCTTAGATGCCACAGGGATCGTTAACGCTATCAATGCTTACCTGAATAAGTAACTTATAAAAAATTAAGGCGTTACCTAAAAAGTAACGCCTTAATATCGTAACAGGCTAATTGAAAAATTAGAAAGGCATAACTTGATAATGGACCAATAACCAAATTGTCACATAGGCAAATATCGCAGCAATGATGTCATCAATCATAATGCCAAACCCACCACTGACTTTGCGATCAAAAATACGAATTGGCCAAGGTTTCCACATGTCATAGACACGGAAGATCAAAAAGCCAGTGAGAACCCACTGGATACTCACCACAGGGATGGCCATTAATGTAATCCACATGCCAATAAACTCATCCCAAACAATACTGCCATGGTCATGGATCCTCATATCATCGGACGTTCGTTGGCATATCCAACACCCAAACCAGAATCCAACGACAATAATAACCCAGAGGATCCAAACAGGGAGTTTATCCATTAGCAACCAAAATGGAATGGCGGCTAATGAACCCATTGTACCGGGAACAATTGGCGATAAACCACTACCGAAACCCGTCGCGAGAAGGTGCCACGGATTACGCATATTCAATCGTTTTTTTGCTGCTGCTTTTTCTTGAGCGGTCGCCATGGACATCTTCCTAAACAAAATGATCGAAGCCCTTGAGGTCAACCTCAACAGCTTGGTTATCACAAAAATAACGGATCCCTTCGGATTGGGGCTTAATTTGGCCAATACAGGTAAAACCTGCCCCCGTATGAGCAAGCGCAACTTCTAAAGCTCCCCGATTCATTTCAGGCACAGTAAAGCATAGCTCATAATCTTCACCACCACTTAGCGACCAAACCCTCGCTTGCTCAATAGAACAATTCTGCTTCAACGCATCAGACTGTGGTAAGGCATCGAGATTGATCCGCGCTCCGCAACCGCTCGCTTTTAATATATGATTGAGATCGGAAACTAACCCATCTGAGATATCAATCGCAGATGAAGCTAAATTGCGTAAAGCCTGCCCCTGTAAAATGCGTGGTTGTGGGCGTAAATGGCGCTCAATCAGCCACTGTTTATGCTCAGGGTTTTCAGCATGTAATCTATCTTGCAGTATCGCAAGCCCTGCCGCGCTATCTCCCAATGAGCCTGTCACGTAAATCCAATCTCCATTACGTGCACCAGAGCGAGATAATGCTTTGCCTGTCGGTACAAGACCATGAACGGTATAGGTTAAACTCATTGGTCCACGTGTCGTGTCTCCCCCAATCAGCTGCATTCCGTAGTAATTCAGTTGTTCAAACAACATATCACTAAAAGATTGCAGCCATTCACTATTTACACTTGGCAAAGTAATGGCGAGAGAAACCCAAGCGGGATCAGCGCCCATCGCAGCAAGATCACTTAAATTTGAAGCTAGGGATTTATAGGCAAGGTCAGCGGGAGAGATATCGGGTAGAAAATGAATACCGGAAACTAGGGTGTCGGTACTCACAGCAAGTTGCTGTTTTTCAGGGATAGTCATTAGCGCACAATCATCGCCAATACCGATATTAACATCACGTCGGTTTACAAGTTGGCGATTAAAAAAACGTGCGATGAGGTCAAATTCGCCATATGACATGGTAGATTTTCCATTTTCGCTATGTCTCACTTGTCATAAACTGAAAAGCCAGACATAAGTACTAGGGTAGACTGGAACCCAGCCTACCCATTATGACTTACGTATTACAGGAGGGAACCTGATTATGTTTATTTCTTACGACGTACCGCAGGTGCTGCTTTATCTAACACACCGTTGACAAACTTATGGCTATCTTCAGCACCAAAAACTTTCGCTAATTCAATACCTTCATTGATAGCAACTTTGAAAGGCACATCTTCTCTATAGCTTAGTTCATACATTGCTACACGTAAAATTGCTTTCTCAACTTGACCTAACTCTTCTAACTGACGAGATAAGTAAGGCGCCATTAATTGATCCAGCTTCGTAGCATTGTTTGCAATACCAGAAATCAGCTCACGGAAATAGGTTACGTCAACGTCAGACATGTCCTGTTCAGCAATAAACTCATATTCTACGTCGGCAATAGGATTACCGGATAATTGCCATGAATAAATGGCCTGTACAGCACACTCACGAGCGCGACGACGAGCAGCAGGTTTCACAAGATTCCCCTTAAATAAAAAAAACTACACAGCATATCTCGAACTCATAGAACCGAGATATGACGCGCATTATTTGCCTTTTACAGCTTTAATCACATTAATCATTTCGAGAGCGGTCAGTGCAGCTTCTGCACCTTTGTTACCTGCTTTAGTACCAGCTCGCTCAATGGCTTGCTCGATATTTTCAGTAGTTAATACACCGAAAGTCACAGGAACTTCGCTATTTAATGCAACATGAGACAGACCTGAGCTGCACTCACCTGCAACAAATTCAAAGTGGGCAGTACCGCCACGAATAACAGTACCTAATGCGATAACTGCATCATATTTTTTGGTTTCAACCAGTGCTTTCACTGTCAGTGGTAATTCATAAGCACCTGGTACCCAAACAACGGTGATGTTATCTTGAGCAACTTGGCCAATACGCTCTAACGCGTCAACAGCACCGTCCAGCAGGCTATCATTAATAAAATTGTTAAAACGAGCGATAGCGATAGCAACACGCGCTTTTGGCGCAGCAACAACACCTTTGATTACGTTCATAATCTTCCTCAAATATTAATTACAACCCGCGGGGCGCGGATTTTATCACATTCTTTAGTTAACCGTACGAGTGAATTTCAGCAAACCGCTAAAAAAACACATTTACCATACAGGGCGTAACCTGACGCGAAGGTCATTTCCGACTTTTTCAACATCAGTAAATTCAAATTGAGGCGCATCTGATAATGCGCTTAATTCAGGGAGACTCACTAACCCACGTGCAGTATCCCCAAGTAATTTAGGTGCGATATAGACGATCAGTTCGTCGACTAAACCGAGTTTTAATAATGAGCCTGCAAGCTTAGCGCCCGCCTCTACCCAAATACTATTCACATTACGTTTCGCTAATTGCATCATCAAAATCACTAAATCGATGCCATTATCATCTGCAGGGATAGCAAGTTGTTCGACATTGCCCTGCCATGTTTCTGTGGTATCCGGCGTTGGGCGGATTAGCCAGCATTCACCATCTAACTGTGTCACTTTATGTTCGGGCTTCACGCGATTGTGTCTATCTAACACAATACGAATAGGTTGGCGCAGCTTTTCTTCTGGGTATTGTGCTTGAACATCCGCAGGTAATTCGTTCCAACGCACCGTCAAAGCAGGATCATCAGCAAGCACGGTATTACTGGTACTCAAAATAGCACTGGCTTGAGCGCGCAGCGCTTGAACATCTTTACGCGCTGCTGGGCTCGTGATCCACTTACTTTCCCCATTCGCTAATGCGGTTTTACCATCTAATGATGCGGCGAGTTTTAATTGAATGTAAGGAAATGCGGTACGCATACGTTTTAAAAAGCCACGGTTTAGTGCCTCGGCTTCTTCCAACAGAATATTGCTGGCAGTTTCTATTCCCGCTTGAGATAACATAAATAAACCGCGGCCAGCCACTTGAGGGTTAGGGTCTTGCATTGCCGCGACGACGCGGGTGATCCCCGCATTAATTAACGCTTCTGCACAAGGTGGGGTACGACCGTGATGGCTACAAGGCTCAAGGGTCACATAAGCTGTGGCGCCTTTCGCTTTATCACCCGCCATTCGAAGTGCATGGACTTCTGCGTGTGGCTCACCCGCTTTTTGATGGTAGCCTTCGCCGACAATTTCACCGTCGCGCACAATCACGCAACCCACATTTGGGTTCGGTGATGTCGTAAAACGTCCTTTTTTTGCCAACTCAAAGGCTCGGGCCATGTAGATAAGGTCTTGTTCAAGCATCGGTATTAGTCCTGTAACTTGGCAATTTCTTCGCCAAACTCACGTACATCTTCAAAACTACGATAGACAGAGGCAAAGCGAATATAAGCCACTTTATCGAGTTTTTTGAGTTCATCCATCACCAGATTACCAATCAACTTAGAGGGAACTTCACGCTCGCCAGTCGCTCGTAGGTGGGATTTAATAGAAATTATGGCTTGATCGATAGCATCGGAACTGACAGGACGTTTTTCTAAGGCTTTCAACATGCCTCGGTTGAGCTTTTCTTCATCGAAAGGTTCGCGAATGTCGTCACTTTTAATTACCCGAGGCATAACAAGTTCCGCCACTTCAAATGTGGTGAAGCGTTCATGGCAAACCAAACACTGGCGGCGCCTGCGCACTTGTGAGCCTTCACCAACCAGACGCGAGTCAATCACTTTCGTATCTACAGCTGAGCAAAATGGGCAATGCATAGGAATTCCTGATTCTATTTTATAGGGTAGATAGTGTAACTCAGACCTGAAATGAAAAACACCCTGAGGATTATTTATCCTCAGGGTGTTTATGAGACACGAATGCCTGTATTCGTTATGGTAATAAAGACTCTTGGTCTGCGCCTTCTTTCTCGACTTTCGCCTGAATTAAGTGCTCACGCTTCATACCCATCTTCAGTGCTAATGCAGAAGCCACGTAGATAGATGAAATCGTACCAATTGTCACACCGATTAACATAACCAGTGAGAAGCCTTCTAACATCGCGCCACCAAACAGGTACAGCATCAGAACCACTAATAATGTTGTTGCTGATGTCATGATGGTACGGCTCAATGTTTGGGTCAAAGAGACGTTCATGATTTGGTACGGTGTACCGCGACGGATCTTACGGAAGTTTTCACGGATACGGTCAGATACCACGATACTATCGTTAAGAGAGTAACCGATAACCGACATCAATGACGCCACGATGGTCATATCAATCTCAATATGAAATAGAGATAGAATACCTAAAGTGATCACCACGTCATGAGCCAATGCCAATACGGCACCCGCCGCCAAACGCCATTCAAAACGGAAACCAACGTAGATCAGGATACAGATAAGCGCTGTTAATAACGCTAATGCCCCTGTTTGTGCTAACTCAGCACCTACGCTTGGTCCTACGAACTCAATACGCTTAACCGTCGCTTGCTCATCAACGTTTTTATTGATGATAGTAATGATCTCTTTACCGACTTCTTGACCCGCTACGCCTTCAACTGGCGGTAAACGGATCATGATGTCTCGGCTGCTACCAAAGTTTTGGATTAATGGATCTTTATGATTCGAGTTAGACAGGCTATCACGAATTTTATCCAAATCAGCAGGCTGGCTAAGGTTGATTTCAATGACGGTACCGCCCGTAAAATCAAGTCCCCAGTTAAAGCCTTTAACACCGATAATCACACAAGAAGCGATCAGTAAAATGATAGAAATGCTAAAGGCAACGTTGTCCCAGCGCATGAAGTCATAGACTTTACGGCCATAGTTCAATTGTTCAACAGTATAATCCTGTGCCACAACGTGCTCCTTAAATTGACAGCTTGTTAATACGTTTACCGCCGTATAGCAGGTTCACGATTGCACGTGTACCAACAATAGCTGTAAACATAGAGGTTGCGACACCAATCGCTGTCGTGATCGCAAAGCCTTTAATCGAACCAGTACCCACTGCATACAGAATAATTGCGGTGATTAAGGTCGTTAAGTTTGCGTCGGTAATACTTGAGAAGGCGCCTTTATACCCTTCGTGGATCGCTTGTTGCACTGAGCGTCCATTGCGAAGTTCTTCTTTGATACGTTCGTTTATTAGAACGTTGGCATCGACGGCAACCGCAAGGGTTAGGACGATACCAGCAATACCTGGCATGGTCAGCGTCGCCCCTGGTAACAGAGACATCACACCCACGATTAAGACCAAGTTAGCCATCAGAGCACTACTCGCAATCAGACCAAATTTACGATAGTAAATAATCATAAACAGGATAGAAGCTAACAGACCCGCGATACACGCTTTCAGACCTTGCTCGATGTTTTGCATACCCAATGTTGGACCGATAGTACGCTCTTCAACAATTTGGATTGGCGCAATCAATGCCCCCGCACGCAGCAGTAAAGATAATTGACGCGCTTCGTTCGCGTTATCAATTCCCGTAATACGGAATTTGCTGCCGAAACGAGCTTGGATACGCGCGGCGTTAATGACTTTTTCATCTTTAACTAAAATCGCTCGACCTGCAGCATCTTTTTTACCACTGTCTTTGTATTCAACAAACAGGGTTGCCATCAGCTTGTCTTGGTTGTCACGAGTAAAGTCAGACATGATTGAGCCACCGGCACTATCAAGGCTAATACTCACTTGCGGATAACCATTTTCATCGGTTTCAGATGTAGAATCGGTGATGTGGTCGCCCGTTAAAACAACGCGCTTATACAGCACATAAGGCACGCCATTACGATCAGATTTAAGCTCTGAGTCACCAGGGATACGTCCACTTTCTGCCGCTGCGCTATCTACGCCAGTATTCACTAAGCGGAATTCTAAGGTTGCAGTTGCACCTAAGATTTCTTTTGCGCGCGCAGTATCTTGGATACCCGGTAATTCAACAACAATGCGATCCGCACCTTGACGTTGAACCAGTGGTTCAGCAACACCTAATTGGTTAACACGATTACGAATAATCGTGATGTTTTGAGAGACGGCATAGTTACGCGCTTCACGTAAGCGCTCATCAGTCATAACAGCAATCATGGTGTTATCGCTGCCGTCAGAAAACACTAAGTCTGGGTATTTACGCGCCAGTGTTTTCTCAGCAAGACTGCGATCATCAGCGTTACGGAAGCGAACTTCGACGCTGTAATCACTGCCTTTACGAATAGAAGAGTACGCAATACCTGCTTGGCGCAAGTCATTACGCAAACCATCCATGTTTTGTTCCTGCAATTTACCTAATGCAGTGTCCATATCGACTTCCATCAGGAAGTGAACCCCACCACGTAAGTCCAGACCCAGCTTCATCGGTTCACCACCGAGAGCTTCAAGCCATTTTGGTGTAGCAGGTGCAAGGTTTAATGCAACAACATACTGGTCACCCAGTGCATTCATGATGACTTCACGAGCACGTAACTGAACGTCAGAGTTGTTGAAACGGGCTAAAATTGCCCCATTTTCAAGAGCAACAGATTTGCTCTGAATTTTGTCTGTTTCTAAAGCTTTTTGGACTTGGATCAGCGTTTGTTCATTGGCGGCGGTTCCCCGCACGCCAGTGATCTGAACAGCCGGATCCTCACCATATAGGTTTGGAAGTGCATACAGCAAACCGATGAGGATCGCAGTGATCAACATCAGATACTTCCATAAAGGATAACGGTTTAGCACGGCAGTTCCCTTCGGGAAAATTCAGAATTAGATTGCTTTCATTGTGCCTTTAGGTAGAACAGCAGCAACGAAATCACGTTTGATAGTTACTTCAGTGTTCTCACTCAGTTCAAGAACAACATAACCTGTTTCAGACACTTTAGTTACACGACCGATTAAACCACCCGTTGTTAAAACTTCATCGCCTTTAGCGATTGATTCCATCAGTTTACGGTGATCTTTAGCACGTTTTTGCTGTGGACGCAGGATCATGAAATAGAAAATCAGCGCGAAAACAACCAGCATAATAATCAGAGAGTACGGGCTACCTTGAGCGGGTGCGCCTGCTGATGCAGCTGCTTCAGAAATAAAAAAACTCATTCAACTTTCCTCATTGTTATTGAAAGCAATTTCAAACTTACACTTTAACTAATTCAAGTTACATAAAATACATCAAACCATTATGTAACTAGAACTAAAAACTATAATTTGCACTAAATAATTCTTTTGGCTGATGCCAATAACCACAATCAGCTGCAAGAACGAAGGGTACAGCCCGATATGCTACACAGTTCGGGCTAACTTCGCACTTTAAATTCACTCTCTATTTAATGAAGGCTGGGCTTTGCCAATCTTCTGATAGAAATCCGCAGCAAACTGCTCAAAATTACCCGCTTCAATTGCTTGGCGAATACCCGCCATTAAGCGTTGATAGTAACGTAAATTATGGATGGTATTGAGTCGCGCCCCCAAAATTTCATTACAACGGTCAAGATGATGCAAATACGCACGGCTGTAATGACGACAAGTATAGCAGTCACACTCTGCATCAAGAGGTGATGTGTCTGACTTATACTTCGCATTACGAATTTTTACCACGCCGTTAGTGACAAACAAATGCCCATTACGTGCATTTCGAGTTGGCATCACACAGTCAAACATATCGATACCACGACGTACGCCTTCCACTAAATCTTCCGGCTTACCAACGCCCATCAGGTAACGTGGTTTTTCTGCTGGAATTTGCGGACATACGTGCTCTAAAATACGGTGCATATCTTCTTTTGGTTCACCGACTGCTAAGCCGCCTACAGCGTACCCATCAAAGCCAATTTCCACCAGCCCTTTCACGGAGATATCGCGTAAATCTTCGTAAACACTGCCTTGGATAATCCCGAACAGCGCATTTTTATTGTTCAATTCATCAAAGCGCTGGCGGCTACGTGCAGCCCAACGTAATGACATTTCCATTGATGTTTTTGCGTAATCCCAATCAGCTGGATACGGCGTACATTCGTCGAAAATCATCACGATATCAGAACCGAGGTCGTACTGAATTTCCATCGATTTTTCGGGGCTTAAGAAGACTTTTTCACCATTAATTGGATTACGGAAATGAACACCTTCTTCTTTAATTTTACGCATTGCACCAAGACTAAAGACTTGGAAGCCGCCTGAATCCGTTAAGATCGGGCCTTGCCATTGCATAAAGTCGTGCAGGTCACCATGTAATTTCATGATTTCTTGACCCGGACGTAGCCATAAGTGGAAGGTGTTACCCAGTAAAATTTGAGCACCGGTTTCTTTCACTTCTTCAGGCGTCATTCCCTTAACCGTGCCGTAAGTTCCTACTGGCATGAACGCCGGAGTTTCTACCACACCGCGTTCAAAAATCAGGCGACCACGACGCGCATTACCGTCGGTTGTCTGTAATTCATATTTCACGTTTTATCTCCTAGCATCAGAAAAACAGTCTGGTGCTATTGGTTACTGAATCTAAGCGAGCAGCTACGCCGCCACTTATTCTTGTTCTGCCGAGCCGACTTGCTCAAAACGAGCATTAGCATTTGGCGTAATAAACATGGCATCACCATAACTAAAGAAACGGTATTTTTGCTCAACGGCTTCTTTATAGGCTTGCATGGTGTTTTGATATCCCGCAAACGCAGAGACCAACATAATTAATGTGGATTCTGGTAAGTGGAAGTTAGTGATCAGGGCATCAATCACTTGATATTCATAACCCGGATAAATAAATATCTGGGTATCGTCAAAGAATGGAGCAATTAAAGCATCTTGGCTGGCTTTCGCGGCACTTTCCAGTGAACGAACAGACGTTGTTCCCACGGCAATCACACGATTTCCACGCGCTTTACACGCCAACACTGCATCGACCACCTCTTGCGGAACCTCTGCATATTCAGAGTGCATAATATGGTCTTCGATGGAATCAACACGCACCGGTTGGAACGTTCCCGCCCCGACATGCAATGTCACGAATGCCATCTCAACGCCTTTTTGGCGTAATGCTTCTAATAAAGGCTCATCAAAGTGTAAACCCGCTGTTGGTGCAGCAACTGCGCCCGGACGCTGGCTATACACGGTTTGATATAGCTCTTTATCAGACTCTTCATCTGGACGGTCGATATAAGGTGGTAATGGCATGTGCCCAATTTGGTTCAGAATGCTTAACACATCGCGCGCATCATCAAAGCGCAGCTCAAACAGTGCACCGTGACGAGCGACCATCGTCGCATTCACACTTTCATCTTCACCCAGTAGCAGCGCAGCACCCTCTTTTGGTGCTTTAGAGGCTCTAACATGAGCCAAAACACGATGTTCATCGAGCATACGCTCAATCAAAACCTCAATTTTACCGCCACTCGCTTTACGACCGAACAATCTAGCAGGGATCACTCGAGTGTTGTTGAACACGAGCAAATCCCCCGGCTCCAATTTTTCAAGAATATCGGTAAACACACCATGCGTGAGCTGTCCCGTGGCACCATCAAGACCAAGTAAGCGACATGAACTACGCTCAGCCTGAGGATAGTGGGCAATAAGTTCTTCTGGTAATTCAAAAGTAAAATCGGATACACGCATTGTATTGACATCAATCTAAAAAAATAAGGCAACTAGTCTAGTGCTGCACTGCCTTTGGCGCAAGAAATAAGCGCCATTTTGTATAAAAAAGAACCAATATTATGCAAATATTTTCTGAAACAGCACGGAATGTGTCGGCACCCTTTTTTCTTTCATTTTTTCGTTTCTGATATTTTTCGTTTATAGTACGGCCATGAACTATCTTGCTCATCTTCACCTAGCCTATCTTGCCAAAAGCTCCCTATTGGGGAACATGATGGCGGACTACGTACGCGGTAACCCTGCGGGAGATTACTCGCCAGACGTGGTTGCAGGTATCCGTATGCACAGAGCCGTAGATAGAATCACAGATACCCATCCGCTCGTGAAGCAAGCGCGCCATCTATTTCGCGAAGAATACCGCCGAGTCGCGCCTATCACCTTAGATTTAGTCTGGGATCATTTTCTTTCTCTGCATTGGGAACGTCTCGTTCCCTCACATTCACTCTCTGATTTTGTGCTTTTTGCCAGGCAAACCATTGAACCGGATTTGTGTCATACCCCTGAAAAATTTCAGGAGTTAAATGAGTATCTCTGGCCTCAGCAATGGTTGACGCGGTACGCAGAAAAAGCGTACATCGGTAAGTCACTTAATGGCATGGCAAGGCGCCGTCCAAAACTCGCTGCCCTTAGTGGCTCATTTGATGATTTTTTGCTTAATTATCTAGAACTTGAACATATTTTCTTTCAGTTTTATCCACAAATGATTGAGACGGCAAAACAGCAACTTTTTGCCCAAGAGTTCACATTACGTGCATCCGAATAAATTAAAACTTGCACTTTAATGGAATAAAACTATCTTATTGATATTAATCTGCCAAATTGATACCATTGATAGGCAAAAGCTATCATATTGATTGGTTTTAATGTCTTTATTCTCCAAGGATAAAACCTTATCCTTAGGTTATATTTATCCGCATGCCCCATTATGATTGCGGAGATAGAAACCCTTAAAACTCATAGGAGTACATTATGGTTCTGGTAACACGTCAAGCCCCTGACTTTACTGCTGCAGCTGTTCTTGGTAATGGTGAAATCGTTGAGAACTTCAACCTGAAGAAACACCTGAACGGCCGCCCAGCTGTGATCTTCTTCTGGCCAATGGACTTCACTTTTGTATGTCCTTCAGAACTGATTGCATTCGACCATCGCTATGAAGAATTCAAAAAACGCGGCGTAGAAATCGTTGGTGTTTCTTTCGACTCAGAATTCGTTCATAACGCATGGCGTAAAACTCCTGTTGATAACGGCGGTATCGGTGAAGTTAAATATCCGATGGTTGCTGATATCAAACGTGAAATCATGAAAGCTTACGGCATCGAGCACCCAGAAGCAGGCGTTGCTCTGCGTGGTTCTTTCTTAGTTGACAAAAACGGTGTTGTTCGTCACCAAGTGGTTAACGACCTGCCATTAGGCCGTAACATCGACGAAATGCTGCGTATGGTTGACGCGCTGCAATTCCACGAAGAGCACGGTGATGTTTGCCCAGCTCAGTGGGAAAAAGGTAAAGAAGGCATGAACGCATCTCCAAAAGGCGTTGCTGCTTACCTGACTAAGAACGCAACTGGTCTGTAATTTGACCTGTTAAGTTTCCAAGTGCCGGCTTAATGCCGGCATTTCTATATCTATGCCTATCTAAAATTTTTCCTACCGCGTTAACACTTTTTCACTTTTGTTATTCAGCCCTTCAAATCATTCATGCTATATCTTGATGATACAAATATTTAACAAATTATTTATTTGTATTACATCTACGCGTTACTTCCTTCACTAAATCGGGAGATACCAATGATAAAAAATGCATGGCGCCCCTCTTTACTACTGATTTCGTTGCTAACTTCAAGTCAACTTTATGCCGCTTCCGAACCTGCCGTTGAAGCAACAAAAGGCATGGTTGTCTCCTCTCAACACCTCGCGTCACAAATTGGTGCTGACATTTTAAAAGCCGGAGGAAATGCGGTGGATGCAGCGGTAGCAGTCGGTTATGCCCAAGCCGTTGTTAACCCTTGCTGTGGCAATATTGGTGGCGGTGGTTTTATGACGCTACACCTCGCGGATGGCAAAGATATCTTTATTAACTTCCGAGAAACAGCGCCGAAAGCTGCCAGCGCCGATATGTATTTAGATAAAGACGGCAAACTTATCAAAGATGCCAGCTTATATGGCTACCTCGCATCGGGTGTGCCGGGTACAGTGAAAGGCTTAGATTATGCCCTTGAAAAATACGGCACTATGAGCCGCCAACAAGTGATGGCGCCCGCGATTAAACTCGCTCGAGAAGGCTTTGTCCTAACCCGTGGCGATACCGATGTACTCGACACCACGACCGAACGCTTCAAACAAGATCCCGAAGTTGCTCGGATCTTTTTAAAACCGGATGGAAGTGCTTACCAACCGGGAGACTTACTAGTACAAACCGATTTGGCAAACACACTGGAAAAAATCGCCAATAAAGGACCTGTTGCATTCTATGAAGGAGATATCCCTAAAATCGTAGAAGCAGCATCGAAGAAAAATGGCGGGATCCTAACCGCTCAAGACTTTGCTGATTACGCCATTTCAGATACCACTCCCGTTAGCTGCACCTACCGTGGTTACAAATTTATCTCTGCACCACCACCAAGTTCGGGTGGTGTAACTATCTGCGAAACCCTCAATATTTTAGAAGGTTATGATCTTAAAGAGATGGGTTTCAACTCCGCAGAATACATTCATACGCTCACTGAAGCGATGCGCCATGCCTATATGGATCGCAATACATTCTTAGGCGACCCTGCATTTGTGGATAATCCAACGGGTAAACTGCTCAGCAAACAGTACGCCGCCGATCTGCGCAAAGAGATTGTGCCAAATAAAGCGACGCCATCCACTGAAGTGCAACCAGGAATGGGACCTCACGAAAAACCAGAAACCACCCATTATTCGGTCGTAGATGACAAAGGTAATGCTGTTTCAACCACTTATACAATTAATGGTCGATTTGGCTCTGTGGTGATCCCGCCGGGTACAGGTTTCTTCCTGAATGATGAAATGGATGATTTCACCACCAAAGTTGGCGAGAAAAATCTGTATGGGTTAGTGCAAGGGGAAAGAAACTCTATCGCCCCCGGTAAGCGCCCACTATCATCAATGAGCCCGACAATTGTCACTAAAGACGGCAAAGTCTTCTTAGTACTCGGCTCTCCAGGAGGCTCAAGGATCATTTCAATTACCTTGCAAACTGCACTAAACATTATTGACCACGGCATGCCACCACAAGAAGCAGTGAATGCCCCTCGCATTCACCATCAATGGCTGCCTGACGAGGTTTACTATGAGCAACGTGGTGTCTCTAAAGACAGTTTAGCGCTACTCGATAAGATGGGTTATAAGATGGTGGAGCAGACCCCATGGGGCGCTGCCGAGCTAATTATGATCGGTATTCCTGACGGTGCGGGTGTGAGTGCGAAATCTTCCGGCAACGACTCTGCTGTTTCTGGCAAAGTCCGTGAAGGCTTTATTTACGGCTCTAACGATGTTCGCCGCCCTGCGGGCAGCGCAGTGGGTGTGAATTGATTAATCGATAACTAAAATGAAAAATGCCAGTAGATTTATCATCTACTGGCATTTTTTTAAGTATTTACAATATATTATGCGTGCTTATGGTGCTCACTTGATGGCGCGATAACTCTGTCACACAGCGCAGCAACTACTAACACAACCAGCGATGGTAATAACCATGCTAAATCTTGCTGATATAGTGGGATAGACGTCATCCAGTCAGGGATATAAGTCTTCAAGTTATCAGATGCTTTCACGGCACCAATCAAACCGACCACAAAGCTTGTTAACATCGTCGGAGCAATCACGATGGTTGGGTTACGCCACCACTTCAACGTAAAGCTCATCAAAATCAAAACGATACAAGGTGGATAAATCGAAACCAATACCGGTAATGAGAACGCAATCAGCTTACTCAGTCCTAGATTTGAAATCACCATAGAGAACAAACCTAAAATCAATACCAATTTACGGTAAGAGATTGGTACATAGCGACTGAAGAACTCAGCACATGCGCAGGTTAGCCCTACAGCAGTCACCATACAGGCAACAAAAATCAACACCGCTAAGAAGAAGCTACCGTAGTTACCGAACGTGTATTGAACATATTCGTGAAGAATATCAGCGCCATCAGCTGGATTTGGAATCAATGATCCACTATTTTCGCCCAGTTTAAACAGCGATAAATAGACCAGAGTTAATAACACCCCAGCAATTAATCCTGCCCACATGGTATAGCGAGTTAATAATGAGGAGTTTTCAATACCGCGGGAGCGCGCCGCATTCACAATGACAATACCAAAAACCATGGCACCTAATGTGTCCATCGTTAAATAGCCATTAATAAAACCATTGGAAAATGCCATATTTTGATATTCAGGGGTTGCCAGAATCGGTTGTCCAGCAGGCCACATAACCGCAGCAACACCTAAAATTGCCAGTGCCAACATTTTGACTGGTGCCAAAATGTGCCCAACGCTATCTAGCAATTTACCTGGGTATAATGAAATACCGATCACCAGTACAAAATAGATGGCGCTATATACCAGCAGCGATATTTCAGATTCGCCACCAAGCAGTGGCGCAATACCCACTTTATAAGAAACGGTTGCCGTTCTTGGGGTCGCAAAAAGAGGCCCCACCGATAAATACGCAACGACAGCTAATAGCAGACCAGCGGTTTTGCCAATTGGCGTGCTGAGCGCTTCAATACCGCCCCCCACTTTCGCCAATGCAACGACGGTAAGAACTGGAAGGCCGACACCGGTAACTAAGAAGCCAAGTGCCGCAGTCCAAACTTGTTCACCGGCTTGTAAACCGACCATTGGCGGGAAAATAATATTTCCAGCCCCAACAAACAGCGCAAAGGTCATAAAACCTAAGGCGAGGATATCTCTGGATGATAAACGATGAGCCATATTATGTTAATTTTTAGTAAATTATGAAATAAAAACAGGTCACTTCATCTGTAACCTATTGGAACATATATGACGAAATAGAGTTCTGATTAACATCACATTAACAATACAAAATGCATGTCTTGGTTAGCTTTGCAATACTAAACATCAAAAAACAGTAAAAATCGCCAATAACTGGCGACAAGTAAAACTTTTATAGGGAAAAAAGGCAAGAGCAAACCCGAAAACAAGAACAATGCACCAAACTAAATTTAAGAACCAGTGATTACTGTCAGTAAAATTGCAATATCCCGTATATATTCAGGCTAAAAAATCACCAATAAAACATTTTTTAACCATACCGAAGAAATATTCACAGAATAAGATGAAGAAAATTGCAGGATAAAATTGAAAATATAGCGTAAGCGTTAGAAATAATACCAATATAGGGTAAAGTGCAAAACAAAAAACCTTGCTAACATGATGATTTAATTAGCAAGGTTTCGTTTTTTCGATTATTTTGCGCTTAATGTATTCACTTTCTTGTCTGACACAATAAACACTGGCGGTAATGTGAATGAAAACTCACTGCCTTTGCCAACCTGACTAGTTACTGAGAGCTGGCTACTATGATGTTGAACAGCATGCTTAACAATCGCTAAGCCCAACCCTGTTCCCCCACCACCTTGTCGAGAACGCGCTTTATCCACACGGTAAAAACGCTCTGTTAAGCGAGGAAGGTGCTCAGCCGGTATTCCCGGACCGTTATCACTTACACTAAACTGCGCGCCATTACTGGTTCGCTGCCATTTCACCTTAATTTTCGTACCGTCTGGCGTATGGTTTATGGCGTTATACACTAAGTTAGCAACCGCACTTCGTAGCTGCTCTTCATTACCATGAACTCGAAGTTTTTCATCAATACTGAATTCAAACTCGTGCCGCCCTTGGCTTAAGCTAATCGCTTCTTGTTCAATCATCTTAAGAATGACCGGCATATTAATCTGTTCATCAAGATTAATTTGAGGGGCAACCTCAATACGGGATAATTGCAGTAATTGCTTCACCAGGTTATCCATTCGATGAGTCTGCTCTTGCATCACAGACAACGCTTTTTTATTCATCGGTGAAGTGCCCTCTTGATCATCCATGACTTCAAGATAACCTTGTATAACGGTTAATGGCGTTCGTAACTCATGGCTAACGTTAGCAAAAAAGTCTCTACGCGCTTTTTCTAGACGGCGTTTTTCAGTCACATCTCTAGCCACCATCAAGAGTTGATCACTCGCATATGGCAAGATACGAAACTCAACAATTTCACCACTGTTAAGCTCAATCGTCAGCGCTTGATCATAGTTTTTCACGGTGAAATAGCGGCTAAAATCAGGATAACGTAACAAGTTAAAAATATGCTGTCCGTTATCCTCAGGCCAGCGAAAACCAAGAAGCTGTTGAGCATGGCGGTTACACCAGAAAATATTGCCTTCGGTGGTCATTATTACCACCGCATCAGGTAAGGACTCAGCCCCACTGCGAAAGCGCTTAATCAACTGCCCTAGCTCACGGCGACGCTTACGGTTACGCTGCTGCATCTGATAGATACCATAAAATATCGGCTCCCATCCCCCTTTACCATCCGGCGGCAGCATACTTCTATCCAACCAGAGCCAGTCAGAGAGTTTTAACAGGTTATATCCGTGCCAAATGAGTGCTGCGAGTAGCGAGATCACTAGCAGCCACGGAAGATGCCCAATAAAAACAGACAGTATCAATGCGGGTAAAATAAATAAAAACAGCCCCCAAACCAGCTGTTTTAAGGATAAGCGTTCAAGCACCCATGTTTCTCCCTAATGGTTTCTCAATAGCGAACAGAGAAGCGGTAGCCAGTACCACGAACCGTTTGCACCATCTTATCATGTCCATCTAACTCTAACGCTTTTCTTAAACGACGAATATGGACATCCACCGTTCTGTCTTCCACATACACGTTGGCACCCCAAACATAGTTGAGTAACTGCTCACGGCTATAAACTCGCTCTGGATGGGTCATAAAGAAGTGGAGTAATTTATATTCGGTAGGCCCCATATCAATGGGAATTTCCTTGCTGGTAACGCGATGAGAAGTAGGGTCAAGCACTAACCCGTTCATCTCGATAATATCTTCTGTCGCCATTGGAGAGATACGTCGTAAAATAGCTTTAACACGGGCTATCAATTCTTTTGGTGAAAACGGTTTGATGAGATAGTCATCCGCTCCCACTTCTAATCCTTTCACGCGATCTTCTTCTTCGCCCCTTGCCGTTAGCATCATGACAGGGACATCGCGCGTAGCACTATCACGCTTCATATGTTTAATGACTTGGATACCGGAACCTCCGGGTATCATCCAATCCAATAACACTAAATCAGGAAGGGGATCAACCAATTGCGCTATCGCAGAATCATAATCATCAGCCTCTGTCGGCTGAAAACCATTCTGTTCCAATACAAAACAAACCATTTCTCGGATGGGCGCTTCATCTTCAACGACTAGAATGCGTCTTGCCATGATTGTTCCTGTAAATAAGAAGAGATTTTTAATGTGACCGCATTATGCGTCAGTTTTGTGACAGAATTATGAATATCTTAACGCGCATTCAAGATCTATCATTAGATTAACAGCTTAATGTCATGTAAGTGAAATATTAACACCACATCTGGCTATCATTGCGAAGCGCTTCGCAACTCTCTTATTTTTACTATTTAATTTGCCATGCCTTTGCTTTCACTGAACCGATATACAGTATACTGTGACACAGCAAACCAAATGGTTTGAATATGAGTATAAAGCATCAGAATATTAATATAGTAAAAGCGTCATAATCACAGGAACCGCTAGCTCATGCGTATCATCCACACTTCAGACTGGCATTTAGGTCAGTATTTTTTCACTAAAAACCGATCTGCTGAACACCAACACTTTTTGCGTTGGTTAATAGAGCAAGTCAAACAGTACCAAGTGGATGCCCTGATTGTGGCTGGCGATGTCTTTGATACTGGCGCCCCGCCAAGTTATGCGCGCGAACTCTATAACCAGTTTATTGTTGATTTGCAAAAAACAGGCTGCCAATTAGTTATCTTGAGTGGAAACCATGATTCTGTCTCTGTTTTGAATGAATCCAGCGCGTTATTACGTTATTTAAATACTCACGTCATCACATCAAACAGCGAATCCCCTGTCATCACATTGAAAGATAAGCAAGGGAACCCAAATGGGTTAGTGTGCGCAATCCCCTTTTTACGACCACGAGATATCCAAGTCAGTATTGCGGGGCAAAGCAGTGAAGAAAAACAACTTTCATTACAAAATGCCATTCGTGAACACTACCAAAGCTGTTACCAAAAAGCCGTTGAGCAACGTACTGAGCAGGGCTTAGATATCCCGATTATTGCCACGGGGCATTTGACCGTCGTCGGTGCAGAACTGACAGATTCCGTGCGTGAAATTTATATCGGTACATTGGATGCCTTTCCTTCTGGTGCATTCCCACCTGCTGATTATATTGCGCTTGGACATATCCACCGGCCTCAACTGATTGGTGGACAAGCACATGTTCGCTACAGCGGCTCTCCAATTGCACTCAGTTTTGACGAATCACAACAACAAAAAAGTATCTGCTTAGTGGAATTTAACCAGCACCAATTTGCTAATGTCACTTTGCTGCCAATTCCCGTTTTCCAGCCGCTATTGAGTTTAAAAGGCTCGTTGAAAGAACTACAAAAACAATTAATGGACTTACCTGCCCAAGAAAATGAGCGCCCTATTTGGTTAGATATTGAAGTCGCCACCCAAGACTACCTTGGTGATATCCAGCAACGTATTGAGGCTCTCACCCAAGAACTCCCTGTCGAAGTTGTTCGCCTACGCCGAGCTCGACGGGCACAAGCAGGTCAAAACCTCACTCCGCAGAATGAAACATTAAATGAACTGACTGCCGAAGAAGTTTTTACTCGACGACTTACCGAAGAGTCACTGGAAGACAAAGCTTTAGAGCAGCGTTTATTGCAGCTGTTCAAGCAATCCTACGCCAACTTGTGCAATGAGCAGGGAGAATAACTGTGAAAATCTTAAGCTTACGCCTGAAAAACATTAACTCCCTAAAAGGTGAATGGAAGATTGATTTCACGGAAGAGCCTTTTGCCAGTAATGGGTTATTTGCCATCACAGGTGCGACTGGCGCGGGAAAAACCACTTTATTGGATGCCATCTGTCTTGCACTTTACCACCAAACTCCACGGTTAGGCGCAATATCAAAAAGCAAAAATGAGTTAATGACCCGCCATACTGGCGAATGTTTAGCTGAAGTGGAGTTTGAAGTTAAAGGCATCGCTTATCGCGCATTTTGGAGTCAACGCCGGGCAAACAATAAACCCGATGGTAACCTGCAAGATGCAAAAGCAGAGCTGGCAACCGTCACTGATGGGCAGATCATCGCAGAAAAAATCAGTGAAGTTCGTGAGAAAATTGTGCAAATCACCGGGCTAGATTTTGGGCGTTTCACGAAATCCATTTTGCTCTCTCAAGGGGATTTTGCAGCCTTTTTAAACGCTACCGAAAAAGAGCGTGCCGATTTACTAGAAGAAATCACTGGCACCGAAATTTACAGCCAGATTTCGGTGTATATTTTTAACCAACATAAACAAGCTAAAACCGATCTCGATATTCTTCGAGCGCAAGCGGGCAGCATTAACTTACTTACTGAATCAGAGCATCAAGAACTCGTTGAAAAACAGCAACAATATTTAGCGCAAGAACAGCAACTGAGCCAGAATAAAAACCGCCATCAACAAGCGCTAACATGGCATCAGCAACATCAACAATTGCTGCAAAATACTCAGCGATTACAGATTGCACAGCAGCAAGCTCAACAACAATATCAAGCCGCCGAACCCAGCTTACATAAGCTGGCACAAAGCGCCCCTGCAGAAGCTCTACGCCCTGATTGGTTGGCCGTGCAAAGCTTGCAAACTCAACTCGATGAACAGACCCAAAAACAGCAACGCACGACATTACTTTTAGAAGACGCTCAAAAGCAGCGCTTGCCATTGGTCGCCCAACACACTCAAGCTCAGTCGGAGCAAAATCAATATAAAGAGTGGGTACAAAAAACCACGGCGATGATCGATAACGAAGTGCGACCACTCGACAATTTACTCGCACAACTTAACCAGCAGAAAAACCAATTAGCCGAGCAAATAAATCAGCTAAATGGCGAATATTTGCAGAAAAAATCGAGTGTAGAAAGTACCCAGCAGAAAATTCTTCATGCTAATAATGAGTTGAATACAACCCAGTTATTTCTACAAGAACATCAAAATGATGCCCAGATTGTCACGCAACTCGGAAGCTGGCAACAGCAAGGGAAATTTATTTATGAACTTACAGAACGCCTAGTACAAAACCATAAAAAACAGCAAGTTATCAACCTTGAATGGCAAACCCTACAACAGGTTCAGCAGCAAAAATCCAAAGAATCTCAACAGGCTCAAAGCCATTTAGAAGAGCAGTATTCTCGCTTTAATCTGCTCGAAAAGCAGTTTCAGGAATATAAACAAAAGTACAATACCGAAGAAATTAAGGCTGCGATTTCACAGCGACAAGAGCGTTTGCAGCATGTGAAAATATTACCTGTTTTACTGACTCAATATGAAGAAAAACAGCTGCAATTACAGTCACAAACACAGTTACAAAACCAACTCGGCGAATCTATCAACCGATTAGAGCAACAGGTTGCCATTACGCAAGATAGAGTGACTCAGCTCCTGCCTCAACGACAAATTTTAGAGCAAAAACTTCAGCTAGAACAAAAAATTGTCAGCTTGGAACATGAGCGCCAACAGCTCATTGAAGGAGATCCATGCCCTCTTTGTGGCTCGTTGGAGCACCCGGCTTTGGCATCATATCAAGCCGTTATGCCCAATGAGACTCAGCAACAACTGGCTACGCTGATGACTCAAATGGAGACCGAAAAACAAAAGCTCACTGAGCAGCAAGCCTTATTGCAAGCAGACAAACGCCGCCAGCAAGATAACGAATTAGCTCAAAAACAACTACAAGAGCAGTTCAATAACCTGAACAATCAATGGCTAAAAGCATGTGAGCAAGCACATATACCTGAACTAGCCAAAACCGCGTCAGCGGTAGAGCAATCCCTCGTTGAATTACAAGAAGAGCTTACCGCTCAGCAAGCCATCATCAACGAATTTGCACAGTTAGAGCGTCAGTACCAAGAGGCTAAAAACCAATATTATGAACAGCAAACTCAAGCCAAACAGCTGTTCTCTGAGTTATCTCTCCTTGATGAGAAACTTAAGCATCACTCCCAACAATTAGAAGAAAATCAAGCTGAGCAGCAATCTTTGCAGCAACGCTTAGCACAACAAACACAGCAGCTTACAGACTCGCTGGCGCCATTTAATCTTACCCTACCAAGCCAAGCACAATTTACCACTTGGCTACAAGAGATTGAGCAACGCGGGCAATATTATGAAGCGCAAAAAGCAACCTTCCTGCAAATCACGAAAAATATTGAAGTTGATACGGCAACGCTCACAGCTGAAACAGCGAATACTCAGCAACTAGCTCAGCAACTTTCTGCTCAACAACAGCAACTAGAGCAATTGAATCAACAAATTGAACAAAAGAACACGCAGCGCCAGAATCTGTTAGAAGGCCAAACAGTTGCTGTTTTCATTCAAAAAATGCAAGAAAAACAAGCTCAATACTCACATCAAGTTGATACGCTTTCAGAACAAATTAGCACAATAGATAAAAATATTTCTGCACTCAATGGGAGTGCCCAAGAGCTTAATCACCAATTGAAGCAACTAAATCAACGACAGTTAGCCGCTCACGCTCAGTTTGTTGCTGCACTCAGTAGCAGCCCTTTCTCGACTCAAGAGCAATTCCTTAATGCCTTACTACCTACCGAAGAGAAAATGGAGCTGGAGCGGCTTAAACAGCGAGTCACTCAACAGCGGCTGGAAGCCGAAACTCGCTACCAAGAAAGCCTGTCAGCAATGGCAAATCATGAGCAACAGCGTTTAGTGGAGTTTGCTGAGTTTTCAGTGGAACAAATTCAGCAAACTCTCGAACAATTAGAGAGCCAAATCAAGATATTGAACCAGCAACAAGGTCAAATCATTAACCAGCTTGAGCGAGATCAGCAACAGCGTCACCAACAGCGCGAGTTATTGAATAAAATTGAACAGAGCCAATTAAGCTACGATGATTGGAGTTATCTCAATACCTTAATTGGATCCGCTGAAGGGGATAAATTCCGTCGCTATGCTCAAGGGCTAACCCTTGACTGTTTAGTCTCGCTCGCGAACCAACAACTCGATAAATTGCATGGTCGCTACTTACTGCAACGCAGTCATTTAGCCAACCTCGAATTGCAGGTTATTGATGGTTGGCAAGGGGATAGCATTCGCGATACGAAAACCCTTTCAGGAGGGGAAAGTTTCTTAGTCAGTCTCGCGCTAGCCCTTGCACTCTCTGACATGGTGAGCCATCGCACGCAATTGGAATCACTCTTTTTAGATGAAGGTTTTGGTACGCTAGACGCTGAAACTTTAGACATAGCCCTAGATGCATTAGAAAGCCTAAATGCATCAGGAAAAACCATTGGTGTGATTAGCCATGTGGAAGCGATGAAAGAACGAATTCCTGTACAAATTGCGGTGAAAAAAACTAACGGACTCGGCTTTAGTGAACTTCCAAGTCATTATCGTGTTAGTTAACTGAACAGAGTTAAAAATCAAAATAACACAATGAATTTATTATGTTTTTATAACAACATTCAAAAATTTGAACATTAAGGTTAAATTTTTTTTCTATGATTTGGTTGGGATACCTTTATAGTTATTCACATCGAAACAATTTACTTCGAAACAAGTTACGGCTTCTGAGGTTGTTCAATAAATTGCCGTGCTCTAAACAAAAGCAAGGGGACAAACATGTCTAACGCATTTATCGAAATGATTAAAAATCGTCGCACTATTTATAACTTAGGCGATTCATTACCAATCTCGGAAGAGAAAGTAGCTGGGCTTATCAAAGAAGCAGTTAAGCACTCCCCATCAGCATTTAACTCACAAACTTCGCGTATTGTGGTGTTATTTGGTGCAGAACATAAAAAACTGTGGAATATCACCAAAGAAGCGTTACGCGCTATCGTTCCTGAAGCCGCTTTTGCTGGAACAGAACAAAAAATTAATAGCTTTGCAGCAGGTGCTGGTACCGTTCTTTTCTTTGAAGATAAAAATGTCGTCACTGGTTTACAAGAACAATTCCCACTCTATGCAGATAACTTCCCTATCTGGTCAGAACAAGCGAGCGGTATGGCTCAACTGGCAGTATGGACAACATTATCTCAGGAAAATGTAGGTGCATCATTACAGCACTACAACCCATTAATTGATAATCAAGTTCAACAAGAGTGGGATATCCCAGCAAATTGGATTTTACGCGCTCAAATGGTATTTGGTTCAATTGAGCAACCTGCTGGTGATAAAGATTTTATGGACGACGACGTTCGTTTCAAAGTATTTAAATAATTCATCACTGAACGTTATTATCTTTATAGCCTCTGCAAATGTTTGCAGGGGCTTTATTTTATTTATTCACTCAAAGCATTATATATTTAAATATATAATAAATCTGAATTTCATTAAATTCTTAACAATACAAAAATCTCCCCTATCACAAATTATCCCAGCATAAAACAGTCTCTTAATTATTATTCAAAATAGCCAACCACTTATTCAAAAATAATATTTCATTTTTATATATTGGTCGCAATTTTATAAAAAAACAGCATTTTTAATCACTTATATAAAACTGAAAAATAACCTTAATTTGATTGATATCAATATGTTATATCCTCAGGGTAATAGTATTTACTTATAGACTAAACTTTTATTTTTGCATTATCGGTATTTGAACTACACTAAAAATAAGAGCACAGAAGCAGTATTGGATGGTGGTCAGTGTTATTAAGGGGGTGGACTATGAAACGTTTATCTTTATTAACTACTGTAGTGGCAATCTTCATTTCGAGTTGTTCTTTTGCTAGTAATACCAACCCATCTTCAGGAGGTACAGTTTCATTTGGTGGTTATATCTATGAGCCTCAGTGTGAAGTGGATATTTCACAAAAAACTCACGTAAATATTGATTGTTATCGTAATGGTAAAACAGTCACCGCTTCAGGTTCATTGCAAAATGGTAAAAAAGTGGAATCCGAGTATGTCAAAGTTGAATATGACAAATACAGTAAATTACCTATGTTAAACGCGACTTATGAATAAATTAATTGAAGATGTAATAAGCATAATATTTCGGGGAGCTGCCATTTACTCTTAAGTTTAAACTCCCCGAATTTTATTTCTGTATTAATCCGCTTTTGCTGGCACATTGCCAGCCAGTTATTTTTGTATGACTCTATACCGCTTTCCTCTATGACTCTTTCCCCAATTATTTTTTCATACGAATACCATCAAACATACATTGCTATGAAAAAAGCCTGACACAAGTGACAGGCTTTCGGTTATCAATATTTTATGACTGCTATTACTTAGCGGTTAAATCAACTTGGTAAATAGCAAAACCGATATCGTCAGTACCCACTTTTTTCATTGGGTATTGAGCATGTTGCTGAATAAACTCGGCGGCTTTTTCACTTGGTGAAGTTTCAAAGCGTACATCGAGTTTTTTATCGGTTTTAATTGGCGTGAAGGACCAGTTATTATCAGCCTTCGAAACCACTTCGCCTTTTTCTTTAGACACTTTAGCGATATACGCCGCTAAAATTGCACGGTTTTCATCTGGCGAAGCAAACGCAATATGTGCATCACCAGTACCTGCAAATTTACCGCCGTAACCACGATAGTTATTAGTCGCGATTAAGAATGCCGCTTTAGGATCGATTGGTTTGCCTTGGTAAGTTACATTTTTGATACGATTCGCATCTTTATTGACTACTTGGCAATCGGTGTCATATTTAGCTGGCTGAGTCAGGTCAATCTGGTAATTGACACCGCTAATGGTGTCAAAGTTATAGGTTCTGAAACCATCCCAGTTGATCAGGCTTTGTGGTTTAGTTGATTGTGCATCGATTTGGTTGAACATGCCCGCAGAGCACTCTAACCATTCAACCACATCCGCACCTGTTGCTTTCACAACCACTAACGTATTTGGATAGAGATATAAGTCAGCAGCATTACGGAAAGTTAAATCTCCTTTTTCCACTTCAACAAACTCAGAAGGCGCATTTTTACGTCCACCCGCTTTGAATGGTGCCGCTGCCGCTAATACGGGTAGGTCAGCTAAGTCTGGGTCACCTTGGATAAAGTTACGGGTATAATCCATCTGAGCATCATTCACAATCTGAACTGTTGGATCGCTTTGAACTAATGCCAAGTAGCTGTACATGTTTTCAGAGGCTTTACCAATCAGTTTACCCACGAAATCACGGGTCCCTTGATGCTGCTCTTGGATGATTTTCACAAGCGATTCATCGCGCTCAACCAGTGCTTTCTTGTTGGCTTTATCATAAACAGGGCGGGCATGGGCTTGAGCTTCAACCACTTTCCAATCGCCGCTGTCATTGTTAACCACCAAATCAACCACACCTAAATGATCACCCCACTGTCCTGGCATAACTGCTGGAATACCGTTGACGGTGCCTTTTGCCACATCAACGCCTTTAATATCGGCAAATTCTTTGCTTGGGAACACACCGTGTGAGTGACCAAACATAATGGCGTTGATGCCCGGCACTTCGCTGAGATAGTAAACCGAATTTTCTGCCATCGCTTTGTATGGCTCTTGTGAGAATCCTGAGTGAGGAATTGCCACAATCAGGTCAGCGCCCTCTTTTTTCATTTGTGGCACAAACTTTTTAGCCGTTTCAGTGATGTCATTCACCTTCACTTTGCCTTCTAAGTTTGGTTTATCCCAAATCATGATTTGTGGCGGCACAAAACCGATATAACCGACTTTAATGGTGTGTGTTTTACCATCACGGTCTTTTACCGGCGTATCAACAATGATGTACGGTTTGAAGTAGTTTTCACCCGTTTTAGCATCAACAATGTTGGCGTTGACGTAAGGGAATTTTGCACCCGCGATAGCTTTTTTCAGGTAATCTAAACCAAAGTTGAACTCGTGGTTACCGAAGTTACCGACGGTGTAGCCCATGGTGTTCATTAAGCTATGAGCAGGGTGAGATTCCCCTTCTTTCAAGCCTTTGTTGGCCATATAGTCAGCCAGTGGACTACCTTGGATTAAGTCACCGTTATCCACGAGGATAGCGTTGGTGGCTTCATTTTTCGCAGCTTTGATTAATGTCGCAGTACGTACCAGTCCAAATTGTTCGGTAGATTTGTCTTTGTAGTAGTCGAAGTCAATGAGGTTGCTGTGTACATCGGATGTTTCCATGACACGCAAGTCAACCGTGGCAGCGTTGACATTAAATGCCACCAGCAGTGCCAAAGATGAAAGTTTTAGAGCCTTTTTCACGTTAAATCCCCTTTGTTGCCTTTTGAGAGAATGCCTCTCATAAAGTCCAGATTCATTTCATGGTTATTGAGCAAAAACCAACGATACCCGAAATTGAGCCTGTCACTGCGTGTTAGATATCAAGTTTTAATGATAATGCCTGCAAACAGTAACCATTTTTTGTGACTAAATCACGGTTTTAGTCCATTTATGAATCCCGACTTTTATATAGCTCACAAAAATAGATTTATCCGATAAAAATCACCGCTATTATTTGAGTTATCGATAAAACCCGCTATTCCCCGAATAACTCACCGACACTCACTTTATCAGTAGCCAAATCCACCAGCTCATTTTTATCTTTTGCCCTTCTTTTGCTTTTTATCTTTTGCCTTTTTAACTCTGTAACATGCTCAAACTAATTTACCTCATGACTAGGCAGCCAACGAACTAGACCCTAGGAGCATACACAAGTATGTGACTAGGGCTAGAGAGAGCAGCTAACAACGTCAGGGGGCAAATTAGGAAGAGCATAGCCAAGCGGCACCTCTCACCCCACTCGAATCCCCATGTTCCGCCTTCCGAATTGGCGTATCAAACTCTCTACCAAACACCCATTGGCGAATCTTTTCTGGCAGATTTTCATAGAGCGCATCGACGTTGCTCATTCCGCCTCCTAGCACTATGACGTCTGGGTCTAGCATGTTGACGGCTTGTGCTAATGCTTTTGCTAGGCGATTTTGGTAATGTTCAAAGGCTTTTATCGCGTGTTTATTGCCATTTTTTGCTAATTGAATAATTTCGGTGCCTGTTTTAGATTCTCCGGCCAGTTTCTTATAATCCGCCATAAAGCCGGTACCGGAAACAAATTGCTCAGTACAGCCAGTCAGTCCGCAATAACATTTTTCGTCTGCCAGAAATAGTCGGTCTTGGTCATCTTGCCATGGTAAAGGGTTGTGTCCCCACTCACCTGCTACACCATTTCCGCCAGAGTGAACTTGCCCATTAATGGCGATCCCTGCTCCGCAGCCCGTTCCGATGATCACGGCAAACACCACTTTAGCGCCTGCCCCTGCGCCATCGACGGCCTCTGAAACGGCAAGGCAATTGGCATCATTCGCCATTTTGACAGAGCGACCTAAACATTCAGCGAGATCTTTATCGAATGGTTGTCCGTTTAACCATGTGGAATTGGCATTTTTCACTTTTCCCGTCACTGGAGAAAGTGTTCCGGGGATCCCTAACCCCACACTCCCGACTTGCCCTGTTGAGGTTTCTGCCTCATCAACTAAATGCTTAATTGCATCAAGAGTGCCTTGATAATCCCCTCTCGGCGTTGGTATACGCTGACGAAATAGAATATTGCCGCCATCATCCAGCGCGACCACTTCAATTTTTGTACCGCCTAAATCAATCCCTATTCTCATAATGGCACTCGCTTATTATCGATTTTTCATTTAATTGCCTGCTTACATTATTAGGCGACCTTTATAGAAAGTAAAACCCGCAAAATGGCGGGCATTTTTTTTCGCTTAATAACGGACAATTCGCTATCATGTCCGCCTTGCTAAACATGTTTTTAATGACAAAGGTAGGTTTTTCATGTGGTTCAAGAATATATTGGTCTATCGCCTGAATCGGGATTTGGCACTCTCCGCGGATGATCTGGAAAGACAACTTGCGCCGCTAGCTTATACCCCTTGTGGAAGCCAAGACATGATGAAAACTGGCTGGGTTCCACCAATGCGTGGGGCAGATGCACTTACCCATGCTGCAAATAATCAAATTCTTATTTGTGCCAAGAAAGAAGATAAGATGCTGCCATCCCCCGTGATCAAGCAAGCATTACAAGAGAAAATTGAAAAATTAGAAGCAGACCAAGGTCGCCAACTGAAAAAAACGGAAAAAGCCTCGCTAAAAGATGAAGTGGTTCATGACTTACTTCCGCGCGCATTCAGTAAATTCAGTAAAACCTACATTTGGATTGATACCGTTAATCAGCTGATTATAGTCGATGCTGCTAGTGCTAAACGCGCTGAAGATAATTTAGCGTTATTACGCAAAAGCTTAGGCTCGCTTCCTGTTGTTCCCCTGACCTTTAAAGACCCGATTGAATTAACGCTGACTGAATGGGTACGTTCTGGCGCATTACCTCAAGGTTTTGCTGCTATGGATGAAGCGGAGCTAAAAGCGATTTTAGAAGAAGGCGGGATCATCCGTTGTAAGAAACAAGACTTAATTTCTGATGAAATTGCCACCCATATCGAAGCTGGTAAATTAGTAACGAAATTATCGTTAGATTGGGAAGAGCGCGTTCAGTTTATGCTGTCAGATGACGGCTCTCTGAAGAAACTGAAATTCAGTGAAAAGCTAAAAGAGCAAAATGACGATATTCCTAAAGAGGATTTTGCTCAGAAATTTGATGCTGACTATATTCTGATGACTGGCGAACTCAGCGCCTTAATCGCTCGCTTAATTGATGTTTTAGGCGGTGAAGCCGAACATTAATATTATTTAGCTTTTTATCCTAACTTCACGATGGCAACGGGCATTTACGCAAGTTGCCATTTTCTTTTTAGACCCCGCTTGCATAGCCACAATTAAGTCATTGACTGCCTACCCGATCTCTGGTTGATTAAATTACATCCATGTAACAAATCAGTAGCAATTTTGATTATTCAATAATAACAACTCAAGCAGCTTCCTCGTGAAGCTTTGGTCAATATTCGAGCGAAGGAATGGTTATGATAGAGTTCATCGAGCCAGAAGTGGATGAAAATTCCGTTGTCTCCTTGCAGAAGGTAACAGCTGAAAACTTTTCGGAAATCTGTTTGCTGAGTCATACACTCAGTGAAGCACAACGCAGCATGGTGGCAGATAATGCCTATTCCATGGTTGAGGCACAATTCTCTGACTGTGCTTGGTACCGAGGCATTTATGCAGATAATGTCCCTGTAGGATTCATTATGCTGCACTCAGGGTTAGATGATGATGAGCTTGAATACGATGGCATTATGCTATGGCGATTTATGATAGCCGAGCCCTACCAAAAATTAGGATTTGGGCGTGAAGCATTAATTCAAGTGATCCGTTACTTGAAAAAGAAAGGTTACCCACGGCTGTATAATAGTTGCGGTGAAGGCGAAGAGAGCCCATTTGAGTTTTACCAAAAACTTGGCTTTATTCCGACTGGCGGTTATATCGATGACGAGTGTGAATTAGTGCTGGATCTTGCTAACTGGCAAGATGAGTAACCGAACTATCACCTATACCTATCAGTTGTAATTTCACGACTGATAGGTAGCTTTAATATTTTAGGGTATCACTGAAATACGCTAAATAGTTTGTGCTGTCGCAAGGCGGCAAATGCGTTAGACCCTAGTAGCATACACAAGTATGTGGCTAGGGCTAACGCATGAAGCCAACACCGCGACAGTGCAAAATATGACGCGTATTTGTTATTTTTGGATAAGATAACGAATAGTTGGACCATCTTGTTGAATATCCAACACTTTATAACCATAATTTTTTGCATCTAAAGGGATATTATTGATAGATTGTGGGCAATCACTCACCACTTCTAATATCTCTCCAGGTTTTAACGATGGCATTGCTTCTAACGTCGCAACCGCAGGGTATGGGCAAGGTTCCCCCACCATATCTAATCGATAATCCGGTACTATTTCTTTATGGCTCATGCGGCCTCCATGGAAGTATTCGTCAGTTTTTGGGCACGTTTACGGAAGAAATATTTTTCCCATACCAGCATCAAAATGAATGCAATGCCTAATAAAGCGTATGTAACCAGCAAGCCACCTTGCGGACCAAATGTCTCTAGCAAATTCACTTTGTCAAAGTCTGTGGCTAACCATGGACCTAAATCATCCCAGTAATACGCTAAGATAGTCGCGCCAATAATATTACCGAAACCGACCCACCAGTAATGAACTTGACCTTCAACGGCACGGTACATCCAGCCAGTTTCACAGCCACCTGCTAAGACAATACCAAATCCGAACAGTAACCCACCAATCACAGCATTTGGGCCTGCCCACATAATCTTAGGTGTCGCGCCCAATTGCACATAACTGAAAATACCAATCGCACTGACCGCCATACCAATGATAATCGCTTTCGCCATATGAGTACGACCCGTGATCCATAAATCACGAAACGCTGAAGTAAAACAAATTTGGGCGCGTTCAATCAGTAAACCAAAACCAATCCCACATAAGATAGCAAAGCCCATGACTGGAGCATCCAGTAATGTATAAAAGCCCCACGCAAGCGCGACAGCAAAGATAGCCATGCCTAACTTAAAGCGTTTTTTAGCTGTATTCGGATTTTGAGTTAATGGCGATGCTGTTGAGACTTTTTTCAATTTTACCGCGATACGGAACATTGGCAGCAGGGTGAATTTGGCACCAAAGTAGGAGCCGACCGCAGTCGCTACAGCAAAGAACCAAGCGTGTAATGAGAATTGAGGGATACCCGTAAAGAATGCGGCTAAGTTACATCCCATGGCGAGACGAGCGCCAAATCCAGCTATAATCCCGCCGAGGATGGCTTGAAAAATTCGAACCCGATGCTGCGGCATACGAATTTTCACATTATTTGCCCAAAGTGCTGCGGCAAAACAGCCAGCAAACATACCGATAATCATCACACCATCAATTCTATCTAATGGTGATCCTTGAAAACCAATAACTTTGAAATATCCCCACTCTTCTGGATGTGCACCAAATAGCTGCATGATATGTCCACCCCAGCGGGTAAACTCACCGGTTACAGCCCAAAAAGTGCCCGTTAAACCAAAATAATAAGTCGATAAGATACCTGCCGCAATCACCGCAGGTAACGGTTTCCAAAAACCGATGAGATAGTGAGATTTAAACTCAGACCAAGTCATTTTTACTTCCAGAATGATTCAAGCCAGCACCTGGCAAAGAATTTCGCTGTTGTATGATGTGTTGCTAAATGATGTATAGCTAAATGCCCCACAGCGAAGAGGTGCACATCATACTCTGATACTTTTTATCATTAAATAATAAATTATGAATATTCTCAGAAAGATTGATTTAGCCACATGCTTCATCACACAGCATATCGTCTATTCTTTACATAAATTCTGATGGCACAGCTGATGCTTAAAAGATAAATAAATATACAAAAAAAACGCCATCATAATGATGGCGCATGGAAGTATAGTCTTATCTTATTTATAGAGGAGTATAATATGAAATATTTTTATTACATCATTTTGCTGTGTGTCGTCTAAAGTCAGCCCATTTGACTTCAGCAATAACATTCAAACTTACATCTAACAACTAAACATCGTACACTCGAGTATAATTGATTATATTTATTTTTAATATAAAGCCTAATCAAACATCAACTAGTACTTTATTTATTCCCTAGCATTAGTAAATTGAAAATAAAAAACTCGAGATGAAAAGTTATTAAAAAGTATTTCTAAATGTTATTAGCTGCATTATAGCGCTCATGAAATGTTGCGCAAGTGTTTTTTTATTTTATTTAAGGATTGTTAGTGGAAAATAAAAATAACAATAAATAACAATTAGTTATGCGCAAAATCACTCATAAAAGTATCAATTTGGCATTTATAACAGTAATTACATATTTATATTTCATTATTCAAGTAAATTTAAAATAATTTTATTAATAACGCTTATATTAATAAAATTAACCTGCTTATTTACTCGCTTTTTTTATCATTTCAATTAGAGTTAAATATATTAATAATTTTTATTATTCTCTCTTCCTATTTGAGCATCATCTAACTGGCCAAACCTGCTGTTATTTTGAACGACAATTTCGTATTTACTCATGATTATTCTAATAATCAGTAAGTTCCATGATAACCCACACAAAATACTCCAAAATAGATATTCTTATTTAGAGTGTCCAATGGAATTACTCCATATATGTATAATCCCGCACAATATGGATGGTTTATTTTCAATTAACCTTATCAATTTTTTTTTGAAATTGATTTTATGTGAGCAGAGTTTAAATTCTGCCCTAACTTAAATAAAATAAGAAGAAATTCCGAATAAAATTAAACCTTTTGTTTGTGAAACTATAAAGAGAGGGCATTTTTTATCAGAAAGGTTGCAAGAATATGCAAAAGATAGGGTGTATAAAAATTGATAGGCATAAAAAAATGCGTTTTATCTCAAAGCATCAACGTGAAAATATCACCCGAGATACAGAGATAAAACGCATGATTACGTGAAACAACTTAGCTATTTAGCGTTAGCCGCGGTTGCTTCCATACCGACTAAACCAATCTTGAGATACCCCGATTGACGCAATGCATTCATTACATCCATCATCGTTTCATAATCCACACTTTTATCCGCTTGGAAGAAAATTGTGGTTTCTTTATTGGTGTTTGTGGCTTGATCAAGGGTTGAACCTAACTGCTCTTTACTTACCGCTTGCTCACCGATAAACAGCTGACTATCTGATTTCACAGTTAAGAATACTGGCTTTTCTGGTCGAGGCTGAGGCTTCGCAGTGGAAGCAGGTAAGTCGACTTTAATATCAACGGTAGCCAGTGGCGCTGCAACCATAAAGATAATCAGCAGAACCAACATAACATCGATAAACGGTGTTACGTTGATTTCATGCATTTCACCGCTATCGTCTTGTTCGTCACCTAAACGCATTGCCATAATAATTACCTTGCTTTGCTGTTTGCCAGATCGAGGTCACGCCCCAGTAACAACGCTGCTTGTGCAGCAACATCACCCACTTGACCACGATAGTTGTTGATCATACGAGCAAAAATATTGTAGATAACCACCGCAGGAATCGCGGCAATAAGACCGATTGCCGTTGCCAGCAGCGCTTCTGCGATCCCTGGAGCAACAACCGCTAAGTTTGTGGTTTGAGAGTGAGCAATACCTATGAAGCTATTCATGATCCCCCACACGGTACCGAATAGACCGACAAATGGAGAAATCGCACCAATTGTTGCTAAATAACCATTTCCACGTCCCATATAACGGCTGATTGCTGCAACCGCTCTTTCTAAACGGAAACCTGTACGGTCTTTAATACCCGCAAGATCTTGGCTGTTTGCCGAAAGCGCCCTTTCTGTTGTCGCTTCAGCTAATAACATGCGCGTAATACTGCCCGCTTTAAACCCTTCCGCGATAGATACGGCTTCATCAAGAGATTTTACTTCTGCAATTGCTTTTGCTTCATCTTTTAAACGACGGCGTGCAATTAAAATCTCACTTCCTTTGGATAAGAATAGCGCCCATGTAATCACGGATGCGAGTAACAGACCAATCATCACCGTTTTTACAACAACATCTGCGTTTTGGTACATACCCCAAACCGATAAATCCTGATCAAAACCGCCACCGTGAGCTTCAGTCGCAATCTCAACATTTTCAGTCACTACCGTATTTGTCACGACAGATTCCGGTGTTGTTGCTGGAGTTGTCGTTGCTGGAGTAGCAGTCACTTCCGTTGTGGAAAGTGTATTTGCAGGAGCTGCTGTTGAACCTTGGTTAGCTACTGGTGTAGTAGGTGTGACAGCGGGTGTTGTTTCTGCGGATGCCGTGCCCATTAAGCCGATCGCCAATAGAATAGAAGCTGTTAATTTACGCATCAGTTGGCCTTTACTCTCTTATTTTGTGTTGTATAAAAAAATTTATATCGATGATTGTGCCATTCATCGACTAACCATTAAAAGCGAAATTTGATTCACGCATTCATCTCTTTTCGTCAAGATGTCAGATAATATCAAACACACCACGAATTGATAGTAATTATCATTAGTATTCGCAATTTTTTGTCGCTCATCAACATTACCCTCATAATGTGATTGCAAGGCAACACGATTTACGACTTGATAATGAAGAAAATTCAGCTAGCCACTTTTGTTCTTGCTCTGGTAGACCAAAATCATTTAACGTCAGGTGATAACTTAGCCAATCATTTGATTTTCTATCGGTAAATAAGGGATAGCTCAATGGCAAACATAAGACCAGAAACCCAGCTCGTGCATCTTGGTAGAAACCCTAAATTCACTCAAAAAGGGGTAAACCCTGTCATTCAGCGCACCTCTTCCGTAATTTTTGATTCGGTAGAAGATAAAAAGCACGCGGTACGCAATCGTGCGAATGGCGTATTAATGTATGGTCGCCGAGGCACACAAACCCATTTTGCTTTCCAAGAAGCGATGACCGAATTGGAATGTGGAGCAGGCTGTGTTCTTTATCCTTCAGGTGCAGCTGCAATCACCAATGCCATTATGTCGTTTATTAGCGCGGGGGATCATATTCTGGTCACGGGGTCTGCCTATGATCCAACACAAAACTTCTGCGACAAAATCCTCACTAATTTGAATGTTGAAACGAATTATTTCGACCCATTGATTGGTGCAAAAATTGCCGATTTAATTCGTCCAAATACGAAAATTGTCTTTTTGGAATCACCAGGTTCTATCACCATGGAAGTGCACGACCTGCCCGCCATCGTAAAAGCCATTCGCCAAAAATCCCCAGAAATCATTATCATGATCGATAATACATGGGCTGCGGGAGTCTTACTTAAACCTCTTTTATTTGATGTGGATATCTCTATTCAATCCGCGACAAAATACATCAATGGCCATTCGGATGGCATGTTAGGGGTCGCTGTTGGCAACCAACGCTGTATCGAAACCTTGCGAGAAAACTCCTATTTATTGGGGCAAACTGCCGATCCTGATACCGTTTACATGGCAGGTAGAGGACTTCACACCCTACCAACCCGTCTCAAACAGCATGAACTGAACAGTTTAACCGTCGCAAATTGGTTAGCGGAGCACCCCGCGGTGTCACGTGTTTTTCACCCTGCGCTCCCAAGCCACCCTGGGCATGAATTCTTTAAGCGGGACTTTAGCGGCTGTAACGGTTTGTTTTCATTCCAATTAACCTCGAGGTTATCCCCTAAACAGTTCAGTGATTTTCTCGATCACTTTAGCCATTTTAAAATGGGATATTCATGGGGCGGGTTTGAATCGCTGATTCTTGGTTATCAAACCGAAGATTTACTCAGTATGCGTCAATATGATTATCAACCTGATAACGGGTCATTTTTCCGTCTACATGTCGGCTTAGAGCATCCGCAGGATCTCATTGATGATTTACAACGCGCCTTCACGCGAATTTAAACATCAACATTCCGTCCTTAACTATTAGGCAGTTAATCGCTGCCTTTTAGATAATTACCCAAACAAATCAAACTAGGCTGAAATTTTTCCTGTAATATAGAGCCCAATAATTCGCTTTATGCAGATACAGGAACGATTATGGAAGTCATACGCGAAATCGTACTGGCACTTTGGCAACACGATTTTATGAAGCTCGCCAACCCAGAAGTTCTCTGGGTAATTTACACCGTACTCTTTGTGGTGATTGTATTAGAAAATGGCGTGCTCCCCGCTGCATTTTTACCGGGTGATACCCTTTTACTGCTTTCTGGTGCACTGATTGCCAAGGGTGTTTTGCACTTTGTCCCCACAATCTTGCTGCTGGCGACGGCTGCGAGTTTAGGCTGCTGGCTTGGATTTGTTCAAGGGCGTTGGTTAAGTGAAACGAAGATTGTTAAACGCTGGCTTTCTCAACTCCCTGAGGAATATCATAAAAAAGCTAATGACATGTTTAACCGACAAGGTTTATATGCATTATTGATCGGACGCTTTCTGGCATTTGTAAGAACATTACTGCCATTGTTAGCGGGATTATCCGATTTAAGCCATCGCCGTTTCCAGTTATTCAACTGGCTTAGCGGGTTATTGTGGGTCGGTATTATAGTAACTTTGGGCTATGCCGTTAACCAAATTCCTTTCGTTAAAGAGCATGAACAAATCGTGATCACCGCACTGATGATCATCCCTGTTGTGCTGTTGGTCAGTGGTTTGATTGGCTCCATTATCGTCTACTGGAAGCACCGTAAAGCTTTAAAAGGCAGCAAAGAAAGCTAAATTGCACGCCTAAATCTAACGCGACCAACACAAGTTTCAGTGTTTGGTCGCCGCTACAAAACCCACATCTACCTCTCAATATGCGCCCCTTTCATCCCCATAAATAATAAAAAAGCGCTTAATTACCTTGGAGTCACTATGCAAAACACAGCAATACCTACAGATGAACACACGCTTAACGTTCACCTTGTAAATTCATTTACTCGAAATAACACAGGCGGAAACCCTGCTGGAGTCGTACTCAATCCCCCGAAACTCAGTGATGCACAAAAAATTGCGATTGCTCGCCAAGTGGGATTTTCCGAAACGGCATTTGTCTATACCGGAGAAAGTGCGGGTGAAGAAACAGATTTTAAAGTGGATTTTTTCACTCCTGAAAGTGAAGTCGATTTTTGTGGGCACGCGACATTGGCTGTCTTTTTTACCCTATTTTCACTGAACCAGTTGGGCGCTGGTACCTACTCCCAAAAAACCAAAGCAGGTATTCTAAATGTTACGGTCAGTGCTGATGGGGTCATTATGCAACAAACTCTTCCCGTTAGTCGCCAAGGGCCTGATGTGAATGCCGTCGCCGCAGCATTAGGTATCCCAACCGAGACAATCACGAAAACAGGCTTGCCTATTGAAATTATCTCCACTGGATTACCTGATATTTTAGTCCCCGTGCAACCCAATCAATTAGATAATTTAAAACCTAATTATGATGCTATCGCACAGCTAAGCCGTGAATTTGATTCAATTGGTTTCCATGTTTTTGAATTGAGCTCAACGTTACCTTTCACTGCCCATTGCCGAAATTTTGCTCCGCTATACGGAATTAATGAAGAGTCTGCAACTGGCAGCTCAAGCGGTGCTCTTGGCTGTTATCTGGTGAAACATGTCTTCCCCACAGAAACCTATTTTCTGTTAGAGCAAGGGCGGGCAATGGGATGCTCCTCGCAAATTCAAGTGGAAATTTCTCATCAAGATCAGGCTATCAGCCGAGTTTGTGTGGGTGGACAAGCAGCAACAATCGGTATCCAAACCGTCCATTTTTAGTCTACTAACCCACCCCAAACAAAAAAGTCGCGGCATATTCTGTCACGACTTTGATATCTAAAATGCTCTATTACGTTATGCTGTTATTGCTTCGCCAATAAGTAATTAATAGCAGAAAATAGATACTGGCCAATTTCTGGCGTCATCCATGTGCCTTGAGAAATCACCGGATCTTCGCGATAAATCGTGCGAATTTTTTCCTGTAATACGGGGTCGCCCCCAGTAAACTGGTTAAACATTGTTAACCACATCCCCGCCAACTTCTGCGCATTCGGCGAATCTGGTGCATCCCCCGCTTTTAATGCAGTATAAATTCCTGAAATAAATTCAGGCCACACTTTGCCAGATTCAAAGTAATGCTGGCTAACAAAAGCAAATTGTTCTGCGGTTAAATGGGGTTTAAAACGCGATAATTGATATTCACTAAAGCCCCGAGCCACAAAGTCAATCATCGCTTCGGTGATCCCCGTCGAGAACATTAGCTCATTGTCGGTTAAGTGAATTTGATTTAAACGCGCAAAGAAATCAGGGTTTCCGCCTGTATCTCTTTCCAAGGCCGTCATCCACTCAACAGCAACCGCTTGTACTTCGGCTGATTTCGGTGATTCACCTTTTCCCATTAACGATTTTACTGTGGCGACCCGCTGCTGCCACTCTTGATTTTTCAATGTGTTCGCCGTGTATAACGGCAATTGCTCAAGCTCTTGAGGGGTAAAGTATTTATCAAACATCGACATCATCTCCAATAAGGAAAACCAATCGGCCTGAGTGGGGTTATCTCCCTGCTGCATTTGCTGCTGTAAGCGCTCGAGGCGTGAACGCAGTTTTTCTATCTGCTTCATCTGCTCGGTTAATAGACTAATACGCTCTTGCAGCAAAAGAGAGATATCACCACTGTGACCATTAAGTAACTCACCGATGTCTTTCAGTTTGACTCCCACCTGACGCAGCATCTGAATTTGCGTCAAACGTTCAATACATTGCATATTATAGAGTCGATAACCTGCATCGGTTCTGGCAGTCGGCAGTAATAAACCAATCTCTTCATAATGGTGAAGGGTACGAATGGTTAATCCTGTTTTCTCTGCGATCTCACCTACTTGAAATAGCATCTGTGCCTCCTGTCCTGAAATGCAGGTTAGTGCCTCACGTTACGTGAGGGTCAATCACTATTGTGCACTATTTTTCATTTATATTAATTTATTCCACTTTTTCGCTACCCATAAAAAAACCCCAGAGGCGATAACACCACTGGGGTTAATAATCATCGAATCAATGATTATTTAATTAATGCGTGCATCTCTTGTACAGAAATCACTTTATCCGTTGGGTCTGCGCTCAGAGATAATGCCGTCGCAAAGCCACCGTTGAGGGTTGTATCATAGTGAACTTTGTAACGCAGTGCGCTACCGCGAATGAGTTTTGAATCTTCAATCGCTTGGCGACCCGCAGTCGTATTCACGATGTAGTTATATTCACCATTCTTAATACGGTCTTGAATGTGCGGACGACCTTCGTGAACTTTATTCACTAAACGTGGGTTGATACCCGCTTCACCCAGGACAATCGCCGTTCCGTGAGTCGCATCTAACTCAAAACCGTGTTTCAGCAGTTTCGCTGCTAAATCAACAACTTTTGTTTTATCGCCTTCACGAACAGACAGCAGTGCGCGACCAGATTTCTTCATGGTTGAGTTGCTGCCTAACATCGCTTTAGCAAATGCTTCAGCAAATGTGCGACCAACCCCCATCACTTCACCCGTTGAGCGCATTTCTGGCCCGAGGATTGGGTCAACACCTTGGAACTTGTTGAATGGCAGAACCACTTCTTTGACTGAGTAGTAAGGTGGAATGACTTCTTTAGTCACACCTTGCTGAGTCAGTGTTTGACCCGCCATAACACGCGCGGCGACTTTCGCTAGTGGTACGCCTGTTGCTTTAGAAACAAATGGCACCGTTCTTGCGGCACGCGGGTTCACTTCAATTAGGTAAACTTCATTATTCTTCACCGCGAACTGGACGTTCATCAGACCGCGAACGCGTAATTCGAATGCCAGACTGCGCACTTGTTCACGCATCACATCCTGAATTTCTTGGCTTAATGTATAAGCTGGCAGTGAACATGCCGAGTCACCAGAGTGAACACCCGCTTGCTCAATGTGCTCCATAATTCCGCCAATCAGCACCATTTCACCGTCGCAAATTGCATCCACATCAACTTCAATCGCATCATCAAGGAAGCGGTCTAATAGGACTGGTGCATCGTTAGACACACTCACCGCGGTTTGGAAGTAGCGACGCAGGTCAACTTCGTCATAAACGATTTCCATCGCACGACCACCCAGTACATAAGATGGACGAACCACCAGCGGATAGCCGATACCCGCTGCTTTTTCAACAGCTTGTTCGATAGTTGCAACAGTCGCATTTTGTGGCTGTTTCAGGTTTAGGCGGTTAACCGCTTGCTGGAAACGCTCACGGTCTTCTGCACGGTCAATCGCATCTGGGCTAGTACCAATAACCGGCACACCCGCTGCTTCCAGAGCTCGAGCTAATTTCAGTGGCGTTTGACCACCGTACTGAACAATCACCCCTTTCGGCTGTTCGATGCGAACGATCTCTAACACATCTTCCAGTGTCACGGGTTCGAAATAGAGGCGGTCAGACGTGTCATAGTCTGTTGAAACCGTTTCTGGGTTACAGTTGACCATGATGGTTTCATAACCATCTTCACGCAGCGCTAATGAAGCGTGTACGCAGCAGTAGTCAAATTCGATACCTTGTCCGATACGGTTTGGACCGCCACCTAATACCATGATTTTTGGTTTATCATTGTTCGGATTGGATTCGCATTCGTCTTCATAAGTGGAGTACATGTATGCAGTGTCGGTTGCAAACTCAGCCGCACAGGTATCTACACGCTTATAAACCGGATGTAAATCATAGCTTTGACGTAACTTACGTAATTCCGCTTCAGACACACCCACTAAACTTGCTAAGCGCGCATCCGCAAAACCTTTGCGCTTCAGTTGGCGTAAGAAATCTTTAGTCAGACCGTTGATACCTAACTCTGCCACTTCGTTTTCTAAACGCACCAGCTCTTCAATTTGCACTAAGAACCAGCGGTCGATATTGGTCAGGTTGAAGATACCATCGATAGATAGGCCTGCGCGGAATGCATCAGCGATGTACCAAATACGGTCAGAGCCCGCATCTTTCAGTTCGCGACGAATGCGAGTTAACGATTCTGGGTCGTCCTGGCTCACTTTCGGGTCGAAGCCAGTTGCGCCCACTTCCAGTCCACGCAGCGCTTTTTGCATAGATTCTTGGAATGTGCGACCGATAGCCATCACTTCACCCACTGATTTCATTTGGGTGGTCAGACGGTCATTGCTGCCTGCGAATTTTTCGAAGTTAAAGCGAGGAATTTTGGTTACAACGTAGTCGATAGATGGCTCAAATGACGCAGGAGTACGACCGCCTGTGATGTCATTCATCAGCTCATCGAGAGTGTAACCGACTGCTAATTTGGCAGCGATTTTAGCGATTGGGAAGCCCGTTGCTTTTGACGCGAGTGCGGATGAACGAGAAACACGTGGGTTCATCTCGATAACAATTAAGCGACCATCTTTCGGGTTAACCGCGAACTGAACGTTAGAACCCCCAGTTTCAACACCGATTTCACGCAGTACTGCCATCGAGGCATCACGCATGATTTGGTATTCTTTATCTGTCAGTGTTTGCGCAGGTGCGACGGTGATGGAGTCACCAGTGTGAATTCCCATTGCGTCGAAGTTTTCAATGGAGCAGACGATGATGCAGTTATCTTTCTTATCGCGTACCACTTCCATTTCGTACTCTTTCCAACCAATTAACGACTCATCGATTAACAGTTCGTTAGTTGGGGATAAATCTAAACCGCGAGTACAAATTTCTTCAAATTCTTCACGGTTATACGCGATACCGCCACCGGAACCCCCCATGGTGAACGATGGACGAATGATACACGGGAAACCAACATCATCAGCGACGGCGTTAGCTTCTTCCATTGTGTGTGCGATACCTGAACGCGCTGTGCCTAAACCGATTTTTTTCATCGCTTTATCAAAGCGTTGGCGGTCTTCTGCTTTATCAATCGCGTCCGCAGTCGCACCAATCATGGTCACGCCAAATTCAGCCAGTACACCTTGACGCTCAAGCTCAAGGGCGCAGTTCAGCGCGGTTTGTCCACCCATGGTTGGTAATACTGCATCTGGGCGCTCTTTTTCAATGATTTTACGTACCACTTCCCAGTGAATTGGCTCGATGTAGGTTGCATCCGCCATTTCTGGGTCAGTCATGATAGTTGCTGGGTTCGAGTTCACCAGAATAACGCGGTAGCCTTCTTCTCTCAGCGCTTTACACGCTTGCGCACCTGAATAGTCAAACTCACACGCTTGGCCGATAACAATCGGGCCCGCACCGAGGATCAGAATGCTTTTAATATCTGTACGTTTTGCCATTTTCTTGCTCCCGATTATTTTGCGTTTGAACGTGGTGTGTTTTGACGATATTCGTTGATTAAATCAATGAAGTGGTCAAAAAGACCTGCGGCATCATGAGGACCAGAACTGGCTTCTGGGTGACCTTGGAAACTGAATGCCGGTTTGTCTGTGCGATGGATGCCTTGTAAGGTGCCATCAAACAGCGATTTGTGTGTCACACGCAATGTGTCGGGTAGTGTGGATTCATCAACCGCAAAACCGTGGTTTTGAGCAGTGATCATCACCACGTCTTTGTCTAAATCTTTAACTGGGTGGTTAGCACCGTGGTGACCAAACTTCATCTTCATGGTATTGGCGCCGCTTGCTAATGCTAGCAATTGGTGACCTAAGCAGATGCCAAATACTGGAATTTCAGTTTTTAAGAATTCTTGGATAGCGTTGATAGCGTAGTCACAAGGGGCTGGGTCGCCAGGGCCGTTTGATAAGAAAATCCCATCTGGGTTCATCGCTAACACCGTTTCTGCTGGCGTTGTTGCTGGAACTACGGTTAAGCGGCAACCACGGTCAACTAACATACGCAGAATATTGCGCTTTGCACCAAAATCGTAAGCAACGACGTGTAATGGCAGCTCATCTTCTTTACTTGCAGCAGGTTGCCCTTCTTCTAAGTTCCAAGAGCGTTGAGTCCAGCTGTAAATCTCTTTGGTGCAAACTTCTTTTGCTAAATCTAAACCATTTAAACCTGAGAAGCTGCGTGCTTTTTCTAAAGCCAGCGCCGCATCTGGGTTATCCCCTGCGATGATACAACCGTTTTGTGCGCCTTTTTCTCTTAACAGGCGAGTTAGTTTGCGCGTGTCGATATCCGCGATAGCCACCACATTGTGGCGTTTCAGATATTCAGACAAGCCTTCCTGACCACGAAAGTTACTGTAGATTAATGGTAAGTCGCGAATGATAAGGCCTTGAGCATGTACGTTAGGAGATTCTTCGTCATCAGCATTAGTGCCGACATTACCAATATGGGGATAAGTGAGAGTAACAATTTGGCGGGAATAGGAAGGGTCAGTAATTATTTCTTGATATCCGGTCATTGAAGTATTGAAAACGACTTCTCCAATAGCGGCCCCTTCAGCACCAATGGCGCGCCCGTGGAATTGGGTTCCGTCTTCCAGAACCAATATAGCTGACTTAATCAAAACATCCTCCGGAGAATAATCAATCATATTTTTTGCATATTAATTCAGATTTTGCGATCTAAATCAATGCCAAAATGAGTTTTTAAGCAAATTTTTGGCAAATTGCGCGCATTCTAATGATGGGATAGAGTCTTGTCTAGAAAAAAATGCATTTTTTTCACTTTTAGCTTACTTTTTTGCATTCTTACCTGTTTTTTCTATAGAAGGCTAATGAAATAACTATTCATGGGTAAAAAAGCAAACGGTTAATAGCGAAGAAAAGTGCAAAATGGATAATAGCGCAGACAAGGGAGGATCTAAAGTGCAATTTTTGAGTAAAAGAGAGACAAAACAGCACAAAGACAATGAAAAATAAGAGTAACAATTAGATTAAACAAATAAACAATGATAAACCAGAGACTTCAAATGAAGCCATCTGATTTTAAACAAGAAATTATTTTACAAAAAACTATAAATCATCAAGATTAAGGACATCTTTCATGTTGTATAGACCATCTTTCTTGCCATTAACCCAAGACGAGGCTCTTATCGCACCTTTAGCAAAGGTCATACGACTGGAAGCCTTGTGACTTATTTCTACACGTTCGCCAATATCAGCAAACATCGCAGTGTGCTCACCAACAATATCGCCAGCACGTACCGTAGCAAAACCAATCGTGCCCGGTTCACGCTCTCCGGTATAACCTTCACGTGCATACACCGCGCACTCTTTCAAATCTTTTCCTAATGCATCCGCGATAGATTCCCCCATCGCCAGTGCAGTGCCAGAAGGGGCATCGACTTTATGACGATGATGCGCTTCAATAATTTCAATATCGGTGTAATCTCCCATCACTTTCGCCGCTTTTTCCAGTAATTTCAGCACCAGATTTACACCAACGCTAAAGTTGGCAGCGAAGACAATTGGGATAGATTTTGCAGCTTCTGCAATCGCCAGTTTTCCTTGTTCATCAAACCCTGTAGTTCCGATAACCATGCCTTTTTGGTGAGATTGACAGAATGCTAAGTACTGTAAGGTGCCTTCAGGGCGAGTGAAATCAATCAGTACATCAAAATCATTAACCACGGAATTTAGATCGCTAACGACTTTCGCACCAATTAGCCCAATTCCCGCCAGTTCACCCGCATCTGTGCCAATAAGCGAAGAGCCTTCACGCTCAATGGCTGCGCCAAGTTGAATTCCGTTTTGCTCTTGTGCTGCTTGAATTAATTGGCGCCCCATGCGCCCACCCGCACCGACAATCGCAACGCGTACAGTTGAATCTGCCATTTTTGATCCTTTCGTAAATTTTTGAGGCGAAAACCAAAATAAAATCTTGGTTATACCTTAAAGAAACTTGAATCGGGACGCCAGCACTAATCTGGAGATATTAATAAAACCGTAGAGAGGGGGATGATTATCAGAAAAAATTGTATTGGGATGGAATAGAATGCTGAAAAACAGAAAATAGCAGCGGCTACATCAGCCGCTACTATAATAATAAAATCAATGTATTAGTTAATCTCTTTAACGTCCACACGCAACTCTTTTGGCACTTCAAAAACGATATTCTCTTCTCGTCCTTGTAGCTCCACCACGGAGTCTGCACCCTGCTCTTTAAGTCTATCAATCACTTGGCGGACTAAAATATCCGGCGCGGATGCCCCCGCTGTCAATCCGATAATTTTCTTATCTTTTAACCACTCGGTTTGAATATCTTCTGCACCATCAATCAGAAATGCCGCTTTCCCCATTCGAGACGCTAATTCCGCCAAACGGTTTGAGTTGGACGAATTTTTCGAACCGACGACTAACACAATATCGGCTTTCTCTGCTAACTCACGCGCGGCTTCTTGGCGATTCGTGGTTGCATAGCAAATATCGTCTTTACGAGGCCCCACAATATTTGGGAATCGACGGGTGAGCGCATCAATCACATCCGAGGTATCATCCACCGAAAGCGTCGTTTGCGTCATAAAACTCAGGTTGTTTTCATCTTTTACCTGTAGCTTCCAAACGTCTTCTGGGCTTTCAACAAGATACATCCCCCCTTCAGGGTTATTGTATTGCCCCATTGTCCCTTCCACTTCAGGGTGCCCGGCGTGACCGATTAAAATCGCTTCTTTACCTTTACGGCTGGCGCGAGCCACTTCCATATGCACTTTAGTCACTAATGGGCAGGTCGCATCAAATAGCATGGTTAAATCGCGGGAACGGGCTTCTTGACGAATGGCTTGTGAAACGCCATGCGCTGAGAAAATCAGAATAGAGCCATCAGGAACTTCAGAGATTTCTTCAATGAAGATAGCGCCACGCTGGCGTAAATCATCAACCACATAGCGGTTATGTACCACTTCATGGCGAACGTAAATCGGTGCGCCATAAATTTCTAAGGCACGTTCAACAATACTGATTGCACGGTCAACACCCGCACAAAATCCACGAGGATTAGCCATTAATATTTGCATGGTGACTCTCCAATTGTGGGTCTATTTCTAGAACTTCAATTTCAAAGGTGATTTGTTGCTCAGCAAGAGGATGGTTAAAATCAACAGTAATTGATTCCCCTTCGATAGCTTTCACGACGCCCGGCATTTCGCTCCCATTCATGCCCGTAAACAGCATGATGGTACCAATTTCAGGGATCCCCGTTTCCATAAAATCACGCAATGAAAAATATTGCACTAAGTCTGGATTATGTTTCCCGAATACCGTATCCCCTGCTAAGGAAAATGTTTTCTTTTCACCTGCAGATAGCCCAATCAGTTGGGCTTCTAATTCTGGCGACAGTGAATCATTTCCAAGAGCAAACAACGCAGGCTTTCCTTGTGCGTGAGAAGAATCCGCCGTGGAGCCATCTTCTAATTTCAGAGTGAAATGCAGTAAAACAGAACTCTGCGCCTGTATTTGAGTAGACATAATCTAAACCTGTTTTTTATCATAAAGTTCAGCCCGACTATCGTCGGGCTGAGATGATTAATATGCAATATTGGGTTTTATCAACCTATCGCGCTATCTGTTCTATTTAGCATCTTGCTGTTTGGGTTTATCCGGCAAAAAGCCTTCAAAAATCACCAACGCCGCACCGATACAAATGGCCATATCCGCCAAGTTGAAGGTCGGCCAGTGCCAGTTGCCAACATAAAAATCAATGTAGTCAACCACAAAGCCATGCACTAAACGGTCAAATAAATTACCGATCGCACCACCAATAATTAACGCATAAGCAATATTGCTCAGGCGTTTTTTCACACTTTGACGATACATCATCACCATTAACGTAATGGAGATGGCAATAGCTATTCCAGCAAAGAACCAGCGCTGCCAGCCGCCTTTATCCGCCAGAAAACTGAATGCCGCACCAAAGTTTTGAGCGTACATAAGGTTAAAGTACGGAATTAAAGGGTGTGGGTCGTACAGAGTTAGCTCTTTTAAGACCAATTGCTTAATTGCTAAATCTGCAACGATAATCACAACCGTCAGCCACAGCCAACGCAAACCAGTAGAACAAATAGGTGTCTTCATTAAGCAAACTTACGTAATTCACCGTTTCCGGCTACGTTAGTCACACAGCGACCACAGATTTCAGGTTGTTCTGCCGCTGCACCAATATCACTTGCATAATGCCAGCAACGAGGACATTTTTCCCCAGCCGCTTTACTGAAAGCAATTTTCAGGCCTTTCAGTTCACTGTCTTGTGCATCCGCAGGCGCCGTTGCAATATCAGCCACATTCGCTTGAGATGTTAACAGCGCAAAACGCAGTTCATCACCTAAGCTATTTAACTTAGCGGCTAATGTGCTATCTGCATATAACGTTACCGAGGCTTCTAACGAACCACCAATGTGCTTATCTGTACGCGCTTGTTCCAGCACTTTGTTGACTTCACCACGTACGGCTAACAGTTCAGACCAGAAACCATCATTCATCGCTTCTGATTCGTCTAAACCAAACAAACCGTTATACCACTCTTCAGTGAGAACGAACTGAGCGCGTTTGCCAGGTAATTCGTTCCAAATTTCATCAGACGTGAAGGATAGAACCGGTGCAATCCAACGAACCAATGCTTCCACGATATGGAACAGTGCAGTTTGGCAGCTACGGCGAGCAACGCTATCACTTTTCGCGGTGTACTGGCGGTCTTTGATAATATCCAGATAGAACGAGCCCATCTCGATAGAGCAGAAATGCATTAAGCGTTGGATAACACCTAAGAAATCATACTCATCGTACGCTTTCGTAATCTCTTTCTGTGCTTCTAATGCACGACCAACCGCCCAGCGATCTAACACCACCATATCTTCTGGTTTCACCATATCGGTTTCTGGGTTGAAACCATTTAAGTTTGCCAGTAAGAAACGCGCGGTATTACGAATACGGCGATAAGAGTCCGCTGCACGTTTTAAAATTTCATCAGATACCGCGATTTCGCCCGTATAGTCAGTTGATGCCACCCACAAGCGCAGGATATCAGCGCCCAGTTTGTTCATCACATCTTGCGGACTAACTGTATTACCTAAAGATTTAGACATCTTACGACCTTGACCATCAACGGTAAAACCGTGGGTCAGAACTTGGCGGTAAGGTGCTTTACCTTTCATCGCAGTAGACAGCATCAGAGAAGACATGAACCAACCACGGTGTTGGTCAGAACCTTCCAAATACATATCCGCAGAGTTGCCATGGAATTCAGGACGGGCATCAACCACAGCAAAGTGGGTCGATCCTGAATCGAACCAAACGTCTAATGTGTCTGGTACTTTACGATAAGTTTCAGCATCAGCGCCCAGCAATTCAGCAGGATCTAAATCCCACCATGCTTGGATACCATCAACTTCAACGCGCTTAGCGACTTCTTCCATCAGCTCTAAAGTACGCGGATGCAGTTCTTCAGTCTCTTTGTGCACGAATAACGACATTGGAGTACCCCAAGTACGTTGACGTGAAATACACCAGTCAGGACGGTTTTCAACCATTGACTCGATACGTGCACGACCCCAACCTGGGATCCACTGAACAATGTCGATCTCTTTCAGAGATTGTTCACGCAGGCCGTTTTTATCCATGCCGATAAACCATTGTGGTGTCGCACGGAAAATAACTGGGGTTTTATGGCGCCAGCAGCATGGGTAGCTGTGAGAAATCGCTTTTTTATACATCAGTAAGCCTTTCTCATTCAGGATTTCCAGCACCACATCGTTAGCTTTGAAAATAAATAAACCGTCTAATGTTGGGTAGGTATTTGGTAAAAAGCAGCCATCTGGCCCTACTGGGTTCGCCGTTTCTAAACCATATTTTTGTCCAACAACGTAGTCTTCAGGACCATGGCCTGGCGCTGTATGTACCGCACCTGTACCCGCATCTAGCGTGACGTGGTCGCCTAAAATTGCAGGAACATCAAAGCCCATAAATGGATGCGCGAAACGCAGTAACTCTAATACGCTACCTTCACACTCGCCTAATACTGTCCATGACTCAATACCGACAGTCTTCATGACTTCTTCAACTAAGTCAGTTGCCAGAATGACTAAATCGCCATTCGCATCCACCAGAGAGTATTTGAACTCTGGGTTCAGAGAGATTGCACGGTTAGCTGGTAACGTCCAAGGCGTTGTTGTCCAGATCACTAAAGATGGCGTTTTATCACTAGAAACACCAAATTTTTCGCAAACAGCTTTGCTATCTACAGCAGGGAAGCGAACGTAGATAGATGGAGATGTTTTGTCATAATATTCGACTTCCGCTTCAGCCAATGAAGAACCGCATGCGGTACACCAGTGAACGGGTTTTGCCCCTTTCACTAAATGGCCATTTGCAACGGTTTTCGCCAACGCACGGATGATGTTCGCTTCGGTTTTAAAATCCATGGTCAGGTAAGGTTTGTCCCACTCCCCCAACACACCTAAGCGGATAAAATCAGCTTTTTGCCCTTCAATTTGCTCTTTGGCATATTCACGGCATTTTGCACGAAATTCAGCGGCGGAAACTTTTTCCCCTGGTTTACCTACGATTTGTTCAACTTTGTGTTCAATAGGTAAGCCATGGCAATCCCAACCAGGGATGTATGGGGAATCAAAGCCCGCCAGCCCTTTGGATTTAATAATAATATCTTTGAGAATTTTGTTTACTGAGTGACCAATATGAATACTGCCGTTAGCATACGGAGGACCATCGTGCAGAATAAAGGTTTTCTTGCCCGATTTTGCTTTACGGATTGCCTGATACAAACCTTCTTTGTACCAGCGCTCTAACATCTGTGGTTCGCGTTTAGCGAGATCGCCACGCATTGGGAACCCTGTTTCTGGTAGATTCAGGGTATTTTTATAGTCACTCATCGATTCTCAGTTCCAATTTTCCGCTAAATTATCTGATTCCAATTGCTGCGAGATACTCTCTGGCTGCAACTACATCATTAGCAATTTGCTCCTTCAGCGCGTCCAACGAAGCAAACCGCTGTTCGTCACGTAATTTTTTACGTAACACAACATCAATATGACGCCCATATAAATCCATATGTGCATCAATCAGATGGACTTCTAACTGGGTACCTTTTCCAGATACCGTTGGGCGTGTGCCAATGTTTGCCACGCCCGGTACAGGCTTATCGCCCAGACCATGAACTTCTACAGCATACACGCCAGTCACGGGTGTGACTAAACGTTTTAACGGTAGGTTTGCTGTCGGAAAACCTATCGTACGACCTAGCTGATTACCGTGAACCACACGCCCACTAATGCGGTATGTGTGACCTAATAAATTTTCAGCTAATGTCAGATCATTGTTTTGTATCGCTTTACGGATTGCAGTGCTGCTGACGCGCACACCAGAATCACAAAAGCTTTCTGTGTCTGCGACTTCAAAACCAAACTTTTGACCGGCTTGCTGTAAAAAAGAAAAATCACCCATCCGATTTTTTCCGAACCGGAAATCATCACCGATGGCGAGATATTTCACACCGAGTTTGTCAACTAACAAGTCAGACACAAAAGCATCGGGTGTTAATGAGGCAAAATGCTGGTTAAATTCCACACATAACAGATAATCGACCCCGCTATCAGCAAGGTACTTCACTTTATCTCTTAGGCGTGTCAAACGCGCAGGAGCCTTATCACCCGTAAAAAATTCAAGGGGTTGTGGTTCAAAGATCATCACAACAGTTGGTAAACCTAACTGTTTACCCTTGAGCTTCAAATTTTGAAGTAATACTTGGTGCCCACGATGAACACCATCAAAATTACCAATAGTCAGTACGCAACCATGATGGTACGACCGGATATTTTGTATACCGCGAATTAGCTCCATAACTGGCTCAATACCGAGGAAATTGCAGGATTATACCTTGTACGACGCATAAGGTTAACCTAAGTTCGTAAAAGCTTTCATTAAACCCTATTTTTTTGATCACTACACTATTTAATCAGATGATTTTACACTGCTAAGCATCTTTCTGCACGACACTGCGCTGCTGAATCTGATCATTGTCGATAGGTAAATCAAAAAAGTTTGGATAACCAATAGATTATCAATACAACAAATTGGCGCGGAGATCTCTAAAAATATTTAATTTTTATAGTTTTCTTATCATCCATTTTGTATAACAAACCCAAGTGTATAAAAAACACTCTATTTATAATTCAATTTCATCTTGATGCACGTTTGATATCACTAAAAAAATTTTTTCTGAAAAATGATTTAAAATATCTTCTATCAATTATGCTTTTTTTCACGCGCAGATCTGTATTCTTCTGATATTTGCTGATAGAATCTTGCACCATTCACAACGCATTGACATCGAAGTACACGATGTTTATTTGCACAAATCCATTGACAAATGAAGGGCGAAAGGGCATATTCCTTGACCTTTAAATTGTCCTCAATAGAATACATTTGGGAGTTGGACCTTGGCTAATATCAAATCAGCTAAGAAACGTGCCGTTCAATCAGAGAAACGTCGCCAGCACAACGCTAGCCGTCGCTCTATGGTACGTACTTTTATTAAGAAAGTTTACCTTGCTATCGCTGCAGGCGATAAAGAAGCAGCTCAGAAAGCATTCAATGACATGCAACCTCTTGTTGATCGCCACGCTAGCAAAGGCCTGATCCACAAAAACAAAGCAGCACGTCATAAAGCTAACTTAGTTGCTCAAATCAAAGCAATGTAATTTCGCTTCTTGATTATAAAAAACCGGCTTAGGCCGGTTTTTTTGTCTGCTAATTTCTTGCCTTACACTTTCGTGCTCTAAACTTTCTGTTCTAAATTATCGAACGGCGCTGAAAATAACTCAGAAAAATCTTTGTTGCAGACACGTTGTACTGCTGGGTGCTGGATCATTCTTTCCGCAAAAATCACGTAATACTCTTCTTTAACGCTATCTAAGCGGCCAATTTCTTGCACTTCATTATCAGCAAAAATGTCTTTTGCATATAAAGATGGCGCCACAAAAATTGCATTGTGATACATCCCAAATGCTTTCATTAATGCTGCATCATCAAACTCACCAAGTACTTCAACTTGCAGGTTTTTATTGCGGATCCATGTTAATAAATGGCGGCCTAACATCGAACGACGCCCTGGAATTAATAACCTGCGCTCTTCTAGACATTCAGGAAATGGTTTCTTCGGTACTGGATGACGGCAGAAAAAACTGACGCTGCATTCGCCTAATTTAACGGAGAACAAGCCCTCTTGCTGTGAAGAGTCCACAGGGCAATCCGACAAAATCATATCCAGCTTGTGCTGGCTCAATTGCTCTAATAACAGCTCATGAGTCGATTCAAAGCAACGTAAATGAATTTGCTCATGTTCGACAACTGCCGTTTCTAGTACACGACTGACTAAACGTTTCGATAATGCGTCAGCCACACCCACATCAAACAGCAGGTTAGATTCTCGGCTGTAGTTGACGATATCCAACATTTCTTGGCTGAGCATAAACATTTTGTCAGCATAACGAAAAATCAGTTGTCCCAGCTCAGAAGGCACTAGCCCTCGACCTTGGCGTTTAAATAATTTTCCACCTAACCGTTCTTCGAGTGCTTTAATTTGCCCAGTAATTGTCTGTGGAGTCAGGTAAAGAGCCTCAGCAGCACCGACAACAGAGCCTTCTTTGCAAACATGCCAGAAATAGTAAAGGTGGTTAAAATTAAGATGTGAAACCCGCATATCGATTCCTTTTGTATCGCCAATAATGACCGCAGTACTTAATGACCACAGTACATACTGACCATACGCTTTACCCGTACCCCGTAATCGGGAGTTATAAGTTAAAATACCCGCAGTATGCAATTCATACCGCGGGCATATCATAGAAGATTAACTCGAAAATTCTTACTAATAATTACGTCTATTATGTTTATTTTGCATCGCTGTGCGAAACTTTTGGTTTCGGTAACACTACCCTTAACATAAAGTACCCTAACAATGCTGCTGTTGTTGAACCGATTAAAATACCCAGTCTCGAGTAGGTACTATACACTTCATCAAGCCCTTCAAACGCTAGGCCTGTGATAAAAATAGACATAGTAAAACCGATACCACAAAGCACAGAAACAGCAAACACTTGCTTCAAGTTAATCGATGCTGGCAATTTAGCCAACCCTACTTTTACCGAAATCCAACTAAATAAGAAAATACCGACTGGTTTGCCCAGTATCAAACCCGCTGCGACGCCAAGTGGTAATGGGCTCATTAAGCCATCAAGAGTGACGCCATTGAGCTGTACGCCTGAATTTGCAAATGCAAAGATAGGCAAAATGAGATAAACAACCCAAGGGTGCAGCACATGCTCTAACTCTTCCGACGGTTTTGTATTATTAGTCCCTCTTAATGGAATTAAGAAACCAACAATCACTCCCGCTAGAGTGGCATGAACACCTGATTTCAAAATACAGACCCACAAGATTAAGCCAATCACTAAGTAAGCTGCGGTGTTTTCAACTCGTCGCCAGTTCATTAGGCAGAGAATTGCCACACACAGTGCTGCTAAACTCAATGCGACGACAGAAACTGAGCTGGTATAGAAAAAGGCAATTATCACAATGACACCAAGATCATCAATGATAGCTAATGCCAATAAAAACACTTTGAGCTCCGTAGGAACACGCTTACCTAATAACGCCATCACACCCAACGCGAATGCAATATCTGTTGCTGCAGGGATAGCCCACCCTTGACGAGTAATATCATCAGCACCATTAAACGCTAAGTAAACTAACGCCGGTGCAATCATTCCCCCCACAGCTGCAATTGCTGGAAATATCGCTTTATCACGTCCTGCCAGGGATCCTTCTAATAACTCGCGCTTTACCTCTAAACCAACAACCAGGAAAAACACGGCCATTAAGAAATCATTAATCCATAGAATCAGAGGCTTATCTAATTCAAATGTTGAGATTTTAATAGCTACCGGAATATCTAAAAATTGCTGATAAGCTCCCTGTAATGGCGTATTAGCCATTATTAAAGCGACAATGGCAGCAATAATTAGGAGTAGCCCTCCTGCTGCTTCTAACTTTAAAAATTTACGAATAATTGCTGTCATATGAATAACCTCAAAAAATATTTTTGAATGTTAATATTATGATAATCATTAATTCGTAAAAAATCGTTTATTTATCCATTAATGATCGTAATTTCCGAGTAGTTAGCAATCGAGATCACGACGAATGATAATAAATCGTTAATTTAACTATAGGTGACTATTCTAAAAACCAACAATAAATTTACTGAGTAAAGCGCTTTAAATATTCAACTTTTTTAGAGACTAATGAAAAATGACCATTATCGATAGTCCAAAAAATCGTTTATTTTTTTATTTTCGAAGCCCTTCGCAAAAATAAAAGTACCTGCCCTCTCTTCCTTGCGTGCCTCTTCATAAAAAAGGCGCTTTATGTGATACTCGAACCCCCCTTAGGCAATCACTATCTCTCTATATTATGTCCCTATACGTTCTGCTTTCTGTGCTGTTTGCCGCGTTTTGCCATGCCAGTTGGAATGCTCTGGTGAAATTTGGTAATGACCGCTTCTTTGGTTTGGTGATGATTGCCGTTTTTTCTGGGGTTTTAACTATTCCAGCCCTCTTTTGGTTTGGGCTACCGTCTCCTGATGCCGTCCCATGGTTAGCTTTGTCAGTACTATTTCACATCGGTTATATCTATTTTCTCAGCCAAGCGTACAACCATGGTGATCTCAGCCAGATTTACCCTATTTCTCGCGGCTCAGCCCCGTTAATCACCGCGTTATTAAGTATTGTTTTATTTAATGAATCCTTACCATTTATGAGTTTTGTAGGGATTGTTTTTATTATTTCAGGGGTGGTAGCCATCGCGTTTGCAGGTCGAAAATTCTCTTTGAACATCAAAGGTAAAGCCCTTATCTTTGCGCTGTGTACCGCCTTCTTTACCGCCTGTTATACCCTCTCGGATGGATATGGCGCGAGAGCCAGCCAAGATCCTGTTGTTTATACCCTATGGCTGTTTTTATTAAATGGCGCAGTACTCGCCATTCCCGGAGTGATGAAATACAAACGTTCGCTACTGCACGGATTTGGACAATATTGGCGCTCAGGTTTACTTGGTGGATTAATGCAGCTAATCAGTTACGGCATCGCAATCTGGGCAATGAGCCAAGCGCCTATCGTACTCGTTGCTGCTATTCGCGAAACTAGCGTCCTTTTCGCTATGTTTCTTTCCATTGTATTTCTTAAAGAGAAATTTAATGGAATGCGAGTCTTCGCCTGTATTGTCATCTTACTTGGGGTGTTACTGGCGAAACTATCCAGTTAAGATAGTGGTGCTTAGAATATGAGTTTTACATCTTATATTTGATACCCATAATATTTGATACCAATAACTTTTAGCCCTATTTTTCATTGAGTCATGAGGTAAGAATGACATTACTCCGATCTCTCGTTGCCATGTCGATGATGGCAGCACCTATCGCGGCACTTGCCACCACTCCAGCGGATTTAATGATTGTTGATGGTACCGTTTTGACGATGGATGCCAATAATCAAGTTATTGAGAATGGAACCGTTGTTATTGATAAAAATAAAATTATCGCAGTCGGTGGCCCTGAGCTTGCCACGCAATATACCGCAAAAAAACAGCTAAATGTTGATGGCGATATAGTCATGCCTGGGTTAATCAATACCCATACTCACGCATCAATGACCGTTTTTCGTTCCCTTGCTGACGATGTCCCCGACCGTTTGCACCGCTATATCTTCCCATTAGAGAGCAAGATGGTTTCTCGTGAGATGGTGCGAGTAGGCGCTAACTTAGCCAATGTCGAGATGGTCAAAGGTGGTGTCACGACTTACGTGGATATGTACTATTTCGAAGACGAGGTTGCAAAAACTGTCGATAAAATTGGTATGCGTGCGATCCTTGGGGAATCTGTGATCAAATTCCCTGTTGCTGATGCTAAAAATGCAGATGAAGGTATCGCTTATGCCGTGAATTTTATCAACCAATACAAAGACCACCCTCGCATTACGCCAGCTTTTGCTCCTCACGCACCTTATACCAACACCACTGAGCATCTACAAAAAATCGCTAAGCTTTCTCAAGAACTTAATGTTCCAGTGATGATCCACTTAGCAGAAACCGATCGAGAACAGGAAGAAATTGCCAAACGTACTGGCGGCAAAAGCCCGGTTCAATATATGGCAGATATCGGCGCCCTGAATAACAAAGTGATTGCCGCTCATGCCATTATGGTTGATGAAACCGATATCGACCTGCTCAAACAGTATGATGTCGGTGTGGCTCATAATGTCAGTGCGAATACCAAATCAGCTAAAGGTGTTGCTCCAGTGACTGCAATGTTAGCAAAAGGAGTTCGTGTAGGCTTAGGAACCGATGGCCCGATGTCCAGCAATACCTTAACGACCATGAACGAACTAAATTTGGTGGGTAAAATTCATAAGCTCGAAAATAAAGATAGAGCTGCAATGCCGCCCATTACCGTGGTTGAATTAGCGACCAAAGGCTCCGCGAAAGCCATTCACATGGAAGATAAGTTAGGCTCTTTAGAAGCGGGGAAATTGGCGGATATCATCGTTGTCGATACAAAATCACCCAATATGGTACCGATGTATAGCCCTTATGCCGCACTGGTTTATGGGGCGAATGCTTCCAATGTGCGCCATACCATTGTGGATGGAAATCTATTAATGGAAGACCGCAAAGTGCTCACCGTTGATGAGAATGCGATTGTGAAAGAAGCCCTACAATTTGCTGATCAAGTTCGTAAAACCGTGGTTGCTAGCGGTGAAACAGTGAAATAAAAAAATGGCTGATTCAGTATTTCACTGGATCAGCCATGATTCTTAACTTAGCGATCAACCATTATTTATTGGTTAAATCATCAAAGAATTTTTTCACGCCATCTAAGAAGCGTTTTGAACGTGGGCTATTTTTCTCGCCACCCGTACCGCCTAACGACTCACCAAACTCTCTGAGTAACTCTTTTTGTTTCTCATTCAATTTGACTGGGGTTTCAACAACAATGTGACACATTAAGTCACCTTGCATACCACCACGTACTGACTTCACGCCCTTACCTTTCATACGGAACGTTTTGCCTGTTTGGGTTTCCGCAGGAATTTTCAGTTTAACACGACCATCCAGGGTTGGGACTTCAATTTCGCCACCCAGCGCTGCTGCCGCAAAGTTGATTGGCACTTCGCAATGTAAGTTATTACCATCACGCTCAAAAATATCGTGAGGTAAAACATGCATTTGAACGAATAAATCCCCTGCTGGTGCACCATTCGCGCCGGCTTCACCTTCACCGGATAAACGAACGCGATCCCCCGTATCAACCCCTGCTGGGATCTTAACGGATAAGGTTTTGTATTTCTCAACGCGACCTTGGCCATGACATTTGTTGCATGGGTCTTTGATGACTTTCCCGCGACCATGACAGGTTGGGCAAGGTTGTTGTACCGAGAAGAAACCTTGACGCATGTGTACTTGGCCCATACCGTGACAGGTTTGGCACGTATCTGCGCTAGTACCCGGTTTTGCACCGCTACCGTGGCACACGTCACAGCTTTCAAGCGTTGGAATACGGATCTCTTTGGTCACTCCACGGACTGCTTCTTCAAGAGTCAGTTCCATGTTGTATTGCAGATCAGAACCACGGCTTGGGCGCTGTTGACGACGACCGCCACCAAAGATGTCACCGAAGATGTCACCAAAAATATCACTGTTGAAATCGCCGCCACCAAAGCCGCCGAATCCACCGCCGCCGCCCATACCGCCTTGCTCAAACGCAGCATGACCATATTGGTCGTAAGCGGCACGTTTTTGCTCATCGGACAGGATTTCGTAAGCTTCTTTTATCTCTTTAAATTTCTCTTCAGATTCATCTTTGTTTTCCTGATTACGGTCAGGATGGTATTTCATTGCTAAGCGCTTGTACGCTCGCTTGATGTCTTTATCTGAAGCATTTTTTTCGAGGCCTAGAACCTCATAAAAATCTCTTTTCGCCATTTATTTTTCCCTTAACATGCAGACACGGGCGCAGAGTTCCCTCAACGCCCGTGTCCGGTATCAGTCACTATTTAACATTATTGCGATAGTCACTGCGCCCGCTAAGGGCCTTATTTTTTGTCTTTGTCGTTAACTTCTTCGAATTCAGCGTCAACTACATCGTCATCTTTCTTCGCTTCTGCACCTGCACCCGCAGCGCCCGCTTGAGCTTGTTGCTGTGCAATTTCCAGAAGTTTCGCCGATGCCGTTACCAGCGCTTGGATTTTCGCTTCAATTTCAGCTTTATCTTCACCTTTAGAAGCGACTTCTAATTCTGAAGTTGCTTTTTCGATATTCGCTTTATCTTCCGCTGGTAATTTATCGCCCGCTTCTTCGATTTGTTTACGAGTACCGTGAATCAGTTGGTCTGCTTGGTTACGAACCTGAACTAACTCTTCAAATTTACGGTCTGCTTCAGCGTTAGCTTCTGCATCACGTACCATTTTTTCGATTTCTTCGTCGTTCAGACCAGAAGACGCCTTAATGGTGATGTTTTGCTCGCGGCCGCTGTTTTTGTCTTTAGCAGAAACGTGCAGGATACCATCCGCATCGATGTCAAAAGTCACTTCGATTTGTGGCATACCGCGTGGCGCAGCTTGAATACCATCTAAGTTAAACTGACCCAGTGATTTGTTATCACTCGCACGTTTACGCTCACCTTGCAGTACGTGAATGGTCACGGCTGCTTGGTTATCTTCCGCAGTAGAGAACACTTGGCTGTGTTTAGTTGGGATTGTGGTGTTCTTCGAAATTAACGAAGTCATCACGCCACCCATGGTTTCAATACCTAAAGACAGTGGAGTTACGTCAAGTAACAGAACGTCTTTAACATCACCGGCTAACACACCACCTTGCACTGCAGCACCCATTGCAACGGCTTCGTCTGGGTTCACGTCTTTACGTGGCTCTTTACCGAAGAAATCAGCAACAACTTTCTGAACCATTGGCATACGAGTCTGACCACCAACTAAGATAACGTCGTTGATGTCACCTACGCTTAAACCAGCATCTTGCAAAGCAACTTTAACTGGCTCCATAGAACGTTTAACTAAATCTTCTACCAGTGACTCCAGTTTTGCACGAGTCACTTTGATGTTCATGTGTTTTGGACCTGTCGCATCCGCAGTGATGTATGGCAGGTTAACGTCAGTTTGTTGAGCAGAAGACAGCTCAATTTTTGCTTTTTCAGCAGACTCTTTCAGACGTTGCATTGCCAGTGGATCGTTACGCAGATCAACACCTTGTTCTTTCTTAAACTCATCAACTAAGTAGTTGATTAAACGAGTATCGAAGTCTTCACCACCTAAGTGAGTGTCACCGTTGGTTGCCAGAACTTCATACGTTTTTTCGCCATCAACTTCATCGATTTCGATGATTGATAAGTCGAATGTACCACCACCTAAGTCGTAAACCGCGATAGTACGGTTGCCAACTTCTCTATCTAAACCGTAAGCCAGTGCAGCTGCTGTTGGTTCGTTGATGATACGTTTTACTTCTAAACCAGCGATACGACCCGCATCTTTGGTTGCTTGACGCTGAGCATCGTTAAAATAAGCTGGAACAGTGATAACCGCTTCAGTTACTGGTTCACCCAGATAGTCTTCCGCTGTTTTCTTCATTTTTTTCAGCACTTCAGCAGAAACTTGTGGCGGTGCCATTTTTTGGCCTTTCACATCTAACCACGCATCACCGTTATCAGCCGCTACAATTTTGTATGGCATGATAGATACGTCGCGCTGAACTTCTTCGTCTTGGAAACGACGACCGATCAAACGTTTGATCGCAAATAATGTATTTTCTGGGTTAGTGACAGCCTGACGTTTTGCTGGCTGACCAACTAAAATTTCACCATCTTGTGTATATGCAATGATGGAAGGAGTAGTTCTATCACCCTCGCTGTTCTCAAGAACACGCGCAGTAGTGCCATCCATAATTGCAACGCATGAGTTAGTTGTACCTAAATCGATACCAATAATTTTACCCATTTAAAACGCCTCCAAAGGAATTCTTTTCATTTAATTTCGATATCAATCTATATAAGGCTCAATATTTCATTTTCAAGGGAGTTTTTACTTCAACCTTGATTTTTTTTGCAACCTTACATCTTTTGCAATTCGCAATAATTTAGATTGATAACTGTTGATGTCTTAAAGATGGGGTCACAAATTCATTCATCAAGGGGGAAAACTAAAAAAGTTTTACATTTAATGCAAAAAAACCCGTCTCTTGATCATTGTTTCGACAATTAAAACTGCGTATTATGCGCCTCCCCGTCCTACGGGGCTACAAATATTCATTATATCTATTTGATTTTTAAATACTTTACCAGAGGTTATATGCAATCTAGTTCGCTTGCCAATCCAGGCCCACTCGGTTTATTGGGCTTTGGTATGACAACAATCCTGCTGAATATTCACAATGCAGGCTTTTTCCCTCTCTCATCTGTAATTTTAAGTATGGGAATTTTCTATGGTGGTATCGCGCAAGTGATTGCTGGGCTTATTGAATATAAAAAAGGCAATACGTTCGGCGCAACTGCATTTACCTCTTATGGCTTCTTTTGGCTTGCGTTAGTCGGTCTGCTGTTTTTACCGACCATGGGATTAGCCGAAGCAACTGACCCTGCGTTTTTAGGAATGTTCCTGCTTTTATGGGGGATCTTTACTTTCTTTATGTTCTTAGGCACCTTCAAAGCAAATTTCGTGCTGCAATTTATTTTCGGCAGCTTAACCGTACTGTTTGCAATGTTAGCGGTGGGTAATTTAACCAACGATGCCACGCTGCTTCAATATGCGGGCTATGAAGGAATTATCTGCGGTGCGAGCGCGTTCTATCTGGCTGTCGCAGAGATCTTAAATGAGCAATATGGCAGAACGATCCTGCCAATTGGTCAGCGCAGCTAAGTTTATATACGGCTAAGTTGATAGACCGTTAAGCTAAATAGGCAGAAAGAAAACTGTAACAAGAATTATCAGGCAGACATGACGCTCTGCCTGATTTTTTAGAAGGGATTACTCGGCAGTGCGAATAGCCGATTTTGGCCGGAAAGCTTTAACGACGCTTTCGTCTGTTTCAATATAAGGGCCATCGAGTAATTGAATACAGTATGGCACACTAGCAAAAATGCCTGATACCAGCACATTTCCTTCTTTATCTTTCAGCCCTTCTAAGGTTTCAGCAATCGCCTTTGGCTGTCCCGGTAAGTTTAAAATCAGTGACTGATTGCGGATCACGCCAACTTGGCGAGATAAAATCGCCGTTGGCACGAACTTCAGGCTAATTTGGCGCATCTGCTCACCAAAGCCAGGCATTTCGCGATCGGCAACCGCAAGCGTTGCATCCGGAGTGACATCGCGGCGAGCAGGCCCCGTACCACCAGTGGTCAGGACTAAATGACATGAAAATTCATCCACCAGCTCACACAACGTTTGCTCTATCATGACTTGCTCATCAGGGATCAAACGAGTTTCTAAACGAAAAGGGGTGGTAATGGTTTTCGTTAGCCACTCTTCCAGTGCTGGGATCCCTTTATCTTCGTAGATACCGCCTGAAGCACGATCAGAAACCGATACCAGACCTATGCGCAACTCATTCATACAAACCTCAAAAATTAATCATTAAAATTCGTTCATTTGGCGAGAAAATACTAACTCAATTAATACCAAGCCAATAATGATAAACATGGTGCATCATACCATGAGGTCGAATGCCTGACAGCGTCGTGTTTGTGTCGAAATGTGGAATTGAGAGTTTAATCAATGAAAAAACAGCATAAAAAAACCCAGCCGATTGACTGGGTTTTCTAAGAAAAAAGAAATTACAGCAGAGCTGCGATCATTTTTTCCAGTTTTTCTTGGTCTACAGCAAACTTACGGATACCGTCAGACAGTTTATCAACCGCCATTGGATCTTGGTTATGCTGCCAGTAGAACTCAGCTTCAGTCAGTTTAGCGCCTGGCTCTTGAGTTTTACCTTCATCTTTCAGTTTACAAACCAATTCGCCTTGTGATTCAGACAGCTCTTTCAGCAGTGCTGGAGAGATAGTCAGGCGGTCACAACCTGCCAGCTCAATGATTTCACCCACGTTACGGAAGCTTGCGCCCATCACGACGGTTTTATAACCATGTGCTTTATAGAAGTTGTAGATTTCAGTCACAGAAACCACGCCTGGATCTTCATGTGCAGCAAACTCTTTTTTATCTGTGTTTGCTTTGTACCAGTCAAGGATACGACCTACGAATGGAGAGATCAGATAAACACCAGCTTCCGCACAAGCACGCGCTTGAGCAAAAGAGAATAATAAGGTTAAGTTACAGTTGATGCCTTCTTTTTCCAGTTTTTCCGCCGCGCGGATACCCTGCCAAGTAGAGGCTAATTTGATCAAAATGCGATCGTTGCTGATACCAGCTTCGTTGTACATTTTCATCAAACGGCGAGCTTTAGTAATACACGCTTCTTCATCATAAGAAAGACGTGCATCCACTTCTGTTGAAATACGACCTGGGACTAATTTCAGAATTTCCAAACCGATATTAACAGCCAGTTTGTCACATGCATCGACAACTTGTTGTTCACGGTTATTGCTTTGCTTACGCGCCCACTCTACCGCTTCATCAATTAATTTACGGTACTCAGGAATTTGTGCAGCATTTAAAATCAGCGATGGGTTAGTCGTCGCATCTTGTGGTTTGTACAGCTTCATCGCTTCGATGTCGCCAGTATCGGCAACAACAGTTGTCAGACTACGTAAGGAGGTTAGTTTGTCGGTCATTTCTTTAATCTCGTTGTTATACCCGTCATATTTCAAGTTGTAGGGGTGTTGGCTGCGCTCACTCATCCTAGTCACATACTTGTGTATGCTCCTAGGAATTCGATTTCTTGCCGCCTACCTACCACTTGAACTATTTAGGGTGAACCCGTCATGCTTCAAGTTGTAGGGGTGTTGGCTGCGCTCACTCATCCTAGTCACATACTTGTGTATGCTCCTAGGAATTCGATTTCTTGCCGCCTACCTACCACTTGAACTATTTAGGGTGAACCCGTCATGCTTCAAGTTGTAGGGCTGTTGGCTACGCTGATTAGCCACACATCTGCAACTTAAACTACTTTGTGTATTATTAAGGAATTGAGGCTAGCGCCGCACCGTCCCATGATAATATCACGCATCTACGTTGCTGCAAGCGAGGAAATATCCTTGAAAGCAACTATTTGATCAGCAATCGTTTTCGCGGTATCCCTAGAGACTGAATGCATTTAGCTAGGTTGAATAATCTCATCAGTAAACCAGATAACCATCATAAGCGCGACTTATTACAGCGATTCGCTATTTCATCTGATTTTTTGTTAAAGTAACAGGTAAATTTACTATCATAAGGGTTAAGTTATGCTGATTACTATTTCACCTGCCAAAACATTAGACTACGAAAGCCCGCTCGCCATCGACACGTTTACTCAACCCGAGCTCCTCGCTGAGTCTGAAAAGCTGATTAAAACATGCCGAAAACTCACTCCAGCGGACATCGCAAGCTTAATGAAAATTAGCGATAAACTTGCAGGGCTGAATGCAGCACGCTTTGGTGAATGGCAGCCAAACTTTACCCCAGAAAATGCACGCCAAGCCATCCTCGCCTTCAAAGGGGATGTGTATACTGGCATGCAAGCCGAAACGTTTTCGCCCGCTGATTTTGAATTTGCTCAGCAACATTTACGTATGTTGTCTGGCCTGTATGGTGTGCTGCGTCCATTAGACTTAATGCAGCCTTATCGCTTGGAAATGGGAATTCGCCTTAAAAACAGCCGTGGTAAAGACTTATATGAATTCTGGGGAGATATCATCACTCAGCATTTAAATAAAGCACTGGCGGCGCAAGGGGATAATATCCTTGTTAATTTAGCATCTGATGAATATTTTAAGTCTGTGAATACCAAAAAATTGGACGCTGAAATTATCAAACCCATTTTCTTAGATGAGAAAAATGGTAAATATAAAGTCATCAGTTTTTATGCAAAGAAAGCTCGCGGATTAATGAGCCGTTTTATTATTCAAAATAAACTGACTAAATCCGAACAGCTATCTGACTTTAATTTAGAAGGCTACCGATTTGATAAAGCACAGTCGAAAGGTAATGAATTAGTCTTTACTCGCCCTGAACAAGCCTAATCATAGGCTCACTTTGTTGGCTTATGGGGAATGCATCACACCCTATAAGCCTCATACTCAACATGCGATATTTTATTTCAAATCCCCGTCACAATCTGGCGATAAAATAATCATTTCTTAAGCTGTATAGCATTCTTTCACCAGTGAGCTCGACAGAGTTATGCCAAAATTCGAGTGAATCTTTGCCATTTATTTTGGAGGTGAGCCATGCCATATTCTGCTGCGTCACATCGTTACACAGATATGGAATATCGTCAGTGCGGTCGGAGTGGATTAAAGCTCCCCCTTGTCTCTTTAGGACTCTGGCATAATTTTGGTGACAACAAGCCAATTGATAACTGCCGAGCCATGTTAAGGCATGCGTTTGATCATGGGATCACCCATTTTGATCTCGCCAATAATTACGGACCTCCTCCAGGCTCTGCTGAACAGCAATTTGGTCGCATCCTACAACAAGATTTTCGCCCTTATCGCGACGAAATGGTGATCTCCTCCAAAGCAGGTTACACCATGTGGGAAGGGCCTTATGGTGATTGGGGCAGTAAAAAATATTTAGTTGCCAGCCTCAATCAAAGTTTAAAAAGAATCGGCGTCGATTATGTGGATATTTTCTATCACCACAGACCCGATCCTCAAACTCCGTTAGAAGAGACCATGGCAGCCCTTGATTTGATCGTTCGACAAGGTAAAGCGCTTTATGTGGGAATTTCGAACTATCCCGCAGAAACAGCGCAAGAAGCTATCCGTATACTTGATCAACTGGGCACCCCTTGCCTTATTCACCAACCTAAATACTCCATGCTAGAACGTACTCCTGAGGAAGGTCTCCTCGATTTGCTCGAAGAAGAAGGTGTCGGTTCGATTGCCTACTCCCCACTGGCCGGAGGAATTTTAACGGATCGCTATCTCAATGGTATTCCCGCTGATTCTCGTGCAGCAGGTAATCCATCATTACCGCCAGAAAGGCTCACATCCGCTATTTTAGCAAAAGTGAAAAAACTCAATGAATTAGCCTTAAATCGTGGGCAAAAATTGAGTCAAATGTCATTAGCTTGGTTGCTACGCCATGACCGTATTACTTCCGTGCTTATTGGCGCTAGCCGTATCAGCCAAATCGATGATGCTCTCGGCATGATGGAAAATCGTGATTTTAGCCAAGATGAGTTAAAAGCCATTGAGCTGATCCTCGAAGACGCAATCTAAGCCCTTCCCCTATCGCTATCTCTTAAAATACATTTAAGGGATAGCTTTCTATTTATCATCTTTAATTTAAATACAAACGAACGAATAAAATTACAGCTTATTATTTTATATTTATTCAAACCAAATTTGATCTATTAATTATCCGATAACATTCTTTAATTATTTAAGTGAGTCATTTAAGCTTTATTTGCAGTTTAATTAATTCACTTTATAACGAGGAATTTATATGCGTAAAATCTCTACTCTCTTAATCACCTTATTATTTCCTTTATCCGCTCTTTCTATGACTATACCAACCGACTCTCAGCAAACTGCCACCGAATATCTATGGAGCAACGGCGGTAATGGGGGTAACGGTGGACATGGTGGCAATGGTGGTAACGGGGGAAGTGGTGGTAGCGGCGGGCATGGAGGCAATGGTGGAAACGGCGGTAATGGAAATTAAATAAACCCGATTATTTAATTATTTCCCCCCTTCATTCATGAAGGGGGATGGAGGAAACAATGGTTAATCAATCTCTATTTAAATTTTTCTCTATTTTAATTTTTACAGCAACACCAATATTGAGTCACTCCAATAATCTTCATGTTAATAAACCCTATTCATTCCATTTAAATAAATCCATTATTATCGATAATATTTCGCAGTCATATTTTTGTATTCCTTTTTATTGCCAAAATTATTATTTTCATCATTCCGAGAATGGCGTTAATGGCACCCATGGACAACATGGTAGTGGCGGAAACAGTGGTAATGGCGGAATTGGTGGTAATGGCGGCAGAGGAGGTAATGGTCAACATGGTGGAAATGGCGGCAACGGCGGTAGTCATGGTCATGGCAACCACGGAGGTCACGCAACTCCCGGCAGTAATGGAAATGGCGGAAATGGCGGAAATGGTGGTGTACATGGTGGTGACGGTGGACACGGAGGCAACGGAGATGGCCTAGGTAACGGGGGCAACGGCGGAAACGGATCCGTCAATGGTAGTGGTGGCAATGGTGGACACGGAGGAAGTCATGGTGGCCACGGTGGTAATGGAGGAGATGGTGACGGTAGTGGAAATGGTGGGAATGGTGGCAATGCAGGTATTGGGGGACAAGCAGGTAAAGGTGGCAAAGGTGGACCCGATGGCGGACAAGATGGCGAGGATGGTGTTAGTTATTAATTCCCTCATCAAAAAACGGAAGCCAATTCAGCTTCCGTTGTTAACATTTCCTTTCATTGTGAACTTCAATTACTGCTTCGGTGCTAACTTCATTAAAAATTCGCGTAATTGAACGAAATCTGACGGTAAGAAATGAGAAAGCAGTGGCAAATCAGCACGTTCCGCCAGCTCTTTTGGCAGTGAAATTTGTTTATTTAAGATAGCTTCCACGCTCTCTTTAAATTTCGCTGGGTGAGCCGTTCCTAAGAACAGCCCATATTCACCCTCTTGCAGCTGATCACGCAGGACACGATAAGCAACCGCCGCATGAGGCTCGGATAAATAACCTTTTTCATCCAGTTCACGTACAGTCTCTTGAGTCACTTCATCACTCACCGCACCGTAACCCAGCTCTTTTAATGACCAACCTTTACGGCGGAATAATTCTTCAATACGCGGCCAGTTATTTGGTTGGCTGACATCCATTGCGTTAGATAATGTCGCAACGGTTTGATGTGGCGTCCATTTTCCATCGATTAAATAACGCGGAACGGTGTCATTAACGTTAGTGGCAGCGATAAAGCGTTTCACTGGTAACCCCATGGATTTCGCCAGTAAGCCCGCAGTTAAATCCCCAAAGTTACCACTTGGCACAGAGATTACCAGTTGATCGCGTTTTTCTGCTGGGATCTGAGCAACCGCTTCAAAATAATAGCAAATTTGCGCTAACAAACGGCTAATATTGATGGAGTTCGCAGAGTTCAAATACAGAGCTTTTTTCAGTTCTTCATCATCAAACGCGTGTTTAACCATCGCTTGACATGCATCGAAATCATCTTTGATAGCCACAGTATGGATGTTTTTACCCAGCGTACAGAATAGCTTTTCTTGCAGTGGGCTGATTTTACCTTCTGGATATAAGATAACGACTTGAACATTATCCAAACCATAGAATGCATGGGCAACGGCCGCCCCTGTGTCCCCTGAAGTCGCAGTTAAGATAGTCACTGGCGCCCCGCCAGCCACTAGGCCTAACGCTTGTGCCATAAAGCGACCGCCAAAGTCTTTAAATGCCAGTGTTGGGCCGTGATACAACTCTAACGTAGCCACATCATCTTCAACTTTGGAAACAGGTGCTGGGAATGCAAACGCGGTTTTAACACGTTCAGTTAGCTGTTCAGCAGGGATTTCATCCCCGATAAACGCGCTTAAAATACGGCTACTGCGGGTGACAAAATCCAACTTCAGTAATTCATCAATTTCACTGGCACTAAACTCAGGTAAGTCTTGAGGGAAAAATAGCCCCTGCTGCTTACCTAACCCTTGTTTCACGGCTTGCGCGAAGCTGACTTGTTCGTTGTTATCTTTTAAATTATACAGTTTCATCGTTTACCCTATTGTCCTTGCACCCGCCATATCTAAACGACAGATATGCACAAAGCCTTCATCATTTTGAATGTAATGTTGTTGTAGGTACTGCACCATTTCTTCTGCAATTCTTTTATCATCGCAAATGGTAAAAATTGTTGGTCCTGACCCCGAAATGCCACATGCCAGAGCACCAATTTGCTTCGCATGTTCACGCGCCTTCGCAAAACCCGGCAGCAACTGAGTACGGTATGGCTCTGCCACGACGTCTTTGATCATCGTGACCGCTAGCTCTGGCTGGTTAGTATGGCATGCATGGATAAAGCCCGATAAATAGCGTCCATGATTCACAATATCATGGCGAGAATAGCTATCGGGTAAAATAGCTCGCGCTTCCGCAGTGGAAACTTTAATCCCCGGATAAGCCATCACCCAATACCAGTTTTCAAAAGCTGGCACAGGTTGAGAAATAATGCCATTTTGCTCGATGATCAGCTGTAAACCACCCAAATAGCAAGGCGCGACGTTATCATAGTGAATGCTGCCTGAAATACGCCCTTCCAGCTCGCCCATCATGCCAAGCAGAGCCGTTTGGTCAAATGGCTTATCCGCAAACTCATTCAGCGCCACCAGCGCCGCGACGACGGAGCAAGCACTTGAACCTAAACCCGAACCTATTGGCATATTCTTTTCAAGGGTCATTGCCACATTAAGCTTTTTGCCCAGACGCTCGCAAAACAGTTCCCAGCATTGGTAAACAATGTTGTGTTCCATTTTTTTAGGTAGCTTAGAAACAAATCGACCTTGGTTTTCTAATGAAAATGTATTTGCCGCTTCAATACTGACACAGTCACCAAGCAGTGAACCATCAACCGGAGAGACTGCTGCGCCTAGCACATCAAATCCAACGCTCACATTACCAATTGAAGCGGGTGCATAAACTTTGATCACTTCTTAAACTCCCAATTTCCATGATAGGGTACGCAGCATATCCGCAAATACACCCGCCGCAGTTACATCATTACCAGCACCGTAACCTCTGAGAACTAAAGGAATTGGTTGATAGTAGCGCGTGTAGAATGCCAGTGCGTTTTCGCCATTTTTTACTTTAAACAGTGGGTCATTTCCGTCAACGGCAACCATTTTCACCTGGCAGCGACCTTCTTCGATAAGACCCACATAGCGTAACACTTTTTCTTCTGCTTCTGCGGCTTTTATCCGCGCTGCAAACTTGGCATCAAGTTGTGGTAAACGCGCCATAAACTCTGCAACACTACCTGAGCTGTCGAAATCAGCAGGGAGTACAGATTCAATATTGATGTCGCTAAGTTCTAATTCATAACCCGCTTCACGGGCTAAAATCAGTAATTTACGCGCCACATCCATGCCGGATAAATCGTCGCGTGGATCTGGCTCTGTGAAGCCTTTTTCCTTCGCTAACGTTGTCGCTTCCGATAAGGACATTCCCTCATCCAATTTACCGAAAATAAATGACAAGGAGCCTGACAAAATTCCGCTAAAGTGAACTAATTCATCCCCAGCGTTCAGTAAGTTTTGTAGGTTTTCGATAACCGGCAAACCTGCCCCTACGTTGGTATCATAAAGGAATTTACGTTTTGAACTTTCAGCCGCAGCACGAAGTTGATGATAATAATCCATCGACAATGTGTTGGCTTTTTTGTTCGGCGTGACAACGTTAAAGCCGTCTTTTAAGAAGCTCGCATATTGCTCAGCAATCTCTTGGTTAGATGTACAGTCGATGATCACTGGGTTTAAAAAGTGATATTCACGCTCTAAACGGATCAGACGGCTCAGGCTAAACGCTTCTTTGGCGTCGGCTAACTCTGCTTTCCAATTATCTAAATCAATTCCTTGCATATTGATCAGCATCGCTCTTGAGTTAGCTATCCCACAGACTCGTAGATCAATATGTTTTTGTTTCAGCCATTGCTGTTGGCGATGGATCTGTTCGATTAACGCATTACCTACGCCACCGACACCGACAATAAAGGCTTCAATCACTTGCTCTGCATTAAACAGCATTTGGTGACATAAACGCACCGCTGAAGTGGCAGATTCATTGGCGATCACCGCAGAAATTGAACGCTCAGACGAGCCCTGTGCGATAGCAACGATATTGATATTGCCGCGGGTTAATGCAGAGAAGAAACGTGCGGAGATGCCTTTTAATGTACGCATACCATCCCCAACAACGGAGATGATAGCCAGTTGCTCCATCACATCTAACGGGTCTAATACCCCGTCTTTAAGCTCTAAATAAAACTCTTCTTCTAATGCACCGCGAGCACGCTGTAGCTCATTTTGCGGCACACAGAAGCTGATACTGTACTCCGACGATGATTGCGTGATCAGCACCACAGAGATCCCTTTACGGGACATGACCGAGAAAATACGCGCGGCCATACCGACCATACCTTTCATACCCGGACCAGATACGTTGATCATCGCCATATTATTCAGGTTAGTGATCCCTTTCACTGGCGTGCTAGCATCAGTTTGACCATCACCAATTAGCGTACCCGGCGCACTTGGATTAGTGGTATTTTTGATCAGGCAAGGAATTTGGAATTGTGCAATTGGGGCGATAGTTCGAGGATGCAGAACTTTCGCCCCAAAATAGGAAAGCTCCATCGCTTCTTGGTATGACATCCCTTTGAGTAAACGGGCATCAGGCACTAAACGCGGGTCACAAGTATAAACCCCATCAACATCTGTCCAAATTTCACAGCAATCTGCACGTAAACATGCCGCTAATACCGCAGCTGAGTAGTCGGAACCATTACGGCCTAGCACCACCAGCTCACCCTTCTCATTTCCAGCCGTAAAGCCCGCCATCAATACGAAATGGTCTTTAGGAATGTTCAGCTCCGCAATGCGTTTAGTGGACTCATTGATATCGACGGTGGATTCAAGATAGTGACCTTTGGCCAGCAAGCTTTTCACCGGATCAATCACCGTGACTTTATGACCGCGAGCTTTTAATACAGATTCCATGATGGCGATAGAGAGCTTTTCACCACGGCAGATAATAGAGGCGTTGATGCTATCAGGACATTGTCCTAGAAGAGTAATACCATGCAGTACTTGTTTGATTTGCGCGAATTCGTGTTCAGTCAGCTTTTTCAGTTTGTCGTATTCAAAGCCGGGCTGCTTTTCTTTTAAGCCCTTTAAGAGATTAGCAAAAATCATTTCTGCATCACTCACATGCGTGATGACATCCTGACCTGCTGCCGTTTTTTCAATCATCGCCACCAAATGGTTAGTGATTTTCGCCGGTGCAGATAGCACCAACGCAACTTGCCCATCTGCCAATTTGCTTTCCGCGATATCAGCAACATTAAGTACCCGTTCGTCATTTGCGACTGAAGTACCGCCAAATTTAAGCACACGCATGGTATTTCTCTCCTGAATTAGCGCCAAAAAAAAGCCCACATCTTTTTAGGATGCGGGCTTTTTCATTTTTATTTTTTGGATGCGTCAGCCCGCCCCGTTTCCTGTGGTCACGGTGGTGGTGGTAATAATCGTAGTCAGGCTGATGTTACGCATAAAATTTGTTTGTCTCGTAGGGAACATTTAAGTTTCTCCCTATACGGTTAAAGTAATCACACAATAATGTCAAATTTATTTGCATTTATGCCCCCAAAATAAGCGGCAATTCAGCTCAGAGATCCACTGCATTCGTCAAAAATATCTTCATAAAAAGAGAGCCATTCTTGAAATGCCAGTTGTAAAATTCATTGATTCTCAAATTAATAGATTTTAATTTTATTTAAAAAACAACCACACTAGCTGCATAAAAAACAATCAAACCTCAAATTTTATGGTGATATTTTAACCGTATTTTTCAGCTGTAAATTTGAAATAAATTGCCATTGATGTCCTATCTATCTCTCTTTCATTAATTTTGATCAATATTCGAACCAACCTTAAAAAATCCTACTTAGTTTCAGATCAAAATTGCACATAAGAAACTGAATAGCCATCTCGTTAATTATAAGCATGCAAATATTAATTCAGATATTTCTGAGGAGTCTTGTTATTTTTTTGTAAAAAAAATAGATTCACGCAAAGCGAGTAAGTGTAATCACCTAGTTTGTCTTATAAAAAACCAAAAATACTTTTTTTACGCGATTTTGATGTGCTAAACGAAATTTTACTCTCTGACAATTTTAAGGTGTTCTGGAGACGCAAAACCACTCACGTGACTTAACTTAAGTTAAATTCAAATATCTTCATCCCTATTCACATCTACCTTTCTTTACGGTATCACGATGAAAAACGTGCATTATCTCTCCTTTTTTCTCTTATTTTTATCGTCTATTCGATATCTCTATAACAAATAATTTTGGTATAATTATCTACCTAACAATCATTGTTAACGTGCTACAATTGATTTTGATATGTATCAACAAAAGTTAGTTTTTTAGGTGGTAAATGCAGTATTAGCTGTTATATTGCTGTTAACAGCCCAATATTGGGAAAGTGCTTAAGTTTTGGTGAGTTTTATGACCTTCAGCCTAATGGATAGGCAACGTTAAGTCACTGAAAAATGTAAAGACAAATTTATACTCATAGACGTGTTTTTCCAGATAACCATACCAACAACCACCTAACTGGAAACGGCCTATGGGTTCAGTATTTTTATTTTAATACTTTAGGTAGCAAATATGCAGACCCCACACATTTTGATCGTTGAAGACGAGATTGTCACACGTAATACGCTGAAAAGTATCTTTGAAGCAGAAGGTTATGTTGTTCACGAAGCCACCGATGGTGAAGAAATGAACAATGTTCTTTCAGAACATGACATCAACTTAGTGATCATGGATATTAACTTACCAGGCAAAAACGGCTTACTGCTGGCTCGTGAACTACGTGAGCAAGAAAGTATCGCATTAATGTTCTTAACTGGTCGTGATAACGAAGTTGATAAGATTCTTGGCCTTGAAATCGGTGCTGATGACTATATCACCAAACCATTCAACCCACGCGAATTGACTATCCGTGCACGTAACTTACTGTCCCGTACTATGAATTTAGCGGGTGGTACAGAAGAACGCCGTCTGGTTGAGAGCTATAAGTTCAATGGCTGGGAATTAGACATTAATAGCCGTTCATTAGTGAGCCCTGCTGGTGAGCACTACAAATTACCTCGTAGTGAATTCCGTGCAATGCTTCACTTCTGTGAAAACCCAGGCAAAATCCAAACTCGTGCAGACTTACTGAAGAAAATGACGGGTCGTGAGTTAAAACCTCATGACAGAACAGTCGATGTGACTATCCGTCGCATTCGTAAGCATTTTGAGTCTACACCAGATACCCCAGAAATCATTGCCACCATCCACGGTGAAGGCTACCGTTTCTGCGGCGATTTAGACGAATAATATTATTCTGCTTAATAAAAAAACCGGCGCAAGCCGGTTTTTTTATTTGGATCTAAAATAGAAAAGATATTATATACAATTAATCAATTAAGATTATTAGCCGATATAGGCCTATCTATAAATAAATTATTGATAGGTAGAATTCAATGAATGATTTTAGCCAATATAAAAACACATTAAGTAAACTAAAGTTTTATGTGTATGCCCTATGTGAAGTGAGAAACAATACTCGAATTCCTTTTTATATCGGGAAAGGTACAGGCTCTCGTTGTTTAACACATATTAAAGATGCATTAGCAAGTGATAAACCATCAAGAGAGGAAGACCAAAAGCTAAAACGAATTTATGAATTACATAAAGAAAACTTACTGGGTATTGATATTCTTTGTCACGGTTTAGATTCAGACACCGCTTTTATGGTAGAAACAACTTGTATAGACTTATACGGGATTGAGGGTTTAACCAATAAAAACAATGGTAAAAGCACCAGTAATGACATTGATATTCTCAAGCAAGGGCGATTAACATTAGAAGAAACAGCTTCACTTTATTCACCGGAAGTTATTAATATTTCAGATATTAAGCACCAAGGTATAGGGTTTATTTTAAATAAGCTTTATAGATTTAATATGAGTGAACTTGAATTATTTGAAGCAACTCGTGGAGTATGGCATAACCCCCCACGAAAAAACCAAAATATAAAATATGCTTATGCTACCTATAACAATATCATTAAAGAAGTGTATGAAATTCACTCTTGGGTAGAAGCAGGTACTCAACAATACTTTACTCGAAATATCACTCAAGAAAGTGGGCGTTGGGAATTTATTGGCAGAAAAGCAAGCGATGAAATCCGCTCACTTTATGTGGGTAAAAGCATAAAACGAGATAGAAATTATGCTCAACCATTTTTCAAAGTCGGCTTTCATAATTCAGATACACAAATCTAGTGAGTTATACTTTCTGAAGCCATTCAAAAATCGCCACTGACTTTAAACGTAATCAGTAGCGATTTTTATATCAAAAAGAATCACCACGGCATAATTGGTACGGCGCTTAACGCATTTTTAGGCGAGCCGTCGATCATCTTATCGGAATAGGTCAAATAGACGAGTGCGTTACGTTTAGGATCGTAAAAACGAACCACTTGGAGCTTTTTAAACACCAGTGACGTTCTCTTTTGGAAAACTACCTGCCCTTTTTTCGGATTACGTTTCACTCGGTCATTTAGCTCAATAGGACCCACTTGTTGGCAGGAAATGGCAGCATCCGAGGTATCTTCCGCTAATCCAAGCCCGCCTTTAATCCCGCCCGTTTTTGAACGACTTAGGTAGCAAGTCACATTGTCCACATCTGGGTCATCAAAGGCTTCAACGACTATTTTATGGTCAGGGCCCAGCACCTTGAATACAGTATCAACTGAGCCGATTTCTTCTGCGGCTGCCATAAAAGATAGTGCAGACAACATTGTTCCCAAAATGAGGTTTTTCAGTGTATTACCTTTCGCAATGCCTTTTTTAAATTTGGAAGAACGCATACAGTATTCCCTTTTCAGCTTAACATCTGAATTTTAAATAACCTAAACGACAATAATTCTGTTTATTAACTAATTCTTAAATACAACTCATTTACTATAAACGAAAAAGGTAACTTGTTATAGAATAGCCACTCATTGATTACTCATATCGGTTCTATGAGTCGTATTGCTTGGGGATATCCATGGATCAAACAAATATTATTCGCGACCTTCTTCGTTGGATAGATGATAACCTTGATAAACCATTATCATTAGATAATGTTGCCGCAAGAGCGGGTTATTCAAAGTGGCATTTACAGAGAATGTTCAAGGATGTGACCGACCAAGCAATTGGTGCTTATATTCGCGCTAGACGCCTATCTCGTGCCGCGGTTGCACTGCGCTTAACGAGCCGTCCCATTCTTGATATTGCATTACAGTATCGATTTGATTCACAACAAACTTTCACTCGCGCTTTTAAAAAACAGTTCAATCTGACGCCAGCGTTTTATCGCCGTACTGAAGAGTGGTGCGCAACCGGTATTTGTCCGCCGATTGTATTAGATGAACATTCTCCATTAGATTATGAATTTGTCACGATGGTCGAGCAGCCATTGGTTGGTTTGGAGCAAAGTTGTTCCTATGTGCTCGAAGAGTGGTCAACTGCCTGCTCGCAAATGCGTCAATCATTCTGGCGCTATTATTTAGAGCACACCACCAAAATCGCTTCCGAAGTCTTTGGTTTGCATCATGCGATTCATAGTGCCGAGAAAGATGATGAGCAAACGGTGTTTTACACCACCGCGGTGAAACCCGAAGATGCGAGCTTTAGTAACACCGAATATAGCCATGTTACGATCCCCGCAGGCGAATATGTGAAATTTAATTATCGTGGCGAAACGACGAGAGAAAGAATGCAAGAGTTCCTTTACCATGTTTATGGAGTCTACTTGCCAAAACTGAATCTTACTCGCCGTCCAGGCTATGATGTAGAACACTACAAAATCAAGAGTGTGATGCACAATGAGATAACGGATACAGATCCAAGAACTCATATTGAAGCATTCAGCTATTATGTTCCAATCAAAAAGCCTGAAGCTAACTAAACAATCATAACCAACACTTAAAACAAAGGCGTTTCATATACTGAAACGCCTTTTTCTTTTTCGCTGCTTTATTCTTAACCTTGCTGCTCATCAAGGGCTGGTTGAGAAAGGTGCGTCACTTCTCCCGCCGTTTCCACAATCCAGCCATTGGCTAACCATGGGCTATTTTGATAATCAACGCGAGATAGTGAACAGTTACGCAGACGTAAACGACGTGGGGAGTTTGCTGGTACGCCTAAGATACGACTGAGTAATGTGCTGAGCGCCAAGCCGTGACTGACTAACAGTGGACGGCTTCCTTCTGGCAGTTCAAGACAACCATTTAACGCAGCAAACATGCGCGTGAACAGTTCGTCCATCGATTCCCCTTCAGGAATTCGGCCGCCTTCAGCGCCATTTATCAGGCTTTGGCGCCACTGTTCTTCCTGTTCAGACAGCGAGCCAATTTCTCGTTGCTCCAAGACTCCCATATTTAATTCACGCAGACGCGGTTCTGTGATAATTTCACACCCGCACACTTGTGCAATAATTTGTGCAGTTTCAAGTGTGCGTCCCATATCACTAGTGATAATATGGGTAATACCTTCGGATTTAACCCGTTGAGCGACCTGCATTGCCTGTTGACGACCTAAAGCAGTCAAAGGGCTATCAGATTGTCCCTGTATGCGACGAGCAACGTTCCATTCAGTTTCGCCATGGCGAACAAGATAAACCTGTAACATAGATGTGTTCCGTTATTACTGTACAAAGTATGTGTTCAAAGGAAAATAATTAATGTACCAAGTTATAGCTGCAACGACGAATCCCGCCAAAATTAAAGCGATTCAACTTGCCTTCGATGCCGTTTTTGGGCCAGGCAGTTATCAAATTGAAGATATTAATGTCGATAGCAGCGTTCCACAGCAACCTATCGGTAATAATGAAACCCGTACAGGAGCAAGACAACGTGTGATGGCATCACGCCAAGTACGCCCAGAAGCTGACTTTTGGGTAGGTATTGAGGCGGGTGTTGAAGATGACATGACATTTGCATGGATTGTGATTGAGCACCATCAAATCCGTGGAGAATCACGCTCTGCCAGTATTATGATCCCAGAAAAAGTCCTTGCAGGGATCCGTGAAGGCCGTGAGCTGGGTGATGAAATGGCTGACCTTACTGGTATTGATAATATCAAACAACAAGGCGGCGCGATTGGCTTTTTCACCAACGGCGTGTTGACGCGCACCAGCGTTTATCAGCAAGCGCTAATACTGGCTTTAGTTCCTATTAAACACGAAATTTATAAAGAGCTAAATCACATAGAAGACTAATTATACTCAAAACGATTTAAAATGCATGTGGGGCTCTTTGCAATAAGAGCCCCTCTTTTATTTTTTGAGAATAATCATTGGCTGCTATAAAAGATAATAAAAAACTACAGTAGCTTAGATTCCAGCCACTCTTTTACCGGAATAGGGGCTGACTTCAAACTGTTTGAGCCGCGAGTAATAGTGGCAATACCTACGCCGAGCTCATTTTTTAATTCACGCTGACTCATTTCACCGCGCATTAATTCTTGAACAATCCTAACGCGAGTTCCTAAAGCCGTCCGTTCATCCGGTGTGAGTAATAGCTGAAGAATCGAATCCTGTATATTTTGCTCAAAGGCCATTTGCAGTAGTTCCACAAAGCGTTGCCAATCTGCATTTTCATCGGCGGTTAACGCCGGGTCTGGTTTATATTCTACAGTCATCATCCACCCTTCCATACTATTAAACTAGTACAAATAATAGCACAGAACACTATCTCGTATAGTTAAAAATACAGTATTCATCTTATTGAAGGTAAACCAAACCGACCAACAAGATGAAATACCATACAAATTAATACTTCATATTCCATTCGTTCACGGATAACACATTGCCTTTTTCACCTAAGAAATGTTTATAAAACAAATCGTAAGAGAGAACATTCTTCACATAACCACGGGTTTCTGCAAACGGAATACTTTCTACAAAAGCCACCGCATCGATACGCCCTGCGCTGTTACCTAACCAGCGAGTCACTCGCGATGGACCTGCATTATACGCCGCGCTGGCTAAAATACGGTTATTGCCAAATTGCTGATAAACATCATCAAGATACGCGGTACCTAACTCAATATTCATCACAGGGTTGGTCAGTTGCCCTGAATTCACATAGCCAGTAATACCTTGTTTTTGCGCCGTATGTTTTGCGGTCGCAGGCATTAACTGCATTAAGCCTGTCGCGCCAACTGGCGATTGTGCTTGCGGGTTCCATGCGCTTTCTTGACGAGCAATGGCCATCGCATAGCTTTTTTGGATCATTTTACTGCGAGTGTAATTATCAAACTGTTTTTCCCACGCCAGTGGGAAACGCTCTTCAAGGTGATCCCACAGTTTTGCGGTGATCGTCGCTTGAACGCTTAGATCTGCCCATTTATTATCGAAGGCATAACGGGCGAGTTGCTCTTGTTGATTAGGAGACATCGAAGAGACCAAATTGATCCACTCGGAGCGCGCCAGATTATCCATCTCCCAATACATTAACTCACGGATGCGCTGAATTTGCGGCATGTTGTGAATACTGGAGTCAGGTTTCACGGCTTTATTCACCATGACTGGGTAATCCATTTTTAGCTGCTGAGCGGCCACCATTGGGTAGAACCCACGCTTCGAGGTTAACTCTCGCAGTATGCTTTCACCTTCCGCCGTTTTACCTTGGTCAATCAAGGTAATAGCTTGCCAATATTGCCACTCTTCTTTATTTTTCACGTCGTTAGGTAATTGACGCAGCCATGACGCTAACCCTGTTTTATCCCCTTCTCCCAGCGCTAAACGTACGCGGCGTTCTTTTAAGGCTGCGGAGTTGGTTTCGCGGATCACTTCATCACGCCACATTGCCTGCTCAGGAGTCACATCAACCCCCATATATTGCCACGCAACGCTGTCTTTCATTTGCTGGTTTTCTGCCATATTCATTTTCTGGGCAGAACTGATCCCCGCTAATGCCGTGCGAGCAGCATCAGGAGATTGACGCGCATAGCGGCTAAATCCAGCTAATGTGGCTTGACGCGTAAAATCCGTCGGCGTCAATGTTTTCGCAAACGTGACAACCGAAGCGGGGTCATTTTGTAGTTTGACCAGCGCATCAGAGATAGTTTTGTAGCTGCTTGGTAATCGCTTCGCGAGGTAAGTTGCTGTGGACGTATTACCCTCTTTAATCGCAAGGTGAATACGCGCCAAAATCATATCCGTTGAAAGATATCCGGCTTTTTCCCACTCAGTAAATAGCTTATCGCACGCTGCTGGCATGGAATTACCATTGAGCCACATTTTTTCAGCACCCTGCCATGCAACCTGTTTATTTCCCGTCGCCCAATTCGCAAAATAGAAATTACATTGCGCTTCCGCAGGTTGTGGTGGCTCAGGACTAAATGCCAATAATGATGTCCACTCTTGGCGACGCGCCAGCTCATTCACAAACCGGCTTTTGAGGGTTTTCGCCACAGGTAACGTTGGGTATGCATCGATAAACTCTTGCGCTTGTCTTGGCGAGATAATATCTAAATCTTGTGACAGCTCGCGGTATTCTAAATATGGATACAGCGGATAATCACGTAAGGTTGGCATTAAGCGTTCAACTTCATCCATTTTATTGGCATCCCAAGCAAGCTTAATTGCCTGATAACGTTCACGTTGTGCCTGTAAAGAATCCGCCCAAACTGCTGTAGAGACTAACAACATTGTTACCGGGACCGCCGCTAACCAACCTTTCATATTAATTCGCTCCATCGCTTAAATCTTGTTAGAGATTGACCTCAAACATACATAAAGCATTTATTAGATACATCAATAATGTTAATGCTACCTAAAGTTTTCAGCCAGCGACAGAGGAGATTTCTTGAAATGGTTGGGTTTACAATCTTTTACTTATTCGATTCGTTAACCCTGACAACACGGATAACCTAGACCAGCCTATGGGCGATCGGGTATAGGCCTCTGCCGACTTCCCCTAAAATAAGATAATTATAATTAGATTTTCTGCCCTACTATTGCAAAAGTCATATTCAAGAAGCAGGTTTGACAGAAACTCAGATAGTGAATATTTAAAACTTGTTGAGCTTGGCATGTTAGAAAATTCAAAGTCGAAATATCTCAGTTAAAGTAGGGAGGCAGAGTTATTTATTATCTTTTCATTTTTATTGAACAAAATTAAATTTTGTAATGACAATCATTTTCATTTATAGGTGTTATATGTAATATTTATTTATGTTTTTTCGACAAACTAAGAGTGGATTTGTATATGAATTTTAGTTGTAAGCCTAATGTATTAATGTTCAGTATTATGCTAATTCCTTTCTTTACAAATGCATACTCGATGCATAAAGGAGATTCGTTTGGATTTATCCCTTCTATTGCGGTACAGGATGCCGCTACATCCGCATTAATGGAAAACATTACTGGTAAAAACATCTACGCAGCTTATGCAATTGGCTTAATAAAAAATAATAAAAACAACAAAGTATCTCAACACTTATGTAATGGACAGGATGAAGTTATAAATACGGCCTTAATTGGAGGGTGCTCGTTAGTTGAACCCGATTCATTTACTTTATTAGAGACTAAGCATTTCATAAATAAAAACGGTGAGATGGTAGAAATTGATGTTCATGATCCTAATACAATTATAACTCCCACAATGAGAGTAACAGTCAAATATATCACTGAACCAAATCCTCTAATTCGGAAAAACAATTGTAATGACTATCGCATCAATGACACACCAACCTCTTGTTTTGTTTTCAAAATAGCACCTTTTATTTTTGATAATTTACAACAAAGAGAATTAGTCATTAATGCCATGGAAAACCCTTGTGCATTTTTGACCTCAGTTGAAGATGCAAAAAAATTTACCAACTTAAAATATCCATACATTTCATACTTAGGCAGAACAGGAGGTGAGGCACGTTACATTCTAGATTGTGATACAAAAAATCCAGAAACTTACTCGTCGATTGTAGATGAAAAGATGCAATCAATATTACTTATTCGCAATAAAAAATAAGGATTTTTTTTATGGCTCAACCATATATCCGTATTAATCAGTTTGAGGCTAATTACTCTGATGTAGGCGTTAAATCTGCAACAGGGCATGTTAATTTTACTTTTATCGATGGTAATGGTGTTAATAAAGGAACTTTTGGTGCAAATCTAAAAAATAAAGATCGCCCATCAGGTGTATCTAATGAAGAAAGTGATAATCGACGTAAAATCGATGCAAAATCACCGCATCATTTCAGTTACGCAAAGTTGTCATCTAATGATTTTACGAACGCATTAAAATATGCCCAAAAAGCACATCATGAATCTAGTATTGGTAATATGAAATATGCGCTGGCTTGTGGCAATTGAGTTGACTTTGGAATGCAAGTATTTAATCAAACTACTTTAGGGCGTAGTCAATTGCCTAATTATTTACAACCAAATACTGCAGTGAGTATTTATGCAAACCTAAGTAATGCTCTTTGCTCTGGCGATAATTATCAAATTAAAGAAGCACGCAAAGTGGTATTACCCCCTAATAGATGGAGACCTGAACAATTACCTAATTGGGCTCAACCGTGTATAGATGCTGTTGTGCCAACTACAATTTCAGGGGGGGAAATGGCTTGACACTAAATCAACGGATGCATGGGATGTTGCCAAGCATTTTACTATGGAACAGGGAACTTGCGAACTAGAAGTTCAGGAATTTGTTGTTAAGAACCTCACAGTTGCTTCACCGATTGTTATTAATCTAGACGGCTGTGGCATAAAAACGACCTCAATTTTTGATCAATCCGTTCAGTTTGATTTATTAGGAATTGGCCATAACGTTACCTCCGCGTGGATTATGCCAACTTCTGTTTTTTTAGTTTACAACAAACAAGGCATTGACAACGTAACTAGCGTTAATGATCTGTTTGGTGGCTCTGAGCGCATGGAAGGTTTCTTTAAACTTGTTGATTTGGACAAAGATAAAAAAGGATATATCGACAAAAATGATGAAATTTACGCTTCATTGCGCATATGGGTAAATCATCAAATGGACGGCATATCTCATGCAGGTGAAATATATACGTTGCAAGAATTAGGTGTTGAGCGAATTAATACAGATTTCGACATTGTTGATTTTATTAATGAAAATAGCAACCTTATTGGCGAACGTTCTACAGCTATTATAAATGGTATCGAATGTGAAATGTCTGAGGTTTACTTCACTTATCTTTAATACCATTACTTCATATATTGGGGTCTAGCCGTTTGCAGTTCAGATCCCATCAATTATCATCCCCACCCTACTCAACACCTATTTCGAGCCTTTTGTTATATGTAATAATCGACATCAATAATGAATTAATATTGATTGCATGATGAGGTGATAGCCCCCTGAATTGTCATCACTTGCATGGGAAGTTATTGACATAAAGGCAGGAACAATTACAGTTAGACGCAATTACTTTTGAGTGGCTCGTTTTACACACTTTCGCTTTTGGAATCTCACTATTCGCCTTGAATTTATGAGTTCTTACAAAGTGAATAACCGAGCGATGCAATTAAAAATTATGTTATAAAACAAAAGGTAAATAAATTGGCTCAATACGTTTATAGTATGTATCGAGTGGGAAAAATTGTTCCACCGAAACGTCATATTTTAAAAAATATCTCTCTGAGCTTCTTCCCTGGGGCGAAAATTGGTGTTTTAGGTCTCAACGGTGCAGGTAAATCCACACTACTGCGCATCATGGCAGGCATTGACACAGATATTGAAGGGGAAGCACGCCCTCAACCCGGCATCAAAATTGGCTATTTACCACAAGAACCAAAACTGAATCTTGAGCACACAGTGCGTGAGGCGGTTGAAGAAGCGGTAAGTGAAGTCAAAAATGCGCTAACTCGCTTAGACGAAGTGTATGCGCAATATGCCGATCCAGATGCTGATTTCGACAAGCTGGCGAAAGAACAAGGTCAACTGGAAGCAATTATTGCCGCACAAGATGGTCATAACCTCGATAACCAACTGGAACGTGCTGCTGATGCATTGCGTCTTCCTGCTTGGGATGCCGTCATCGGAAACTTGTCTGGGGGTGAACGCCGCCGTGTGGCTATCTGCCGCCTGCTGCTGGAAAAACCAGACATGCTACTACTCGACGAACCAACCAACCACTTGGATGCGGAATCCGTGGCTTGGTTAGAGCGTTTCTTGCATGACTACGAAGGCACTGTTGTGGCAATTACCCATGACCGTTACTTCCTCGATAACGTTGCGGGCTGGATCCTTGAACTTGACCGTGGTGAAGGTATTCCATGGGAAGGTAACTACTCTTCTTGGTTGGAACAAAAAGATGAACGTCTGGCGCAAGAAGCGTCAACAGAAGCGGCTCGTCGTAAATCCATCGAGAAAGAATTGGAGTGGATCCGTCAAAATCCAAAAGGTCGTCAATCCAAAGGTAAAGCGCGTCTGGCTCGCTTTGAAGAGCTTAACAGCGTGGAATATCAAAAACGTAACGAAACCAGCGAACTGTTTATCCCACCTGGACCGCGTTTAGGTGACAAAGTTATTGAAGTGGAAAACCTGAGCAAGTCTTATGGTGATCGCGTTCTGATCGACAACCTGAATTTCTCGATCCCGAAAGGGGCGATTGTCGGGATCATCGGTCCAAACGGTGCGGGTAAATCTACCCTGTTCCGTATGATTTCCGGTCAAGAGCAGCCAGATTCCGGTTCAATCACCTTGGGTGATACCGTGAAAATTGCCTCTGTGGATCAGTTCCGTGATGCAATGGATGATAGCAAAACAGTGTGGGAAGAGATTTCCAACGGTCAAGATATCATGCGTATCGGTAACTTTGAGATCCCAAGCCGTGCTTACGTCGGTCGCTTTAACTTTAAAGGCGTTGACCAAGGTAAACGCGTGGGTGAACTGTCTGGTGGTGAGCGTGGTCGTTTACATCTGGCAAAACTGCTGCAAGTTGGCGGCAACGTACTGCTGCTCGATGAACCAACCAACGACCTCGACGTTGAAACCTTACGTGCACTGGAAAACGCCCTGTTAGAATTCCCGGGCTGTGCAATGGTGATTTCCCATGACCGTTGGTTCCTTGACCGTATCGCAACCCACATCATCGACTACCAAGATGAAGGCAATATCACCTTCTTCGAAGGTAACTTCTCTGAGTACGAAGATTACAAGAAACGTACTTTAGGTGCAGATGCGCTGCAACCGCACCGCATTAAGTACAAAAAGATGACCAAATAATTCGTTTATTATGATCGAAAACGGCCCCTTCGGGGCCGTTTTTTTATGCGGAAAGCGAATCATCCAGCATCAATAATTGCTGAACCAAAGAAACGCACTCTAAGAAACGCGAATCGTAGTCCGACGACTCCACATGCACAAATTCAATATTATTTTTTTTCAGCATTTCAATCAGTAATGTTTGAAACTCCATTCGGTCTTTATCACTGCCTAAGCTGCGCAGACCATCCGCTACCCATGGGGTATTATTTTCCAGCAAGATAACGAGATCAAAACGGTACTCATCAATCAACGCCTGCACAAAAGGGTGTTCTCGCCCTTCATAACGCAAACAGAATGCTTGCGTGGTGACAAAATCCGTATCAATAAATGCCACTTTATTCGCATATTTAATCGCAAAATCAATATATTGAGCATGACCTAACGCGATTTTATCGTAATCGGAATATTGCAGCGCCATCTCATCACCGCCAAGGTGGCTAAACACATAATCGCGCCCATATTCCCACGCACTGGTGGTATTGAAGATATTGGCCAACTTATTGACGAGGGTGGATTTACCGCTTGATTCGCCTCCTAACACCGCCACTTTACGCACAAAGAATGGTTTCACTTCAGTTGGAATATATTCCCAATAGCGGAATGGCGCTTGGCGAATTTGATTGCCGCTAATATTCATAAATGTGCGCTCAGGATCGATAAGCAGGGTTTCGATCCCAAGGTATTTTTTATAGCGATGTACATCGTGAGGCTCACCGGAATAGATAAAGCTAGGGTTGATATTGTGCTTTTTCATAAAGCCTTTCATCCCATCGCTCCACACTTCCCAACCGTGAGGATACGGTTCAATCCCTTGCTCATCAAAGGAGTGAATATGGATATTTTTCTGATACTTAAAGGTTTGCAATAACCAACGCAGGCGGTCACTGACGGTTGGCTGTTGTGACATGGAGCTGTTCACAAACAGCTCTTTATCACGAGGCTCGTCATGGCAGAGGATCACATGCAGTTCATCCACTTGGCTACAAGCCCGTTGAATCAAATAGATATGCCCCGTATGGAGTGGATAAAATTTCCCAAAAACGACGCCGATAGTTTTTTGTTGAAGCGGATACTCCAATCCTAAAAAACGATGAAGCGCCGCGATTTTGTGGGCACTGGGGCTTTTAATTTTGTCGTTAATTAACTGGCTGAGATAGCCTTTGGTCATCTCTGTCGCATCAGCGACTTGCTGCAAGGTGTAACCTGCACCTTTGATGGCACTCTTTAGATACTCAAATTCAGCCATATTATTTGTCCTTTCGCTTTTATTCCCTTTTTAACAGAGAATATTTTCTCTCACTATCTCACCATTATCTAAATGATCCGTGTTGTCGTTAAGCACAAGCAACAACGTGACAGCACGGGGCATGACGATAATTTAGAACTCATCGAGAATACTTAAAGCATCCGCCAACTTCTTCACCCCATACACTTTCATGTCGGCCGGTAACTTTTTCGGCATATTGGCATGAGGAACAATAGCACGCTTGAAACCATGTTTTGCGGCTTCGGAAATACGTTCTTGCCCGCTTGGAACTGGGCGAATTTCTCCTGCCAGCCCCACTTCGCCGAATACCACAAGGTCACGAGGTAACGGGCGGTCGCGGAAACTTGAAACTAACGATAATAGCAGCGCGAGGTCGGCACTGGTTTCCGTCACTTTCACCCCACCCACTACATTCACAAACACGTCTTGGTCAGACATTTGTAATCCGCCGTGGCGATGCAGTACCGCCAGCAAAATTGCTAAACGGTTCTGTTCCAGCCCAACCGCTACACGGCGTGGATTGGACATCATGGAGTGGTCGACAAGGGCTTGGATCTCCACCAGCAATGGTCGCGTACCTTCCCATACCACCATGACAGAACTGCCCGAGGTAATTTCATCTCCACGACTTAAGAAGATGGCGGACGGGTTACTGACCTCTTTCAAGCCTTGCTCCGTCATAGCAAATACGCCCAGCTCGTTGACGGCACCAAAGCGGTTTTTGTGGCTACGTAAGGTACGAAAACGGTTGTCGGCATCCCCATCGAGCATAATGGAGCAGTCAATACAGTGCTCAAGCACTTTTGGCCCCGCCAGCGAGCCATCTTTAGTGACGTGACCCACCATAATAATCGCCACGCCGCGCGTTTTCGCGAATCGAGTCAGATATGCCGCGGTTTCACGCACTTGTGCCACACTACCCGGCGAGGATTGAATATCCGCCATGTGCATCACTTGGATGGAGTCGATAACCATCAGCTTAGGCTGCTCTTGCTCTGCGGTCAGGCAAATTTGTTCAATACTGGTTTCCGACAGCATATTGAGTGAGTCAGTCGGTAGCCCTAGGCGATGAGCGCGCATGGCGACTTGCTGTAAGGATTCTTCCCCTGTGACATACAGGGTTTTCATCTCCCGCGAGAGTAAGCACATGGTTTGTAACAGCAAGGTACTTTTCCCCGCTCCGGGATTCCCCCCGATCAGGATGGCACTGCCCGGCACAACCCCACCACCTAGCACACGGTCAAATTCTTTAAATCCGGTGGTAAAACGTGGTAGCTCTTCGAGGCTAATTTCAGAGAGTTTTTGGACTTTACTGACGCCCGACGCATTACCAGCATAGCCCGTCAGCCTATCCGTACGCGCCGAAGTCGTCGATGCCAAACGCACTTCCGTAATGGTATTCCATGCATTACAGGCACTACACTGCCCCTGCCAGCGCGGATAATCCGCCCCACACTCATTACACACAAATGCCCTTTTCGCACCTTTCGCCACAGCCACTCCTTAATCACCCAATAAAAATATTTAACGCTTTATTTTTAATATCTTTAATTTTTTGACGTTTAACTTCCACTAATTTTCTAAATAGTTCGGCGTTGTAGGTAGGCGGTAATTGAGGATATTCCTAGGAGCATACACAAGTATGTGACTAGGATAGCCGAAAGCAGCCAACAACGTCGTAGCGTGAAATATGACGAAATTCCACCCATTTTCTAAATAGTTTGCGTTACGACTAGGCGGCAAGTGAGGATATCTCGGGGAGCATACACAAGTATGTGACCCGAGTAGCCGAAAGCAGCCAACAACGTCGTAGCGTAAAATATGACGAAATTCCACCCATTTTCTAAATAGTTCGCGTTACGACTAGGCGGCAAGTGAGGATATCTCGGGGAGCATACACAAGTATGTGACCCGAGTAGCCAAAAGCAGCCAACAACGTCGTAGCGTAAAATATGACGAAAATTAGCGCTCTTCGTGCTTGAGCCCCCCACTGAGGACACATAGAACACCCATTAAGTCTGCGTGCTTAATCCCCACTTTCGCCCTTGCAAACACTTTGGGTTTCGCGTGGTACGCTATTCCCAGCCCTGCTTTTCTGAGCATTTTCAGGTCGTTTGCCCCGTCACCGATGGCGACGGTTTGCTCCATTGGGATATTCAGTTTTTCCGCCAATTTAACGAGGGTTTGTGCTTTGTATTTTGCATCGACAATCGCCCCTTTGACTTTACCTGTCAGTTTGCCATTTTTGACTTCTAGGTGGTTGGCAACAGCCGCGACCAGTTTTAATCGCTGGCGTAGGTTATCGGCAAAGAACGTAAATCCGCCGGAAGCAATAGCAATATGCCAATCCATCGCTTGTAACTTACGAACTAAGCTGGTTAACCCCGGCATTAACGGCAAGGTTTCAAGAACTTGGTCAAGAATAGCCGCATCAGCACCTTCGAGTAGTGCCACACGCGCACGTAGACTTTCCGTGAAATCGAGCTCACCTTGCATGGCGCGCTCAGTCACTTCAGAAACTTGATCACCGACCCCAGCTAGACGGGCAATTTCATCGATACACTCGATTTGGATCGCGGTAGAGTCCATGTCCATGAGTAAAATCCCAGGGGAACGTAAGCGTGGAATTTTTCCGAGTGGTACCACATCCAATTGGCTTTCATCCGCCAGTTTTTTGATGCGAGGGGTAATGCTGCCCGCGATGCGGACAACTTGGTAATCATCTATGCGCCAAGAGGAGACAATCACAATCGCTATCCCTAAACGCTGCTGGAAATCACTGATTCGCGCTTTATCTAAACCGCGACCATATAACAACCACCCAGTGTCCCCTGCACGATAATCCAATGGCATCACTTCTTCACCACTTAGCGATAAGGGTAAACCCGGCCATTTTTGAATTTCATCAGGCAGATAACAGTAGGTCAAACTCGTTGGCATGAAAATTAGCTCCTGTTGTGGATACAACTTTTTTATAATGTATACCCTGCATAAAATTACTATACTTAAATTTTCCAGCAAGTTAACGCTTCATGACTTTGCTAATTGCGATAAAACAGACAAAGAGCACGATTATTCCTATGAAACTCCCATTTAGGCTGCACAAAACCGTTATTATCATTGTTTGCGTTGCGCTGATAACCTTCTTAATGCACGGGGTTTCATACTTGGGATATAGCCAAAGTCAAAGCCGGCTGGAACAATTTAAGCAACTAACTCAAGTATTAGCTGAGCAAGTGGCATTCAGCTTATCCGATTATGTGGTTCCCGGCAGCAAAGATTTTAATTTAGAACGAATTAATGCCAATTTAAATCATCTAGCGAAAGATCACTATATTTTAGATGCCAGCTTGTACACGGCGGCGGGCGCATTAGTCACCCAAGTAGGTGAACCTGCCAGCGTTAAAGAGCGACTTTCCCTTGAGGGCAACACGGGACTACAAAATTTTCACTACCAATTAGTGATCCCAGTCCAAGGCGCCAAAGAACCTAATGGTTATTTGCGCCTTACCATTGATACCGAATCGCTCACTACCGACCTTCAACAAGCAGATAACACCACCAATATTATGCGCGTGTTCATTCTATTATCTTTATGTATTGGGTTTATTTTGGCGAATACCCTGATGCGCTTGAAGAAAAAGAAAGGTCAACAGCAATTGATCGTCGAACCTGACGAAAACACGGAAGAGAATGAAGATAAGCCCGAGGTGCAGAACAATGGGGCAAAAGGGGCGCTAAATACGCGTAGCCCCTTAAAATCACCACGCGCAAAAAGGCGTAAAGTGCCTAGCCCCCATCGACCAAGAAGGGTAGCGCGCAAGTTGTCAGAAAAGCAATAATAGCCAACTTTGCCTAGATTGACGTCGTATCAAACACGATCGGCGCAATTAGCTCCACTTTTCCGTTAGCTAACAAAGTCTCGGGTGGCATCGGAAATGGTGCAGCTCGTTCGATAGTGGCTAACGCTTCTTTATCGAGGATCTTGGTGCCAGACGAGTTAATCAAGCTGGCACTCACTAACTTGCCTTGGTTATCCACAATAATTTTGACTTGAGAAACGCCCGTTGAACGAAAACGCAATGCGGCGCGTGGGTATCGCTTTGCTTTCGCTAACCGTTGATGAACTTCACTTTCCCACCCATGATGACCACTGACTGGTGCAGCGGCGCTGCTAGCAAAATTCGCACTGCTATTCGAAGTGCTGCCAGAGGTTGGTACCGAAGTCACTTCCGATTCTTGGGTTGAAACGGGGGCTTCTTCCACCACTTTTTTCTCTTGAACTGGCTTTTTCTTTGGCGGGCGTTTTTTCTCGGTAACGCGCGTCAATGTCCCATTATCAACTAGCGGGGTTTGTGGCAATTTTTCTGCTTTTTCCACCACTTCAGGTTCGACTTCTTCACGAGTTGCCATCTGCTGTTTGGGGGCATTATTAACTTCTGGCTCCTGCTGCTGTTCCAGTTGATAAAGCCCTAATTGTAAAGAGATTGCGGGTGGTAAAACCCCGGTTTTTGGTAGGTTTGATGTAAACCACCCAATAAAAATCATTGCCAGTATTCCATGGAAAACAAGACTGCCACATAAACCGCCCAGAGGACGAAAAATTGGGCTTCCCAGCTGCCCCACACTGCTGTTCATATTTTGCCTCACATCTTTATTTTTCGCTGATTATAGGCATAATGCAAATCAAAATGATATTCATTATTATTAATAAAATAACAATAGCAACTACAAGGTATTGATTTAATTTATAAAGCCAATTTGAGCTAATTATTAAACTATTTTCACTTTTGACACCAGAAAATGACTATCGATAAATCCCTTGCCCGCAAAATCAGCGGCGCATATCAATCAACCTATGGTCAGCTTGTGCGATTTTTCCGCAGTCGACTAGGTAATAGTAACGATGCGGATGATTTATCACAGGATGTGTTTACACTATGGCTAAACCGTAAAGCGCAGGATCCTGTGAAGGAGAACCGTGCTTATCTGTTTAAAATCGCTAGCAATGTGCTAATTGACCATTGGCGACGGAGTCATCAACAGAGCCAGTCCCATACCTCGATTGATGACGTGGCGCATGAGCAAAGTTTTGAGCAAACCACCGCCGACCCTAGCGAAATTTTAGAGCACCAACAGCGGATTGCGCGACTTGGCGAGGCGATTGATCTTTTGCCTCCTCGGCGTAGAGAAGCCTTTTTGCTGTATCGCTTTGATGGCTTATCTCAAAGTGAAATTGCAGAGCGTATGGAAATTTCGATCAGTATGGTGGAAAAACATATCGCAGCTGCATTAGTGCATTGTAAAAAATATTTAGACGATCAGAGCAATCATCCGTAATGGAAAACAACCAAACCCAGCAGCCAGAAAATACTTCGTCAGTCGAGCAACAACGCATCGACGAAGACGCGGCGCTGTGGTTTACCCGTGTCCATAGTCAACGGCTCAGTGACCAACAATCTCAAGAATTTAAAACCTGGTTACGTGCTTCCAAAGCCCATGCAGATGCCTATGAAGCGATAGCCGGAATTTGGCAAGATATTGAAAAAGTTCCGCGCCCAGCACCTATCAAGCAAACAGCTTCAAAATTCGGTTTTTCATCGTTTTGGAAGCCTCTCGGTCATCTGGTTGCCGCCTGTTTTATCGCTGCCGTCCTGTTTTTACCTTACAGCCAGCTTCCGGCCATGTTGCTCAATAACATGACGCTGGTTTCCACTGACTCGACCAAAGAGGTGACGTTGTCGGATGGCTCTGTGCTGTTTCTCAATCGCGATACCCGCATTCGAGTCGCTTATGAAACGCCAATCCGCCAGCTCTATTTAGACCAAGGTTCCGCTTACTTTAAAGTGAAATCCAATCCGTATCGCCCGTTTGTGATCAACGTGGATCAGCGACGTATTCAAGTGGTGGGAACTGAATTTGAAGTGAATAAAAAAGGCGAGCAAGTCGCGGTCAATGTCAGCCAAGGCATTGTGAGCTTTCAAAGTGTCAACAGCCCAAAAGCCGTATTACTGCTTGCTGGACAAGGGGCACTAAGCCCGAGTATTAATGGCCAAATCGCACTCAATTCAGTCACCCCGCAAGAAGTGGCAAGATGGCGTTTTGGTGAGCTCAGCTTTGTGGATAAGCCCCTTGGCGAAGTTCTGTCTGAATTAAAAACCTATTCCGACTTTCAGGTTGAACTCTCTCCGAGCAATTTAGCCAACCGGAAAATATCAGGCCGCATTAACCTTCAACAACCAGATGCCTTTTTTCAGGCACTTCCCTCGCTCCTTCCTGTGCAAGTCGTGTATCAGGATAAAAATAACCTTTTGATTATCCAAAATAAAAAAAATAAATAAAAAATATTTTCATTTGCAGGTGAGGATAATTCTCATTTCGCCATCTTCTTAAGTAGCTTCATTTTTATTGAATACTTTTTAGCACATTTTTCGTGCAGCTTAAGAATAAGGGATATCCATGGCAATTCAATTCACACTCGGTCGATTCAAGCCGATTGCGCTGTCACTGGCGGTCACCAGTGCGTTAGTCAGCCAATCTGCTATCGCCCAAGAAATCACTTTCTCATTACCAGAACAAGGATTGGCAAGTGCGATTGATCAAATCAGTCGTCAAGGTCAGGTTTCACTTCTGTATGACAAAAGCCAGCTCAGCGGGCTGCGCGCTCCCGCCCTTTCTGGCAGCTATACCCCACAAACCGCATTACAAAAAATTCTTATTGGTAGCGGGTTAGAGCTGGTTAACGAAAACGGCATGTTGGTTATTCGTCCTCAAAACTTAAACCAAGGAACGCTAGTTTTACCTGAAACCCAAGTATCAGGCGTGGTACAAAATCACCCTGCCATGGATGTTATGTCTGCGCCGCAATATGTCACCTCAGAAGAGATCAGCCAAAAAAATACCGGTGACGGCAATATTACCGATTTAATGAAAACCAACCCTGCCGTGCAGTTTGCGAATAACGATAGCAACTCCATGAACCAAGGGGAAATTAAGCCTTCACGTATTTCTATTCATGGTTCCAGTAGCTACCAGAACGCTTATCGCCTTGATGGCGTGAGCTTCAACAATGACTTTGACCCTGCCGACAGTGGCTTAGGTGAAACCGCCACGCGACTGAGCAGCAGCGACCAAGGGATTTACATCGACAGCCGCTTGATTGATAGCATGGCCGTTTATGATAACAACATCCCAGTGGAATTCGGTGGATTTACGGGAGGAACCGTTGAGGTAAACAGCCGTCGTTGGCAAGGTGAAAATAGCGCCCACGCGTATTATCGCTTAACCCGTTCTGGCTGGAATAATCTGTTCCACGATTCGACTCAATCTATCGATACCACCAAAAACGATACCGCTAACCCAGCTCGCTTCCAGAATCGCTACGATAAAAATGATTTTGGTGGCTGGTTTGAATTAGGCGTGACGGAAAATTCAGGCGTGGTGTTCTCGGCATCTCGCCGTAGTTCAACAATCCCGATGACGGTGACGGGGGGTGAAGCCTATGTTTTAGAAAATAATAAAATTGAGCCTATCTACTCTGACTCGGGTAAAAAAAATCAGCGTCGTACCTCCGATAACTACTTTTTGAAGTATTCGATGAATTTATCAGAGAAGAGCTCATTAGATTTATCAGCCAATTACGCCTCTTATGATAGCCGCTTATTTTCTTCATCAATCAGCAATTCTGGCTATGATTCCACCCATGATGGGTTAGGTTTGACCGCTGTCTTCAAACATCAATTCGATTTAGGTCAATTTGAAGCAACCGCCAATACACAGAGTTTGAAAGATGACCGCAAGAATGACCAAAAATATTCGTTAATGGTTCGCGCATTTGAATTTGATGATGACTTTAACTACAAAGGTACCACGGAACGTAATAGTGGAGGACTCGGGGATTTAGAGTCGAAACAAAATACCCATAGCCTAAAAACCGTCATGCGTTTTAATCCGCAAGAAGATAGCTTAGGGTTAACTCACCAGCCAACCGCAGGGGCTGAAATCAATTACACCAAAGGAACTTATGTCCGTGACCATGATTATTTCCAATATACCTATTCTGGAAATCTTATGGGTGATGACTACTCTGGGAGCTTAACGAATATCAGCCGCTTTAAAAAAGGCAGCTACTCCGCGGATTACACCAATTACGCCATCTTCCTTGATGACAATATTCAATTTGGAAAATTAACCTTACGCCCCGGCGTTCGTCTCGATCGCGATGACTTTGTTAATCGTACTAACGTTGCCCCTCGCCTTTCAGGTACTTATGACTTATTTGGCGATAAGAAAACACTGTTGATTGCTGGCGCGAACCGTTATTACGGTCGTTCAATGCTCACTTATGCTCTGTATGGAGCACAAAATGGTGGCATGCAAACATGTGCAGGATATTTCGAGCCATGTTCGCTAATCCCCGAAAATAATGAGTGGGACAACAAAAAAGACTACGAAGGGATCGATTCTCTTAAAACCCCTTATAACGATGAGCTAACCCTCGCGCTGCAACAAGAAATCTTATCGACCACATGGCGCTTACAATATGTTCATCGTGAAGGCTACGACGAAGTGCGTACCCGCACCAAATACAACAGCCGCGATGAAGATAAACGCAGCATCCGTATGTACGATAATGGCGGGCGCAGCTCTCACGATACCGTGACATTATCCGTCAACAATAGCCAACCGTGGGAATGGGCAGAGGCATCCCACGTCATGACCGCCTCGTTCACATGGCAGAAAAGCGAAAGTAATACACCAAAAGACTCTGGCTATAACTCATTCGATCCGGGTAACAAAGTTAACCTCAACAAAGTGTGGTACGACGGCAAAGTGATTGATTCATCAAAACTGCCATCAACCAGCTTTAACTCGCCAATTAAGCTTAACCTAGAAATGACCAGTGTTTGGGATGAGTATGACGTCACTTGGTACAACCGCCTGCAATGGTGGGGTTCTCGTGACCAAGCCGTCCGCTATGACAACGCTTACTACACCGATCCTGAGTATGGTCAGTTACGCAAATACACCAAACAAAACTTTGCGAGCAAATACACATGGGATACCCGCCTAGGCTGGAAACCTGACTTTGCTTACGGATTTGGTTTCTCGGTGGAAGTGAATAACGTACTGAATAATAAAAATATTGCAGACCGCTTTATGTTCAATGACCGCACTATCAAATCTTATGATCCGGGTCGTCAATTCTGGCTGCAAGTGAATTACGATCTCTAAGTGATAGCTGTGAGCAATGTCAAACACATAACCAAGAAATCGAGTCATGAAGACCATTAAACAATTTTTCTATTTAGTTAAACCTTTTTGGGGGCAGCGTGCTGCCCTTTTGTGCTGGGTGCTGCTGTTTGCCTCGTTAGGGCTAACCCTTTCTTCCGTTTGGTTCAATGTCAAAATGAACATGTGGAACGGGGATTTCTATAACGCCCTGCAAAAGCTAGACGGACAAGCACTGTATGGGCTGCTGCAATACTTTGTGATTTTAGTTAGTGGTCTGATTTTTGTGGTCGTAATGGGCACCTACCTCAAGCAAATGCTGATTATCCGTTGGCGCAAAGGCATGACTGAGCAAGTACTTGGTCGCTGGCTTTCCGGCAACAGCAAACACTATATGCTGAGGCTCGCATCCCAAGAGCCCGACAACCCAGACCAACGTATTGCGGAAGATATTCGCTTACTGATTGAATCCACGCTGAATCTGTTAGTCACTTTCCTGCATTCAATGCTGACATTGATCTCCTTTGCCGCGATTTTATGGACGCTTTCAGGAAGCCTTTCATTTAATTTCGCCGACAGCGATTGGACCATTCCGGGCTATATGTTCGGGGCCTGTATTATTTACACCATCATCGGGATCGCGCTAACCCAGCTGATTGGCTTCCCTCTGCGCCGCCTGCATATGGATAAACAGCGCCGTGAAGCGGATTACCGTAGTTCGTTAATCAATTGCCGCCAGCACGGAGATGCCATCGCAGGGCAACGGGGTGAACCACAAGACCGTAAAGAGCTGATGACCCGCTTTAGCGAAATTATCCGTAACTGGAACCAGTTGATCCGCTGTGAACGTAATTTATCGTTTTATACCGTCGGTTATCAACAAGTGACCGCCCTCGCCCCTGTGTTGCTGGCATTACCTAAGTTTTTAGCGGGTGAAATTATGCTGGGCGGATTAATGCAGTTACGCCAAGCATTCACCAGTGTAGCAACCTCATTGGGCTGGTTTATTTTTGCCTATAAAGAGATTGCAGCATGGCAAGCCACCGTAGCGCGTCTGTATAACTTCGTGGTGTTATTGGAAAACGATAAAACCCCAGAAGCCACTATTAACGAAGATAGTGAACCATTAACAGCAAACTTGAGCCTGTTTACGGCAGATCATCGCCCACTGCTGAGCACCGTTGATCTTAGTATCAATAGCGGTGAGCTGATGTTGATCTCCGGTCGTTCTGGTATTGGTAAATCCACATTACTGCGCACACTCAGCGGCCATTGGCCATTCTTTGACGGAAAAATCACTCGTACGGATAACGTCGTCTGGATCCCGCAGCGCCTTTATTTACCGATAAGCCGTTTAGATAACTTATTGGCTTACCCACAAGATGCCAGCCAATTTACGGCTTCGGATCTGAAATATGCGCTAACCCTTGTTGGGTTGGAAAAACTTCATTCACAACTCGCTTTGGAAACCGATTGGAACAACCGACTTTCTGGCGGTGAACAGCAGCGCATTATGTTTGCGCGACTGCTCCTGAATCGACCGAAGTTAATGCTATTGGATGAAATGACCTCCGCTCTTGATGAGCCGAGCGCACTAGCTTTACTGAATATGCTAAAAGCCCAGCTCCCCGCCAGCGGTATCGTTTTGGTTAGCCATCAAGGCTTTATTGACCAATTAGCTGACAAGCATCTGCGTTTATCTGGAACAACGCAAAATACGCCATTTATGACAGGAGCCCCAGAATATGCTTCGTAAAATTACATTGGTCGCCGTCGTTGCGGCTCTTTTAGGGGGCTGTGTTAACAGCACGCCTCGACAATCTAGCGAGCAAACATTGCTGCCAGTACGCCAAGATCTGCAACATTATCAACTCGATAATGGGCTGCAAGTTTACTTACTTCAACGCAATCAGCCAGGGGTTGAGCTGCGTTTATTGGTCAATGCAGGTTCATTGCAGGAAACCGAACAGCAACTTGGTTTAGCGCATTTTACTGAGCATATGGCTTTTAAGGGCACCCAACATTTCCCGGGTACCACTGGCTTTAAACAGTTAGAACAGCAAGGGCTGAAACTCGGTAGCCATGTTAATGCGATCACCAGCCTCAACAGCACCTTATATAAATTATCATTGCCAAATGCCACCCCAGCACAAGTGAGTACTGGGTTACAGGTTATGGCGGATTGGGCGGCAAATATGACCTTCGATGCCGAGGCATTTGAAAAAGAGCGCCCCGTCATTATTGAAGAGTGGCGCTTACGTCAAGGCATGGGCTATCGCATCAATGACAGCCTCGAAAAATTGCGTTACCACGGTAGCCGCTACGCAGAGCGTAACCCTATTGGCTCCCTTGATGTGGTTCGCCAAGCGCCTATTGAGCAAGCCAAAGCCTACTACAAAACGTGGTATCAGCCGCAGCGCATGAGTTTATTGATTATTGGAGACTTCAGCGCATCGACAGTACGTGATGAAGTAAAAACTTTGTTTGCGTTACCGAAACCAGAAAAAATTTCCCAAGATTCTCCAGAATGGAAGCGCTTTGCCGACTCCAACAATATGCTTGTTCAAGGGGTATTTGATAAAGAACAAGGCGCCCGCTACGTTCAGTTTTCACTGCAAAAAAATATTTCTGCGCCGTTGAATACTCGCCAAGGTCAAACCGACGATCTGATGGATAATTTATGGTTAACCATCTTGAATCAACGTTTTTCCGTGATGGTGGATAATGGTATTTTGCCGTCCATTAGTATTAATGAACAAGGGGCAATGCTAGATAACCAACGCCTTCAGCAGCTGATGATTATCCACCCGAAAGGCAATGATTATGCGGGCGCAACCGAAATTCTATTTACTGAACTGCAACGCCTAGCGACCGAGCCTGTGACTCAACAAGAGCTAGATAGCGCCAAGCAAGGGATGTTGAAGAAACTTAGCCAACAAGCGGGTTCCGAGCAACGTTACAGTAATGAATACTTAGCAGGGCAACTGACCACCGCACTCGAATATGAAATGCCGATGTGGAACAAACGCCAGCAGTTGGATAATAGCTACCAATTAACTAAAAATATCCAACCTCAAGATTTACAGCGTCATGTGGCTAGCCTTTTACAGGTCGCATCCCCACGCTTAGCGCTGATTGGCCCTGATACCGATGAAAAGGCGGTGAACAAACAAACCTTCAGTGAACAGTGGCAACGCATTCGCCAAACACAACCGGGCCCGTTCACGCTGCGTTCTCAAGCCATTAGCCTGAAGTTACCCGTCGTAGCAAAAGGCACAATTACCGAACAAGCGTCACTGCCTATTGAAAAAACAGAGCAGTGGACACTCAGTAATGGCATTAAAGTGATTGTTAAAACGGATAAAAATCTTAAAGATGATATTCAGTTTAACTTACAGCTTCCGGGTGGTCGTTCCCTTGAAACCCTGCAAACTGCAGGCTTAACCGACTGGGCAATGAAACTGCCAGAAAGCAGCGGTTATGGCAATTACAGCGCCCGTGATTTGGCGTTATTAGCCAAACAAAATCAGGTTAGCGTTCGCCCTTATAGCGAGCTGCTCAACCACGGTTATCGCGGTAAAACCCCGGTTGATAATCTTGAAACGGCGTTGCAGTTACTGAATTTAAAACTGACCGCGCCGCAATTTAGTGGTGAAAAGCTGGAACAACACAAACAAGCTTTTGCGCTGAACTTGTCGAAAATGCCCGTTGAGCGTACATTCCTCGACCATATTAATCAGCAAAGTTACCAACATGGTGAGCTATTGGTGATCTCCCCTGAAGGAGCTTGGAAAACCTTTACCGCTCAGCAGCTTCAACAAGCCAACCGCCAATTACTCACCTCTACTTCAGATATGACATTGGTGATCACCGGCACGATGAATGCCCGCGAGCTGAAACCACTACTGGAGCAGTGGGTTGCGACGCTGCCTGCCCATGATGGCAAACTGGCATGGCGCAACCAAGGGATCATGCCGAAGATGACGAGCTTTAATCAGCAATATCCGATCAGTAGCAGCGATAAGAGCATGATCAGCATTCAATTTGCAGCGCCCGCACAGTGGTCACAACAAGATCAACTTGCTCTGCAACTGATTGATACCATTGTTAGCCAGCGCCTACGTAGCGAATTGCGTGAGAAAGCCAGTGGTATCTATGCCCTGAGTTTCTCGCAAATGTTAGCGAAAAAACCACAGCCGTATTACACCGGACGCTTAAATTTCACCACCGCGCCAGAACGCGCTTCAGAAATGGTAACTTTAGCGCACAATACTGTTGCGCAGCTGCGCCAAACGGGTGTAACGGAAAAAGAGTTAACGGAAGCCAAAAATATTTGGCTCACTGAAAATGCGCAAGTCACGGATAGCGCAAGCTATTGGACTGAAGCCCTCGCACAAGTTGCGGCGGATGATGGGCAATATCAGCGCCTCATGCAAGAACGCGCGATGATTGAGTCCTTAACACTCCCACAGATAAATCAATTAGCTAGTAAATACTTAGGTCAAAATCAGAAAGTATTTATGATGACGCCTTAATCTGAGAAAGAATCAGCCCGTGAATACAGCGGGCTGATTTATTTGTTTTTCACCGTATTCTTAAAAAAGATAAAATTCATAATTAATTTTTGGAAAAAAATCTTCGTACATTATTAATTACTCTCTTGAACACATGTGAAATTATCTTTTTTAAACTTAAACTCTTCATTAACTCTTCTGCATCGATATTTTCTTTAGGTTTCAATAACTCGGATTTACTTTCAACACTGATTTTTTCATATCCCTTCAATTCGTTTATTCTATCTCTCGAATAAGCAGTTATGAAATCATTAACCTGCTCAGCAATATTTTTATGTGTATAATTTGATATTTTCTGCATTAATTCGGATGAATACTTTCCAATATTTTCAATTGGTTCTTCCTTCAAGCAATCTATAATTGCCATTTTAAACTCATTTAACTTACGTGGTGTAATATCTTGTAATGAATTTACGGAATTTATTGCATACCAAAATCGACTTATCGGACTTTTATTTTTTCTAATATAGACTTCATGTTTATCCAAATATTTATTAATAATATTATTAATTTTTTTACAAACCAATTCATTATCGTATTTTTTTAGTATTTCCTGTGCATTAAACATTTCTCTTTCAAAGAGCTCAGGGTTTTTACTTGACTTTAACTCATTAAATTTCGCCTTAACTTTAGACTTAATCAAGTTTAATGACCTATACGAAATCCCATTAAAAATCACTTTAATTTCAATTGCTTCCTCTATCGTATGACTAGGAAGAATTTTTTGAAAACCAGATTCTTTTTCACTTAAATTCAGCTGATTTAATTTATCTTTTATTATTGAAGGCCCTCTGGTAAAACTATTTGCCTTCTCACCAACGACTTCATTCTTCGGTTTATCAATCAATTCGTCACAATGCTCCATCTTTTCTATAATGACATCATTTGTAGTATCACCCTCTATTGGTGTGGTTTTTTTTATTGAATTATTAGAAAAATCATCATCACATGCTTTTCGAGTAGTCTCTTTAGCAAGAATATCTTTTCTTTGCTCCATTTTTATTTTTTTAGTAGAAAGTGGCTGTTCAATAGGTAGAGAAAAACAATTTTTACTTGCTTCCATACCTTTATTAAAATACTTATCAATTTTTTCTTTCGCTTTCCCGCTCGCAGCTATGCTCCATGCTTTAGTTATTTCTTCCCAGCCTTCCGCGCCATTGTTTTTGGCTGCTTTAATTTTATCGATGATAATATAGCTTTTCCTTTCGAAAACCTTTGGGTTTTTGATTATCGCCTTTACCATGTCATTCAATGAACAGTCCACTAACGCAGCAGATTGAGATTTATTTTGAAAAATCTTCATATATATTCCTTTTTGAATAAACTATCTTTGCTTTAAAAAAATAGCTTATTCTTGGTATATATTAAGAAATAAGCTATATTGAGGGTGGTTAAATTACTTCATTAAAAACTTAGTTAAATGAACTTTTATGAACTTTATAAGCATCGCGTAAACCCAATTCATTTTCTCTAGTTTTAAATTTCATTTTTAACAGATAAAGTGCTTTAATTAATTCTTCAGTATCCTTTTTGAAACTTGACAAGTTATTTTCATTATCTTCTTCCACATCAACTTCTTCTATCTTTGAAAGGATATAGCTATCTTTATTAATTCGATTATCTTTCTTTTCCATTGGTATCATTTGATGATTTTTTACTAAATTTAAAAATACAGTATCGTTCACATCTGAACTTACAGTTCTATTTGAAACTTGTGAATCAATAAAATCATTTTCGAGTTTTACCATAGATGATGTTTTTTCTTCACTACGATAAATATCAATACCGAATTTACGATCAATAATCTTACTAATTTTTTCACGCACAGGTTCATTAGCACTTTTCGTTTTAGATATAATCTCTTTTTTAATGTCTACACTATCTAGGAAAGAATAATTCTTATTAATTTTCGTAAATTTACATTCTATTTTTCTTAATGATTTTACTGAAATACTATTACTACCTAATTTACATTCAATGGCCTCAACGGCTGAATGATGGCTTCTGATAATTTTTTTGCGACAAATCATTTCATTGATTGAATCTAGCTTATTTTGAACAGATGAAATAAAGTATCCAATCGTTTTATTCAATGCATTCTTGAATCCGGATTTTTTCTGAGCATCATGATTCACTTCCTTATTTAGGAATATATTATTATTATTTTCAATTGAACTATTTTTAATAAAAGACATACTCACTTCCTTCGTTTAAATTAAATAAAAATAATAATATATCCCTCAATTTCTTTACGATATCAAATATCGCTACTTATATATTTTCTATATAAAAATCAATATTCCCCACATTAATATTCCCCGCATTAATATAAAGAGGCAAGCCATTTACTTCATTGACATACATTGCTTTTAATGTGATTAGTATTCTTCTCAAAAACGATAATAAAAGGAAAAGTTTGTGAACAACGTAATAATACGTAGAGCCACCTTGGACGATGTCCACGCTATCACACAAATGCACGCTGATTACTCCGCTTATGCCAACACTTTGCAACTGCCTTATCCCACAGAGAAAACGTGGGAAGCACGGCTGGGTGCCAATGATCCGCTGGTGACTCAATTTGTCGCCACACTGGATAATGTAGTGGTTGGGCTACTTGTCGTGCATCAACCTGCACAAATACGCCGCCGACATGTGGCTAGTTTCGGTATTACAGTGAGCCAAGCTTTTCAAGGCAAAGGAATTGGTTCGGAATTAATGCAAGTTATGGTGGATTACTGTGACAACTGGCTCAATGTTCACCGCATTGAATTAGAAGTATTTGCCGCTAATGGTAGCGGCTTAGGTCTATATGAAAAGTTTGGCTTCAAGCAAGAGGGCATTTTGCGCGATTATGCATTTCGTGATGGTCAGTATGTGGATGCGATTGTGATGAGCCGAATTAAATCAAAAAGTTAAGCCGATTTATAAATCAAAAATGCCACTTTTAAAGTGGCATTTTTATATTCAGATTAAAGCTGAATCAACGATTATTTATCGCCTAACAAAACTGAATCCAGCGCGATTTCAATCATTTCATTGAACGTAGTTTGACGCTCTTCTGAAGTCGTTTGTTCGCCAGTTTTGATGTGATCAGAAACGGTACAGATAGTCAGTGCACGAGCACCAAACTCAGCAGCAACACCGTAGATACCTGCAGCTTCCATTTCCACACCGAGGATGCCGTATTTTTCCATCACTTTAAACATGTCTGGGTCTGGGGAATAGAACAGATCCGCAGAGAACAGGTTACCAACACGAACGTTTACGTTACGCGCTTTTGCAGCTTCAACCGCGTTATGCACTAAGTCATAATCTGCAATTGCCGCAAAATCATGGTCTTTGAAACGCTGACGATTTACTTTAGAGTCAGTACATGCCCCCATACCGATAACCACGTCACGCAGTTTCACGTCATCCATTACTGCACCACATGAACCCACACGGATCAGCGTTTTAACGCCAAAATCAGTGATCAGCTCTTTTGCATAGATGGAACATGAAGGAATACCCATTCCATGACCCATAACGGAAATTTTACGACCTTTATAAGTTCCTGTGAAACCTAACATACCGCGTACGTTATTCACTTGGCGAACATCTTGAAGGAAAGTTTCTGCAATGTACTTCGCGCGCAGTGGATCACCCGGCATCAGTACGACGTCTGCGAAATCACCCATTTCTGCATTAATATGTGGAGTAGCCATTTGTATTCCCTTTTAATCATTAAAATTGTGCACAATAAATAAGGCAGTTTCCTGCCTTATTTTCAAATCACCCTATCGCAAGCTTAAAACATCGGCTTACCGTATTCCATTGGTGATAAATCAAAATAATTCGCGACTGTCTGGCCAATATCCGCGAACGTTTCACGGTGACCTAAAGAACCTGGTTTAACTTTTGGTCCGTACACCAGCACTGGGATGTGTTCACGAGTGTGGTCTGTACCCGGCCAAGTTGGGTCGCAACCGTGGTCAGCGGTTAAGATCAGAATGTCATCTTCTTTAACCAGTTTCAGCATTTCAGGTAAGCGGCTATCGAATAACTCTAATGCAGCAGCATAACCGGCAACATCACGACGATGACCGTATGCTGAGTCAAAATCGACAAAGTTAGTGAAAACGATAGTGTCGTCACCCGCAATTTTCATCTCTTCTAAGGTTGCGTCAAACAGCGCGTTGATGCCCGTTGCTTTGATTTTTTTGGTAATACCAACGTGAGCGTAGATATCGGCAATCTTACCGATAGACACCACTTCACCTTGTTTTTCTTCCACTAATTTTTGCAGTACGGTTGGCGCTGGTGGCTCAACCGCTAAGTCATGGCGGTTACCCGTACGCTCAAAGTGACCCGCTTTGTCGCCAACAAATGGACGCGCAATCACACGGCCGATGTTGTAACCACCTTTAGTTAACTCTTCACGGGCAATTTCGCACAGCTCATACAGTTTGTCTAAGCCGTAAGTTTCTTCATGGCACGCGATTTGGAATACAGAGTCCGCAGAGGTGTAGAAAATTGGCTTACCCGTTTTCATGTGTTCTTCGCCCAGTTGGTCGAGGATCACAGTACCTGAGGAGTGGCAGTTACCTAAGTAACCCGGTAAGTTGGCTTTCTCTACCAGTGTATCCAGTAATTCTTGTGGGAAGCTGTTTTCATGTTTCTCGAAATAGCCCCAATCGAACAGAACAGGAACGCCCGCAATTTCCCAGTGACCTGACGGTGTATCTTTACCTGAAGATAACTCACTCGCATAACCATATGCACCGATAATTTCTGCATTTGGATCCAGACCCGCAGGGAATTTTCCGCTTGATTCTTCCCCTGCTTTTCCTAAACCTAATTTTGTTAAGTTAGGCAGGTGTAATGGACCTTTACGGCCTTTGTCTGCTTCCCCACGAGCACAAGCGTCTGCGATATGACCCAGTGTGTTCGAACCTTCGTCGCCGAATTTATGGGCATCACCTGCAGCGCCGATCCCGAAGGAATCCAGTACCATGATAAATGTGCGTTTCATATTTATTCTCCTGCGATACAGCTTATCTGTTCATCGCGTCATCTAACCCGCACCCTTCTGTGAAAGATGCGGATATCGGTTTATTCACTAATTTGACGATAGACCATTGGTGTCGCTTCTGGGGCTTTATCCCCAATAATCATAGCAGCACGAACTTCTTTCGCCGCCTCTTCCCATGATTTTTCGCTATTGGCATGAATGATCGCAAGTGGGGTTTGGGTATCAACTTTGCTACCTAATGCTGCGATATCACTTAAACCAACGCTGTAATCGATAGGATCAGAAGCTTTACGGCGGCCACCCCCTAACGTTACCACAGACATACCCAGTGCTCGTGTGTCCATTTGTGTGATAATGCCCGCTTGTGGTGCGTAAACGGCTTTGCTGAGGACGGCAGTTGGCAGATATTTGCTGTAATTTTCAACAAAATCTTTCGGCCCTTTTTGTGCCGCAACCATACGACCAAACACTTCCGCCGCTTTGCCATTATCCAGTACTGCTTGTAATTTTTGACGGGCATCATCACGATCCGATGCCAACTTACCAGAAACTAGCATTTCCACACACAGCGCCATGGTGACTTCAAACAAACGTGGATTACGGTATTCGCCCGTCAGGAACTGTACAGCTTCACGGACTTCAACAGCATTACCTGCGCTAGATGCCAGTACTTCGTTCATGTCAGTTAATAACGCGGTAGTATTGCAGCCTGCGCCATTGGCGACTTGCACGATAGATTCAGCCAATTGCTCTGATTTTTCGTAGGTTGGCATAAATGCACCAGAACCCACTTTAACGTCCATCACTAACGCATCTAACCCTTCGGCTAATTTCTTACCTAAGATAGAAGCGGTGATAAGCGGAATAGAATCCACGGTTGCCGTGATATCACGAGTCGCATAGAAACGCTTGTCAGCAGGCGCTAGTGAGTTGGTTTGACCAATAATCGCCACGCCGACATTTTTGATAATGTCGCGGAAACGTTCATCATCAGGGAAAATATCAAACCCAGGGATAGCTTCGAGCTTATCAAGGGTTCCACCGGTGTGACCTAAGCCGCGACCGGAAATCATCGGAACATAACCACCACATGCAGCAACCATAGGTCCTAACATGAGTGAAGTCACATCCCCCACGCCACCTGTGGAGTGTTTATCCACGAGTGGACCATTAAGATTCAGTGATTTCCAATTTAATACGGTACCGGAATCACGCATCGCTAACGTTAGCGCGACACGTTCAGGGGTTGTCATATCATTGAAATAGATGGTCATTGCCAGGGCTGCAATCTGACCTTCAGAAACCGTGTTATCACGTACACCATTGATGAAGAAGCGGATCTCTTCTTCGCTTAATGGTTTGCCGTCACGTTTTTTACGAATAATTTCTTGAGCGAGAAACACAATAGGCTCCTTAATTCACATCGAATTCTTCGGCTAAATAGTCACGGCTGTTGCCCAAGTCAGATAGGGCAACAGTCTGATGTCACTAATAATTGCGATTATTAATAGCTGCTGGAGGATTTTTTAACGTCAAATCCCAGTGTATTTAATAAATTCGCTAATAAGCTAGATGCACCAAAACGGAAATGGCGAGCATCAGCCCAGTTATCGCCTAAGATTTTGCTTGCTAAGGCTAAATATTGTGCTGCTTCTTCAGCGGTACGAACGCCGCCAGCAGGTTTGAAACCAACACTTTTCGCCACGCCCATATCATGGATGACTTGCATCATGATTTCTGCGCTTTCTAAAGTGGCATTCACAGGCACTTTACCCGTGGATGTCTTAATAAAATCAGCACCTGCATTGATTGAAATTTCAGACGCTTTACGGATCAATGCAGCATCTTTTAGTTCACCCGTTTCAATGATCACTTTCAGTAATACATTTGCAGCCGCGCAAGCATCTTTACATGCTTTCACTAAATCGAAACCGATTTTTTCATTACCAGCCATCAGTGCACGGTATGGGAATACAACGTCAACTTCATCCGCACCATAAGCAATGGCAGCTTTAGTTTCAGCTAAAGCAATCTCAATATCATCATTACCATGTGGGAAGTTGGTGACGGTCGCAATGCGGATATCTGGCGTTCCTTGGTCACGTAAGGTTTTACGTGCAATAGGAATAAAACGAGGATAAATACAGATAGCAGCGGTATGACCTGCTGGGCTTTTTGCCTGATGACATAAGGCGATCACTTTTGCGTCAGTGTCGTCGTCATTTAACGTAGTTAAATCCATCAGGGTCAGTGCGCGTTGCGCTGCTGCTTTTAAATCAGTCATATAACTCTCCAACGATGTTAATTCTTTCAGAACGATACGTTCTTTGTTGGCGAGCGGGCTTGTTCCATAAAGATGCTAGTTAGGTTTTCCAAACTCAGCAGCTGAGATCCATCTCACCGCACGATGCCCTAGAGCCAGTTGACTCTATGAACTATCAGTTCCGTGGCAACTTACTGTTACCTATTTGACCACGTAACTGGGGTATTTTATGCGCTACAAATCACATTTATCGACTGAACGTTACATTATTAAATATATATTCGTGAACGATATCACAATTTCACGAGAAATTGCTCACTCTTTATCAACCATTATACAGGCTGCAACTTTCTCGTCTTAAATTGATTACGTTAAGAATAGTTGAAAAAGTAAGAGTTACGATAAAAACCAGAAAAAGAATATCGCAGAAGAAAATGACAGCGGAAAGACAAATCGCCTTTCCGCTGCAAACAGGGGGATTACATTGCGGTCATTGCGGCTAATGTTAAGAAGAAGCCTGCAATCGTTGCACTCATTAAGTTAGAGAGTGTACCCGCCATAACGGCTTTCATACCTAAACGAGCTACATCACTACGGCGATTTGGTGCCATTCCACCTAAGCCACCCAGCAAAATTGCCACAGAAGATAAGTTCGCGAAACCACACAGTGCGAAGGAAATAATCGCTTTAGTATGATCAGACAGAACTTGTTTGCCCGCCGCAATCACATCCGCATCGGCTTTCATATATTCACCGAAGTTCATGAAAGCAACGAATTCGTTCACAACCACTTTTTGCCCAATGAAAGAACCGGCAATTGTTGCTTCGCTCCACGGCACACCAATCAGGTATGCGATTGGGGCAAATACCCAACCTAGTAATAATTCAAGGGATAATTGCGGATAGTCAAACCAGCCACCCACACCACTTAAAATACCGTTAATTAACGCAATTAATGCGATGAATGCCAGTAACATTGCACCTACGTTCAGAGCCAGTTGCATACCGGATGCTGCGCCAGATGCGGCTGCATCGATGATGTTAGCTGGACGATCTTCTTCTGCCACTAAATCTTTAGCATCCACATTATCTTTAGCAACTTCAGTTTCAGGAACCATTAGCTTAGCAAACAGTAATCCACCCGGCGCCGCCATGAAGGATGCAGCAATCAGATATTCCATTGGAACACCCATTTGCGCATAACCCGCTAATACTGAACCCGCTACAGACGCTAAACCACCACACATGATGGCAAACAGTTCAGAATTAGTCATGGTAGAAATATAAGGGCGAACAACCAGAGGCGCTTCCGTTTGACCAACGAAAATGTTCGCGGTTGCAGACAGTGATTCGGTTCTTGAAGTTCCCAGTACTTTTTGCAGACCACCACCTAGAATTTTGATGACCAGTTGCATGATGCCGAGGTAATACAGGACGGCAATCAGAGATGAGAAGAAGACGATGATAGGTAATACACGGAAAGCAAAGATAAAGCCGCCGCCGCCAAATAATTCAAACATTTTATCGGAAACTAAACCACCGAAGATGAAGCTCATCCCATCTTGACCGTAACCGATAACTTTAGAAACGCCGTCAGACATGCCTTGTAAAACGCTACGTCCCGCAGGGGAGTAAAGAACGAATGCGCCGATAGCGACTTGGATTAAAAAAGCACCGCCGACTGTACGAAGTCTAATTGCGCGACGATCGCTGGAGAAGAGAACGGCTATCGCAATAAGCACCGCCATCCCAACAATACTCAAAATGAGTTGCATGGAAGTATCCCTGTTCACTTAATTCTAGGTTAATGTATAAAGAAACTCGCAAGATTCCACGAATCTTAGTTCGATGATTATAACCAGTCATCATTAATAACCCCCAACATTCATCACAAATCCAAAGTGCAATAAGCAACATAAATTCAAATATTGTGACGAAACTCACAATAGAGGATCAGTTTCGTCTGGAAAGGCACTAATGCGATAGTCGAAGAGATAAAAAGCTGAATGGATTTACTCGGATAAATACATAAAATACTTAAGAAATAATTATTAATCGGCTAATTATAATCTAAATTAGATTAAATAACGTCCGGCTATTGTTGTAAAGTTGTTGTGCTATTTCATCCGGAGATTCGTGGCGCAGCTCACACAAAGACTGAAATACCCACTGAATACGCTCTGGTCGATTAGGTTCACCTTGAAAACCGGATACAGGCATATCCGGTGCATCTGTTTCAAACACAAGACAACTTAGCGGGAGTTGAGCCATCACTTGGCGAGTTTTATTCGCGCGCTCATAAGTAATTGTCCCCCCGACGCCAATGTAATACCCCAGTTTCACAAAACTTTCGGCTTGAGAAAGGCTGCCAGCAAAACCATGCACTACACCACGTGCAGGGACTTCGTAGCGACGTAACATCGCAACCAATTGGTCATGAGTTTTTCGTGAATGCAAAATAACGGGTAAGTCAAACTGCTTAGCTAACTTCAACTGGCGCTGAAGCAATATTTGTTGCCTTTCAAATTGAGGATCTTCCATATAAAGATCAAGCCCAATCTCTCCTACTGCCACGCATTTCTGGCTTTTGCGCATCAGAAAATCCGTCAATTTTTCAAAATGTGATTCTTGAAACTGGCTTAAATATAGTGGGTGAAATCCCATTGCTGCGTGGAGTTGAGAATACTCATGCGCTAAATTCCAGATGCGTTGAAAGTTATCCTGACTCACCGCAGGAATAATAATATCCGTAATTCCACCTTGCTTCGCGGTTTCTAGGCTTTCTGTAAGTGCCTCACTGAACGGGGGAAAATCAAAATGACAGTGAGTGTCGATAAATTGAATATTATCACTCATGAGCAGGATTGCCTTGCAGGGCGCTAGCACTTGCTGCCTCGGCCGTCTTTCCTGCTAATAAAGACTCTCGCTGATCTTCCCTATACATCAATTCTAATGAGTTGGTGTTCTTAGAAAATCGACTGAAATCAGCATCATTACTCGCAAACTGTTGAGCTAATGCTGCAATAAAGTAACGTCCACAGCGTCGTCCGACATGGTAATCTTGGTTTAAGGCACTAATTTTACTGCCTAATGCACTGCTTTTCAGTGGTGTCGGTGGGTATATTTCAAAAATCTGCACGCCATCGGGTGGGTTTTCGATAAATTCCTGCGTTTTTCGATAGCTCTTCAAGTGAACTTTTAGCATGGCTGCCATGCGTTGCAGCGCCGAATTATCACCTTCAAGCCAACGAGTCATTCGTTTTACCCATTCGGGCGTAAAGTACATCTGAGAAGGTACAGTGCGGATCACAACAATTGTATCCGCTCCACGCCGATAAGCTTCCTCTACAGGAATCGCGGCGCTTATCCCTCCATCGTGGTATCGCACGCCGCTATATTCTACGCCAGTTCGATAGAATCCTGGAATGGCGCTGGAAGCACGAATGATATCCAACCAAGAATCCGCATCTGGCTGCAAAAATGCAGCGGAAAAATCATCGCTACGACTGGCTCCCATATAGAATTCACGGCCAGAATTTAACAATTCAAGCCCTGCATCCATATTAAGTGGAAACTCTTTCGCCGTCGTTTCAATCAACCAATCAAGGTCAATTAAGTTTCCTCCACGAATAAATCTTAGCGGGTTAAAAAAATTAAGATTCGTGGTATAGCGAGTAATCACTCGGCGGGCATATCCGGCTTGACCACAAATATAAGCGGATAAATTTTGGGCGCCCGCAGACGTCCCTATCATCAAATCAAAAGGGTTAAAGTTTTCTATCAGAAATTCATCCAATACACCGGCCGTAAAAATACCACGCTGACCGCCACCTTCGCAGATAAGGGCAGTTTTTCTTCCGTTAATTTCATCAGAAAACGCGAGTGGCTCAATCGTGCCTAAAGTGACAGGAACATGCTTTCCCATAGTAACCCTTTCTCTATATTGACGTGTCTCTAAACAATCTCACAATAAATCAGATTAAAACAAATGATTCTCATTAAACTGTTTTTCTCAGGAAGAGCAAATAGCAAAATGAGCTTTCGACTGAAAGCTCATTTAAAATAAATTACTTGTTCGTCAGAACTAAACCATTCTGTACTGATTTTACCCCTTTCGCGGTTGATGCAATCTGTACAACTTGATTTATCTGCTCACTAGATTTGAGAAAACCAGAGAGGTAAACCACACCTTGAACAGTTTTTACTGACACGCTATTACTTGGGAGCCCACTGGTACCTAAGAGTTTGCTTTTAATATCCGCAGTAATGGAAGAATCATCGATATAGGTATCGGTACTTTTCACACCACTTGAGATGGCATTACCTGTATCTTTGCCTGCCATTTCAACAGTTTTAGCTGCGCTGTCCCAAGTTTCTGAAGCTTGTTTTTTCAAGGCGCTATCAGATGATGAACTACAAGCAAAAAGTGCCCAGCTCAACCCAATGACACCTAAAGAACGTAAAACGGCGATCTTTTTCATTGGAACCTTCCTCTTGGTATGATTAATAAACTAACAATGTCATAGCCTAAGTAAAAAGTAGATAAAAATAAAGTCAAATAACTCATCTTCAAGAGTATGACCCAAGGTAATTTTCACTTTTGAGAGAAAAACTCTTAATTGGATGATTTAAATAAGAAATTAAGAAATAACTGTCTAATATCTCTCAATGAAAAAAACAGAAAAAGGGTGCCTGTATCACCTAACTTACAATCAGAGAGAAATGTGGGGGATTACTCCCCCACCAGACTACTCAACGCACAATAGAGTAGCTTGAACCATTGTGTTTCCACTGATTACATTGACCGAACAAATTCGGTCTCGCAGCAACAGTGAAAGGCACAACACCGTGGCACACACGGTCATTAGCCCGATAAGAGCAAACTTGGTCATTCCTCTTGACTCCTGTACAAAAAGGAGACAGAATCCAATTGTCGTGTTGGAGACTGCCTCGAGTTACTATTAATGGAACTCGGGGCTTTCGTCTTTTTGGTCTCACAACTTATTGTTCGCTTAAACCAATGGTTTATTTGAATCAATTATCTGCTTGAACCAAAATGATCCAAGCACCCACCGCCATCATAGCAGTATGCTCTCCACAGAAAAATATCGATTC